>MHDY01000216.1:2559-5447 GCA_001803705.1 Nitrospirae bacterium GWC2_56_14 | reverse complement strand
CTGGATCAGCCGTGGCGCGGCATTGTGGACGCCGGAGTGGTCGTCGGTCTTGCCTGGGGCCTGGTCTCGCTGGTCCTGTTCGGCATACAGGCCTTGACCTCCGGGACCTTTCCCTATTCTCCCGAGGTGCCTGAATGAAAGACCGGTTCTTGTTGTCGTTCCTGGTGCTCGTCATCTGCCTGCTTGCTGTTCCTGCGGCGCAGGCAAGTCTGCGCGACCGGATAAAAAAAGAACTGAAGGAGCGGAGCGGGGGTTCCGGCGAGCTTGATGCGAAGACGATCGCCGAGGGATTAAAAGAAGCGTTGTCCGTTGGCGCCAGGAACAGCGTCACCAAGGTCTCGAAGGTCGACGGGTATTTCGGCGACCAGCTGATCAGGATCGCGGCCCCGGAAAAGATCGCGAGGATCGAAAAGGTCATGCGAAAGGCCGGCCTGGGAAAGCATGTCGATAAATTCATTCTCAGCATGAACCGGGCCGCCGAAAAAGCGGCGCCGCAGGCGCTTGATTTCTTTGTCGCGGCGGTGAAGGAAATGACCATCCCCGATGCGGTGGCTATCCTGCGCGGGAACGACACGGCGGCGACCTCCTTCCTCAAGTCGAAGACCTTTGACCGCATCTACGGCGCATTCAAACCAACGGTCACCGCGGCCATGAACGATGTGGGCGTGACCCGGTCGTTCAAGGAAATGATGGACAAGGCCAGGACCATACCGTTCTTGAAGCAGGAGGCCGTGGACCTCGACCATTATGTCACCAGCAAGGCGTTGGACGGTCTTTTTACCATTGTAGGCCAGGAAGAGCAGAAGATCCGAAAGGACCCTGCCGCCCGGGTGACGGATCTGCTGAAGAAGGTTTTTAAAAAATAACAGGCAGACGCTGAAACGGCTGCGCTGTTCCCACCACGAGAAGGACCGCGATCATGGATTCTAAAAACAAAAAGGTGCCCGGGCGGCTGGTTGTCTTCCTCTTTGGCGAAACGGACATGAACCTGGAGGCCACGGAGGTCGTTCCCGCACGGACCGACAAGAACGCGCCGAGCGCGCCGAGCTACCCGGACGTGATCCCGAAACAGAAGATCATCAGGGTCGAAAAGCGGGACTGCGACGGCATCGAGGTCCGCTTCGTCGTCAAGGCCTATTTACCGGACGTGGTGGTTGTCGAGGCTTCGCTGGACATGGACGACATCCTGTCCAACACCACCCTGGAATTCAAACGCA
Source organism: Nitrospirae bacterium GWC2_56_14 (assembly GCA_001803705.1). GTDB lineage: Bacteria > Nitrospirota > UBA9217 > UBA9217 > UBA9217 > GWC2-56-14. The sequence continues at coordinate 4,230 of MHDY01000216.1, read as the reverse complement.
AGCTGATCAATGAGTGCAGGAAGATCCTGGGTGAGTTCGGCTGCGATCCCCTGTTCGACGAGGAATACAGCGTGTATTGCATTTCCGGGTACAGCGGCGACCCCGAAGTGTATCTGTCCCGATACGGGGCCACCATTGCCGCTTTTCTCAAGAACGAGCGGATCGAACTCGACGAGGAAGAGGTGAAGGCCACGCTGTCTACGTACCTGAAGTACGGCAAGGACGACATTACCATCGTCGACTGGGACGGCGCGTTCATTTTCGATGCGTCCGGCGATTTTGCGAGCAACATCGAGCTCTTCGAGATCGCGAACCTCCAGCTCCTGAAATCGCGCATCCTCGACTACGATCTCGATGTGCGGCTCGAAAAGACCCTGCGCCTCATGGGCGCATCAAAAGGCCTGCCGGTCCTCAGGTCGCGGGACGTGCGGAAGATCGTGAAGGAGATCATCGAGATTCGCACCCAGTCCATTCTTGAATCAGAGGCCGTGGAGCGCAACATCAAGCTGATCGGGGACTGGTATTCTGCAAAGCTCTATTCCCTGATCTCGAAGAAGTTCCACCTGGACAGCTGGAAGAGCGAGATCAAGGAAAAGCTCGACACGCTTGAGGACGTGTACACCATGGCCACGGAGAACTTCAGCGTGTCCTATCGTGCGACGCTGGAATTCGTCATCCTCGCAGGCTGGTTTATACTGCTGCTGCTGTACGTGGGAGAATTTTTGTTTGTGAGATAGCGTTTCAAGCTGTAAGAGCAATTCACGACATAATGAACCGCGAATGAACGCGAATTCACGCGAATAGTTAGTTACGAATCAAATTCTACCCAAAACGGCAAGAATATTTTGCCACGAAGGCACGAAGACACAAAGTACGGCCTTAATCCAATTATTAAAACTTCTTAAGCAATTTTCGTTTTTCTTCGTGACTTCGAGCCTTCGTGGCAAATTTTGGTTCCGGCTTGTCCGGGTTAGGGTCATGGAACGACTTTTTGATTAGCGTTCATTCGCGTAAATTCGCGGTTAAAACATTCGTGAGCTTCAGTTTGTCCGGTTTATAAATAATTTCGAGGAGGGTGGAAATGAAGGTCATTGCATTCAACGGCAGCGCGCGAAAAGAGGGGAACACGGCGATCCTCCTGAACCTTGTTCTCGATGAATTGAAAGCCGAAGGCATCGAGACGGAGCTCTATTCCCTGGCCGGCAAACCGATCCAGGGCTGTATCGCGTGCTTCAAATGCTTCGAGAAAAAGAATAAACGCTGTGCCGTGGAAAAGGACATCATCAACGAGTGCATCCAGAAGATGGATGAGGCCGACGGCATCCTGCTTGGATCGCCCACGTATTTCGCCGATGTTTCCGCGGGAATGAAGGCCCTGATCGAGCGGGGCGGTATGGTGGGTCGCGCGAACGCGGATATGTACAAGCGCAAGGTAGGCGCAGCCGTGGTCGCGTGCAGGCGCGCAGGCGCGATCAATGTTTTCAACTCGCTCAATTATTTTTTCACGATCAACGAGATGATCATCCCCGGATCGAGCTATTGGAACATCGGCATGGGAAGGCAGCCTGGAGAAGTGAATAACGATACCGAAGGCGTGCAGACCATGAAGAACCTGGGCAAGAACATGGCCTGGCTGATGAAGAAGATCAAGTAATACAAACGCCTTTCGTT
>MHDY01000216.1:0-2516 GCA_001803705.1 Nitrospirae bacterium GWC2_56_14 | reverse complement strand
GGGACGTTTACGGGACCATCAATAACACAAATGCGTTTGGATTCGTTACTGCTTTCGCCTCTCTTTTCTTTCCTCTCCCCAACGAGGGAGAGGGTAGGGTGAGGGGGAACGTTCGAATGACAGGAGTACGCTATGTCAACGGAAGAAAAAGGAGCTATTGGTCCGGACGCGCTGACCGGCGAATATGTTGCTATCGACTATAAGGCTCTTGGGTCCAAATTTAAAGACGTACGGGGTACCGCTACGCAGGCCGACTTCGCCAGACAATTCGGCATCACGCGTGCAGAGGTCAGCAAGATCGAGCGGGGCGAAGGCCGGCCGACTGCCGAGCTTCTGTATAATATCTGCCTGAAGTATCATCTCAGCATCGAGTGGATGTTGTCCGGTCACGAGCCCTCGCTGGAGCCCGCCCAGGAAGCACTCTTTAAAGAAGATCCTGTAAAACAAGAGCCGCTAAAAGCAGCGCCGGTCAAAGAGGGTCCCCGGGCGGCGTGCGCAACGCCGATCCTTGAAATAACCGATATGATCGAATGGTTCAGGCTGCATCCGGAAGACCTGTGTTTGGTCAATAAGTTGATACAGGGCAAGAAGCTTATGCTGGATGCACTGAAGGAGCTGGAGAAATAATAGAGAAATTACCATTCTTTTGACACCGGAAAAATAGAGGCAAGCAGGACGACGATCATTTCCTCCTGAAGTTGTTGGAGGTCCATTTCTTTAAAGCATGCCAGACTACAGTAGTTATACGAAATGAGGATTAAGGATGCCCAGAGTTACTCCTTCAATGGCAAAAAACACAATCAAGCGCTCTTTACGGGCATTTGTTGATCGTGAATTATCAGCAACCGAGAAGCTTGCTATTTGGGAACATTTCTCCTCACAGTGCGCATATTGCGGAAAAGAATTAACAAGAGAGGGTCGAGAAGGCCACATAGACCACCTCATTCCGACAACGAGTGGCGGTACTAACCACATTTCAAACAGAGTGCTTTCTTGCTCGTTATGCAATGGCGATGAAAAACGGGAAGAGGAATGGAATGCTTTCCTGAATCGAAAGATTTTTGACCCAGCGACAAGAGAAGCACGGATACGAAAGATCAAGGGGTGGGTTGAAAGGCATTCTCACCTTAAGAAGCCAATCGATGAAGAACTCCTACAACTTCAAATTGAAAACGTATGCAACGCATTTGACACGGCAGTCTCTGCGTTGAAGGAATGATTAAAGGAGTTATGAACTTCGCTGATCTTATAAGCCAGATTCGGAAAGACCGAAACCTCACTACCGAGGTTCCAGGGTTTGACCCGAAGAATGGAAACGAAGGTGCAAAGTATCTGTTTCTTCTTGAGGCACCAGGACCTAGAGCGGTTCAAACTGGGAAAATATCGTTCGAAAATCCAGATCCGTCGGCGAGGAACTTTGGGGCACAGTTGGTAGAGGCTGGCATCACGCGCGATGAAATTGCAATCTGGAACATAGTGCCTTGGTACATTGGCAACGAAACGGGCACTTCCATCCGAGCCGCTACTGGTGCTGATGTACGTGCCGGAATCGTGTATTTGGTTGCACTAGTGAAATCCATGCCCAATCCACGGTGCATTATTCTGGTCGGTGGTGCTGCGCGAAAAGCGCATATGTTCCTTTCCAGAGTGACCACTGCGCGTATCGTAAGCTGTCATCACCCTTCGTCGCGCGTAGTGAACACCAACCCGCAGGCCGCCAAAGAGAATATTGAGCTTTTTCGGTTTGTAAAAGCGACAACGTAATCAGTCGAAGGGCTGGACAAGTCGAAGCGAAAGCTAAAGTTGATTCTAACGATGCGTCGTCAAGCACTTATGAGCCCGGAAAACATCTCTCGAGATAGCCGGGTAGGTCGGGTAGAACGCCTTTTGTGAAACCCGACGGCTATATGCCGGAATATTTGCAGAGATGATGAATAGTAAGGAAAAATGTCGGGTTTCGCTGCACTCTACCCGACCTACCGACTGGCTCCTTCACATTGGCTCATTCTCTATCAACACAGTAGCCATCATAAAGAGTGGTTGTCTAATAAACGCGATGAATTCGCCAGAGCCATAGGTTCACGCACCATAGAAACGTTCCGCACAGGAACGGGGGCAAGGGATGTTGCATTTCTATGCGCTGTTAAATCTTAATATTGCCGTCTAATCCGAATCAAGCTGGGTAAAAAACCGCCCCAACTTTGATGCAATTATGCTTGCAAACAGCCCCTTAATCGGATAAATTTATTATCAGAGGAGATTAAAATGAAGATAGATGTTGAAAAGGAAGAGGACGGGCGTTGGATTGCCGAAGTATCTGACCTTCCCGGTGTCTTGGCGTATGGTAAAACGCGTGAGGATTCCATTGCCAAAGTTGAAGCACTTGCTCTACGTGTGATTGCGGATCGGATAGATCATGGCGAGACCATCCCGGAACTCGATGAACTTTTTGCGGTCACTGCATGAGTCAATGGCCTTCCGTGAAAGCCCGCGCGGTTCTTGCCGCACTCCTTCAT
>MHDY01000215.1:14781-17363 GCA_001803705.1 Nitrospirae bacterium GWC2_56_14 | reverse complement strand
ACACGCGCCGGATGTAGCCCTTCATCATGCCGCCGAAGCGGTAATAGCTCGTGCCCATATCAACGCCGATGTCGTAGATCTCGTTCTTGAACGACTGCAGATGGTCCCGGCTGTAGGTCTTGCCTTCCAGCATAGGCTCGAACTCGCATCCGTAGGCAATGCCTTCGGCATCGGGCGGTATGCACGAGAGCTCGTAGCGCTCAGCCGGGCCGATGAGCTTGATGCCGACGCAGTAAAGGGTGTAGTGGGGGAAGTATTTTTTGCAGACCTCGTTGCCGCGCAGGATGGCCTCGAAGAATTTCTCCCTGCTCGTGGCAAGGTCGGGTATGACCATCTGCCTGCCGCCCCAGAATTTCCAGACCGCCTGCGAGAACACCACCGTGCGGTCCACGATCTTGCCGTTTCTCATATGATGGGACGGCTGGAGCTCAGGGAGCAGCGTGCGCTTCCTGTCCAGCAGATAGAGCGCTTCGCGAAACTTCCAGGGCCGAAGCGCGTAGTACGCGCCTGTGCGGAGCGCAAAGCCCAGTTCGCCGAAGCCCCTGAGGCGCGAACGCCATTTGGCGAAGAACGCCTTTTCGCGTTCGTCCGAATCGAATGCAACCAGAAGGTTCACTGCCCGGTCGAGCATGGTCAGGATGCCCGTATAGTCCGCAGCGTCCTCGTCGCAGAGCATGACCAGGTCTTCCATGGCTGTGCGCAGGTCGGCATAATAAAAATAATGCATGGTGAGCGGAGTAAAAGGCCTGATGCGGAGTGTCGCTTCCGTGATGATGCCGAACTGGCCGTAGCCGAGCAGAACGCGGTTGAACCACCAGATGTTCTCGGTCTCGGAGCATTCCAGGATCTGGCCGGTCGGCGTGACGATCCTGATCGCCAGGGCCTGGTCAGCGCTGCAGCCCAGGCGCGGTGAGTTGATGTCAATGCCGCCGACGCCGAGCGTGCCGCCCACAGAAGCGGTCATGTTGAGCGGGGCTGAAAGGTAATCGAGCTTATGCCGGCGGAGCGATTCCGCCAGGGAGTGCCAGTAGATGCCCGCTTCGCAGCGCACGGTCAGTTTATCTTTATCTATGGCCAGCACCCGGCTCATGCCGCGCATGTCGAGCTGCAGCCCGCCGAATGAAACGGTCTCGCCCTCGGTCGTCAGCCCGCCGCCTCGCACGGTCACCGGCACAGAATGCTTCTGGGCAGCCTTCATGACCTCGGAAACCATCTCGGTTGTGCGCGCGATCAGCACGCCCCGCGGAAGGCCATAAGCCATGCCGCCGGCGTCCGTGACGTAGAGCGCACGCGCGGACTTAAACTCTTCAATAGTTATTCCTTTGGCAGCAAGATCGTCCACAAAGGCCTGCCAGCCATGGCCTTCCCAGCGGGAAGGGTTGGTCTGCTGGCGCGGAATACCCTTGAGCGCATCCGGGGCAACAGGGCACGGGGGGATGACGCCCGGTTTTGCAGGTTTGCTGTCGAGAGGCTTATGGGTGAGGTTGGTATGCATGGTAAGGGCTGTTGTCAGCTATGATACTACGTTGGTTTGCGTCCGGTATTTTTGTGTTTGTCAATATACCCTGTCGGGGGAATTTAATCAAGAGACGATAATCACGCGGGGCGGGCTGCAAGAGGTTCTCCGAAATTCATTTCTGGCGAGATCGCCGGAACATCATTCAAGGCGGTACACAACAGGCATGATCAGTGCCGTTCTTACCGGAGGTTTCGGCAGGGGGCAGGACTTCCTGATCGTTTCCAGTGCGTTCTTATCCAGGATCGGAAATCCGGAACTTTCTATAACGGAAAGTTCTTCCACACTTCCGTCGACGCACACGGTAAAAGCCACGGACACCCTTCCGGTCCATCCCATCCTGCGGGCGATGGCAGGATAGTTCAGGTTCCCGATGATCTTGTTCCTGATGTTCACGAACTGGGCGGAGACATACCCTGCTCGCGCTGCTGCCTCTGCTCCTTCAGCGTCATTGTTTCCGGCCGCGGGTTGCTGCGAAACCGGCTGCGGGACCTCCTCGATCCGCTCCTTCCGGATCGGTACCGCCTGATCATCCTGCGCGACCGGCGTCACGGTCTTTTGCGCGCGCGCTGCCGCGGTGCGGCGCCTGGCCGGTGCGTCCGGGGTTTGTCCCGTTGTTGCCGAGCCGGCGAGGCTGAAATCGAGCGTCACGGCCCTGGTCCTTGGCGCGATCAACCCCAGGGCGAGGAGGGAACTGAACAGCAGCGCATGAATACCCAGGGATATGCCGTAGGCCCGCGTTTGAACGTTCATCGCTTGACCTCTGTCAGAAGGCTCACTTTCCGGAAGCCCAGGTTCTTGACCACATCGAGGACGTCCACAAAAGCCTGCAACCCCACCTCCCGGTCCGCGCGGATCAGCATGGGCATTGACCGGTCCAGGGTGCAGATACAAGTACCCAGCTCCTCGATACGGATCGGTTTCCCGTTCAGGAAAACCTTGCCGAGCCTGTCGATCTCGATGGTCTGCATCCTTGCTGCGACCTCATTCGCCTTCGCGGCCCGGGGAAGTTCTACCGGGATCGCTCCGGTGGCGATGAACGTGGACGTGGTGAGTACGATCGTCA
>MHDY01000215.1:1028-14764 GCA_001803705.1 Nitrospirae bacterium GWC2_56_14 | reverse complement strand
GATGACGTTCATGGTGTTAAATTCTTTTTCGTCCATTTTCGATCTCCCAGTGTCCCACAAGTACTTTTACCCGCCGGAGCAGAAAATTGTAGAGCGCCGTGGACGGGATGGCGACCACGAGGCCCATGGCCGTTGCCTTGAGCGCAAGCGCCAGCCCCGTCATGATCGCGCCGCTGTCCATGAACCCCTGGCTGCCCATGGTATAGAACGTGAGCATGATGCCGAGCACCGTTCCCAGGAGCCCGATGTAGGGGGCGTTGCTGCCGATCGTGGCGATGACGTGGAGCTTGTTGGTCAGTTCCAGTTCGAGCTCCTTTTTATCGGCGAAGTCGGCGGTCCTGATCCGTTTATAAGCGTTAAATCGCTCGACGGCGATGGCGACCGCGACGATGCTCATGCACAGGAGCAGTCCGATGACGCCGTAATCCACGGTGAGTTTAAGCCATTCCATATTCAACCTCCTGCAAGAATTCCGGTCCCCATCACTATGAGGACCGCTGCTGCGATCCATCGGATCATCGGAACGAATTGGCGCGCTTCGTGCCGCACGGTTTTTGCAACGAGCGCCAGGACCCCTCCGCCGATGAGGACCGGGGAAAGGGCGATGCCCAGGCCAAAGGCCAGACCCAGCGAGGCGCCCGCGAGCATTGACCCGGCACCGGCGGCTGCGGCGACCAGCCCGGCAACGGGCAGACAGGGCGTCAGGCTGGAGGAAAACCCCGCGGCGAACAGGGACAGGCCCGATGCCGCTGTCCGTCCTTTGCCGCTGCAATGGTTGCGGCTGATGAACGGCAGGGCCAGGCCCGTCAGCACCAGGACAGAGCCGTAGATCCAGCGGCCTGCGGCGCCGCCCTCGGGAAACAAACCCCTCCCCGCGAGCGCGGCTGCTCCGCCCAGGACCGCGTAGGCAACGGCTTTCCCCGATGCAAAGAAAAGCGATGACAAGGCCCCATCGCGGAATCCCTGCCCAAAGGACAGGAGATAGGGTGCAAGCGTCGGGAGGCAGGCAAAACTGCACGTGGTAAACCCGTATCCCATTCCCATGACCAGCGCCGAGGTGAGTTCAGGCATTGACCTGTTCTCCTGTATCGATCCAGGCGGTCCGTGCGAGCGTTGCCGCGCCGATCGCTGTTGTCAGCTGCGGCGCGGCCGGGACCACGACCTGCAGCATGAGCTCGTCCTCCAGCGCCGCCACCATGCCGCTGTTCAGGGCCGGGCCGCCGTCGAAGAAGACCCGGTCCTCGATGCCGATCTGCCGTGCCAGCCGCACGATCCTGCGGGCAATGGAGTAGTGCACTCCCGCAACGAGCTCTTCCTTGCCGTGGCCCCTTGCCAGGAGACTGATGATCTCCGACTCGGCAAAGACCGTGCAGGTGCTGGTTATGGACAAGGGTGCGCCGGAGCTTCGGCAATGCAGGTTCCCGAGCTCGCCCACGTCCGTGCCGAGGTTGCGCGCGGTCATCTCGAGGAACCGGCCCGTACCCGCCGCGCACTTGTCGTTCATCACAAAGTTCCTGATATGGCCGTCCGCGTCCAGCAGCAGGACCTTCGAATCCTGGCCGCCGATGTTGATGATGGTACGGATCGCGGCGGAGCCCGCAATGGCCCGCGCGCCCGCGGCATTGGCGGTGATCTCGCTTATGGTCTCGTCCGCTTCCGGCAGCAGTTTCCGGCCATATCCCGTGGACAGTAGGTATGCCACATCGGACCGCTCGATGCCGCGCTCCCGCAGCAGAAGCTGAAGCGCCTCCAGTGTGTTCTTCTGGAAAAAACTGCCGGTGGGGACGACCGTATGCCCGGAGAGCGACCCCTGTTGGTCGACCAGGGCGATCTTGATGGCCGTGGACCCCATGTCGATGCCTGCGAAATATCTCATGCCCGTTTCCTCGCTTTTCCCCTGAGCGACTCGATGAACGCCTCGACCCGCGTGGACAACTGGCCCTGGTCGTCCGGACCGTAGTCCGTTTCGACGGAAAGCATGGGGATATTAGCGTTCACCAGCGCCTGGCCCACGCTCCGCTGCTCCAGAGCATAGGGCATGCACCCGGCAAAAGATTGATAGACCACGCCGTCGACGGCGAAACTCGCGGCCAGATCCAGCAGCCTGCGGACCCGGTCCTGTGACGACAGGAATACCGGGCAGGTGCAGGGTTTGAGAACGCGGTCCGCCACGGCAGGGACCATGTCGTAGAGCGCCTGTTCGTCGTAGGCGACCTGGTCGTGGAGGAGACGTGACGAGGAACAGACCTCGTCAACGACGATCACGCCGCCTGCCTGTTCGATCAGAAGCGGAAGCTTCAGGTTCGGGAATATGGGTGGCGAACCGGTGAAGAGGATGCGCGGCGCGTGCTTGCCCGCGCCTGGCAGGTTCGTTTCCCGACGCTGCTCGATCTCATCGGCGAGCTCAGTGACCGCTGCGGTCCAACGGTCCAGGTCGTCAAAGAAATAGGCGTTGGTCACCAGCATTACGTCCTTTCCCCGGATCAGCGGCCGGGGCCACTTCGCGAGCTCATGCAGCCTCCGGTATGCGGACCTGGCCATGCCGGTCGTTCTGATCGCCTTGGCAAGGCGCTGCTTCGTGATCCGCACCCCCGTTGTTTCTTCGAGCACCGCGGCGAACTTCTTCACCGAACGCTGCCAGTAGATGCGCGCCTCCTCGGAATCCTTCGCGGGCGGCATTTCCAGGTGATGGACCCGGTAGCCGAAATCCTCCAGCAGCTCTCCGGCTTTTTTCTTCTGCTCGCAGGTGGTCGGATTCACCACCAGGTCGAGCCGTTCCGCGCCGCCGGCGGTGCGAAGCGAGAGCATGCCGAGCGTGGCTTTTACCAGGGAGCAGGCTTTCGCGGGCATGAACTCGGCGCCCGCCTGGTCGAACGCATGGGACCCGCTGCAGAGCCGGACCGGCACCGCGCCCGCGGCACGGATCAGCTCTTCCGGCGCCTGTACGCAGAGCATCCCGATCCGCATCGCTCCGTTCTTCTTCGCTCCGCCGCCGCAGTACTCCGCGCGGAAAAGATCATAAAAATAGTCCATGGCTCGCGGGTTGTCGGGGAATTCCTCCACCACCTGCCGGAGCGTCTCTGTTGCTTCCATGGCGAGGTGGACACCCGTTGTTCGTATCAGCCGTTCCCGTCGTTCCTTATCCATGGTTGTCCCTCCGCTTCGTTCTCCTCATAAATCCTTCTGCTGTCGCTTCATACACCGGCATCCCGAGGAAGGTCACCGCGAGGCAATGCGACTCGGGACAAGCGGCGACGCACTTGAAGCACATCATGCAATCGTCCTGCACGATGTTCCTGCTGGTCACGTCGTCGGCTATCTCCCGGATGCCCACATCGCACACGCGCGAGCAGTTGCCGCAGCGGGTGCACTTCGCGCCTTGCTTCGTAAGCCTGAGCAGGCCCGCTTTCGAGAAGGCATACTGTAAGGCGCTCATGGGGCAGAAAAGACAGAAAAAGCGTTTCTTCACAAAGGCGCCTGCAAAAAAACCGCCGGTGATCGCCATGCCGAGGCCCGTCAGCGCCATCATGGTCCGGGAGCTGAAATCAATGGCCAGCTGGCTCGCATCGCCGGTAAAAAGCGGCAGGACCGTCCTTCCCGGGCAGATCATGCAGTATGAGGTTGCAAGGTCGCGCGGCAGCTTGGGAAGGCCAAATAAGGAATTGCTGATCCCCAGCGGCAGCAGGATCAAGAGCGCCAGCAGAACATACTTGATCGCCTTGAGCCGGCCAAAGGTCTCATTGGCGTAGAGACTGTACCGGATGCCGAGACGCGCCCTGAGCTTCGTGATCCAGTCCTGCACGGTCCCCAGCGGACAGGCGTAACCGCACCAGGCCTTGTTGAACAGCACAAAGAACAGGAAGAACGTAACAAGACCGACCGCGAGACCTATTCCACGACCGCCTGAGAACTGGCTCCAGGGCATGTTCACCTGATGCTGGAGCGGGTAGAGATAACAGGCGCCTGCCCGGGAATCGACGAACACGCAGGAGAAGGTCGGCAGGCTGTTGCCGATGTCCATGGCCAGGAAACCGCCGTAGATCAGCAGGCCGAAAGCACCGAGCTGAAACCACAGCCTGAACCTGTTGATGTCGCCGTTGTTCAAAAATCGTCTAAGTGCGTTCATCGAACGTCACCTCCCGGCAGGGTCGTTTCCGCCGCTCCCGGTACGCATAGATGCCGGCGCCCGATGCAACGGCAAACAGCGCCGCAATACCGAGGCCGTAGACGGAGGAGGTATATTCGCTTCGCTGCGGCACATACCGCCAGGGCAGCGTTGCGACCAGTCGCGTCCGTGTGTAGGACTGGCCCAGGTACGCGCCCTTCTCCGGCGCTTCAACGACGGCGGTCACGAGGACCGTGCTCTGCTTCCTGGCATCGAAGAGCGACCAGGTCTCGGGGTAGTAATCGCGGATGAGCTGGACCGATGCCTTCCCTTCCTCGTCCGCGGCAACGGTCCTGGTCCAGCCGCTGCCGGTGGTAAACGACACCGCGGCGTTGGGCGCGGGTTTCCCGTACCGCAGGACCTGCACCACGAGCCGGTCTCCGGACATGGTCTTGCTGTGGAAATTCCTGTCCCACAGGTTTTCCGCAACGATCTCCAGCGGCAGCGCCGCGTCGATCTTCGGTTTGATCCGCTCCTGGTCGAACTTGAACGTATGGCCCCAGCCGCAGCTGTGGTTGATCATGTTCACTTTCGGCGCACGCACGGTCAGTATCCCGTCGGACACAGCCCGGTCGATCACCGAGAGCGTGAACACGCCATCCAGGGAACCGTCGAGCGGTTTGGTGTCAACGATAAAGGACCAGCCGTCCTTGCCGTGGGTGAGTACGCCCGCGGCCTGGCTGCCGTCGGAGCGCAGGACCCTTGCTTCAGCGCCCGTGTGAAGATCGTGCCGGTTCAGATACCAGGTCCGTTCGGCCGTGGCGCGATGTTCCGCGTGGCCCTGCGCGCTGCCCCGCCTGCCTTGTTTGCCGTGGTCGCCGCCGTGGCCCGAAGGCGGTTGCTCAGACAGGAGCAGGGCATCTCCGAAATATAATTCAGCCTGCGAAGGACGGGGAGTATACACCATCAGGATCATGGCAACACCCATTGCTATAAAAAAGAGCTTCACCGCAACCTCCTGCTATGACGAATTGTTTGATAGAAACTCCCGCCCTGGTCCTTGCGCCGGGCAAGGACCAGGGCGCGCGGTCATGCTGTTACCACTTGTATCCCACGCCTGCATACCAGGTCTGCGGGTCGCCCGGGAAATAGCTCAGTGTTCCCCGGCTGGCGCTTACGTAAGAAGCGTACTTTCTATCGGCAAGGTTCATAACGTGGAGCCAGAACTGCCAGGCACTCGCCTCATAGGTCGTTCTCAGGTTGTAGAGGTCCGGCCGCTGGTAGGAATTCTGGTTGGTATCATCGGCGAATTGTTTGCCCACCGAGTCCAGTTCGACTTCGACCTCCAGCCCCTTGGCAGGAAGAACAGCGAGCCGGGCGTTCGCATGCTGCCTCGGAGAACGCGGCATCCAGTTCCCGCTGTAGTTATAGGGCGTAGTCGCGGCGAGGTCCTTGTAATCCTCGTATTTGTTCTCCGAATAGGTATAGGCGATCGTGAGTCTCAGCAGGTCGATGGGCGCCACGGCGACCATGGTTTCCACGCCCTTGTGCGAGGTTTCACCTACGTTCAAGTATTGCGACGCCTGCGTTACGGGATCGATGGTCTGGGAGATGATCTTGTCCTTGATCGTCATGGTGTACAAGGCCACGTCGGCTTTGAGCCGGTTGTCCAGGAAGGCCATGCGCGTTCCGACCTCATAGTTATCCGCTTTTTCCGCATCCAGGCCCAGGTTCGCCCCCCGTCCGGAAAAGAGCTGGCTCGACGTGGGCGCCACGAATCCCTGCGAATAGCCGCCATACACGTTCACCTGGGGGGAGACATCTATGGCAAAGCCTGCTTTGCCCGTGGTTTTGGAGAAGTCCCTGGTCCCGCCAAGACCCAGGCCGCGTTTATCCTCCACGTCGTAGGAAACCGCATCGCGGCGACCGCCGACACTGAGCCGGACATTGGCGAGCGGCGACGCTTCCAACAGCAGGTAGGGCGACGTAACACCGGTGTCCACGCCGTAGGAGGTGGCCAGCCCCGTATTGGTATAGGAGACATATTTTTTCGTCGCAGCGTCCCGGGTGATGGCCAGGTTGTAGGTGTCAACGGTCGACGACCCCTGCTGTACATCAATCCCGAACACGATCTTCGACCGCATCGGTGTAAAGTCCTGCTTATACTGGGCCTGCACGTCGGCGTCGCTCCCTTCGATCTTGTTCAGGATGCCGGTATACTGCATGGTTACACTGTTAAAGCGGAACATATAGTGCGGTATCACTTCATGAGAAAGGTCCCTTGCCAGCGCGGCAAGCTTCAGCTCGCCGCCGGTCCCGATGGTCCGGGTGTAGCTCAGCGACGGCGTGGTTTTTTTGATCTTCACGTAGGTGAAGGTGTTGTAATCCTGCCTCCAGTTCTTGTCGTAATCGGCCTTCTCGATGGAACCCATGAGCTCGACGTCGGAGTTCAGGTAATCTATCCGGAAATCGAGCAGGGACGCATCATCGAGAGCGTAGACCAGTTTGAGCGCAGCGGACTGCTTTTCATTGCCGCTGTGTTCGCGCCAGCCCGTGGAATCGCCGGCGCTCAGGTTCACATAATAGCCGAGCGAGCCCGCCATGCCGCTGGTCGTGATGCCCCCCCGGCGGCGGTCGTATTGGCCCGCTTCGCCCCAGATCCGTGTTGACGGCGTTGCCGAGGGCCTTTTGGTGATGATATTGATCACCCCGCCGATGGCATTGTTGCCGTACAACGCCGAAGCCGGTCCCTTGATCACTTCGATCCGTTCTATGTCGTCGGCATTGATCTCCTTCAGCAGGCCGCCGGCGCTCTCGCCGAAACCCGCGGCAGGCAGGCCGTCGATAAGCAGGAGGGTGTAGGGGCTGGAGAAGCTTGTGGGTATCCGGATGGAGGTCAGCTCTTCCTCGCTGTTGAAGTTGTGGGAGTAGATGCCGGGCAGCCTGTTCAGGATCTCGGCGGCATTGCGATACTTGACGGTTTCCACTTCCCGTTCGGACACGACATTGATCGTTGAAGATGAATCTTTCAGTTTTTCTTTTGTTCTCGTTGCGGTTACCACGACCTCATTGAGTTCGGAGGCGTTCGACCGCGGTTTGGCCGTTGTTGGCGCATCAGCGGGCGACGGTCCGGCTGCCGGGGTCTGCGGCGCATTGCCGACGGTTTCCGCATTTCCAACGGCCGGTGCTGCGGTCGCGGTATTCGTCTGGCTCGTGACGACGGTTCCCGCATCTTCAGCTGCCGCTGCTCCGGTCATCGCGGCGAAGCATAGGACCGAGATAAACGTTCTGCAGAAGTCTTTTCTCATTTAATCGATCTCCTTAATGGGTATTCTGTTTGTTGTACATCAGTTTCTTTTTCCGGATATCCCGGTTCGGAACGCAGGGTGCATCGCAAGAGGCAGCGCGCAATCAGACACTGAGCTGAAAGCGCGCGCTTGGGCGCAGCATGGGCGAAATGGTGCCGTCAGGGAATTATCACGAGAATGATTACGGGTGTATGGTGAGACTTAGAGCAGTGATTTCGGAGGACGTTCATCCTGAAAGGCGATGAAGCAGGGTTTGCACGGTTCGTTCACGATCTGAGTTGTTTCCTGCAGCGGGAAAGGGGGAAGTTCGCCTGCAAAAGGCAGATACACGCAGGGCATATCGCCGTTCGAAGCAAGGGCGGGAACAGATGAATGACAGACATCAAGCATCCCGATCTCCGCCATCGCGTCCTGCCCGGACAGCAAGGGCAGCGGGGGCGGAGCAAGGGTGCTGAGGGCTATTGCCAGAAGAACAATATATGTTTTCCATTTCATACTGTCGGCCTGATGTGCAGATACAAAAGAGTGAGGTCTGATGCTTAGAGTAAAGTATAGCACGGTTCCCGCACTGTTTCGCATGGGCTCAATGCTCGTTCCCGTCTTTCATTGTATTCTCTGTCGCAGTTTTCGGACCACGCAGTTTCTCCAATGTCCGTTCCATGCCCAGAAGGGTAGCCGAAAAACCCACCGGCGACGGGTCTTCCTCTTTTTTTACGCTGTTCATGAAATCGCATCTCCAGCAGTTATGCAGCTTTTGAGCGTAGGTCCCCTGAACGGTCCCCCCGCACAGTGAGCCGGCGATTGCCCAGCACGCCCTGCCTGCGTTCCTGCCGTCATGGGCGCCATCCAGCGGTTGATAGGTCGCCACCGGACAGACGCCGAGTTCCTGTGCCTTGAGGCCGCCCGGCTGCCTGCCGCATTTCTTATGCTCCCAGCAATTGAGTTTCATCGAGAACCTCCGGTCAAAAATACGGGCGGTTTCGAAATACCCGCCCGTTCATTTTATTTGCAGGACTTACTTCATGCCTTCCACCGCGACTGTTGGTTTTGCCATGGGCGCAGTGGCATGAAACGATACCATTACGCCTACACGGTCCCGTGAAAAGTCCCGAAAGTCGTTGATGCACGGCATGATAAGCACGGCAGATCTCCATAAAAATACCGCGCTTATCAGCGAACTCGCGTCTTGCGGGCGCGCACAGAGACGCGTCCGTCGGACCAGTACGGGCGTATTACGTTTTATGGTGAAGGATATTTCCGAAACGGAGCCGGGTTTTCGAGCGCGCACACGCTTTTGCCCGCTTCTTCCGGAGAGGAAGTCTCACTACTTCGGATTGGTGCTGCGGATCAGTGTTTCGGAGGACGTTCGTCTTGAAAAGCCAGGGAGAATGGCATGAACGGGGGAGGAGCGGTTGCCGCAACCGTGTTTTGTGCTAAAGGAAGCGGAAGGTTTCCGCATGCGATGACGCAGGGCATATCACCGCTCGAAGATAGTGCCGGTATAGACGAATGACAAACATCCAGCGTTCCGATGGCCGCCATGGCGCGCTGGTCGGGCAGAACGGGCAATGCGGGCGGGATAACGATGCTGAGGGCGATTGCCAGAAGAACTATGACGGCTTTCCATTTCATTGTGCGGCAATCATAGTGGAACGAAAGCTCACTGTCAAACTCTAATTCAAAATTGAGATTTGCTGTCTTGAACTGTCCCTGCCCGTGGGTTCTCAACAGCCTGCCAGGTGTCGGTTTCACTCAACAGGTGAACGATGGGTGGCTATACATCGCTTGATTTGTAATTTAAATTGGTCTATATTTTAACATCGCTTAAGACTATGAAGAATATCAGAGAAATATACAGATGAATATCGGTTTAGCCCTTGGAAGCGGCTCGTCTCGCGGCTGGTCACATATCGGCGTCATCAGGGCGCTGGCTGAGCTGGGAATTACGCCCACTATTGTTTGCGGCACCTCGATAGGCTCATTGGTCGGCGCCTCGTACGTGGCAAATAACCTTGATAAGCTGGAAACATGGGCGCGTTCATTAACAAGATTCGAAACAGTAAGATTTCTCGACATTACCCCCCTGAACGGCTTCGTTGATACGGAAAAATTTCATTATTTTTTAAATCAATACGTAGCCGGCGATGATTCAGTAATAGAGCAATTTGACAAGCAGTACGCTGCTGTAGCCACCGATCTGGAAACAGGCAGAGAAGTATGGTTGCAGAGAGGCTCTGTCTTGGAGGCAGTCTGGTCGTCTATTTCCCTGCCCGGGTTGTTTCCCGCAATAAAACATAATGAGAAGTGGCTTGTCGATGGCGGGCTGGTTAATCCGGTCCCTGTCTCCGTCTGCCGCGCTTTGGGAGCGGACATTGTCATAGCGGTAAATTTGAACGGAGACATCGTCGGAAAACATTTCCAAAAGGAAAATAAGGCCATCAAGGAAGACACCGGTGTTGTAGGGAAGATCACCGACATCGTGAGGGAATATACTTCGTCGGTGTTTTCGACCGCCAAAGAACAAGATCAACCTCCAGGCTTATTCGAAGCCATCGCCGGTTCCGTCAACATCACGCAGGACAGGATTACGAGAAGCCGCATGGCTGGAGATCCTCCGGATATCATGCTTTCACCGAAGCTGTCGCATATCGGGCTCCTGGAGTTTTACCGCGCAGCTGAAGCCATCAGTGAAGGGAAAAAATGTGTTCAGCGGATGATACCCGAGATCAAGCATATCCTGCAACTAGCCTAGAGTACTGAAAAGCGTAATCCGCAGATGACGCAGATTGCGCAGATGAGGGCAAGCGAGTCGAAAGCCTAAACTTGTGTTTAAATCTGAGAAAGAAGATGAATATGTCAGGTGATAATACGCGCGATCCGCAGACTTGCGCAATCATCGGCGCTGCAATAGAAGTTCATCGTGTCCTCGGTTGTGGTTTTCTGGAGGCGGTTTATCAGGAGGCGCTTGCAAAGGAGTTCCTTCGGCTTGGAATTCCGTTTCGACGAGAGGTTGAATTGCCGATACTTTATAAGGGAGACCGGCTGGATGTGACCTACAAAGCCGATTTTGTCTGTTATGAAGAGGTGGTCGTTGAGTTGAAGGCACTTGATAAACTTTCCGGCAAGGAAAAAGCTCAGCTAATCAATCAATTATCTTAAAGCTACGAAGTTTCAGCTAATGTCTCGGGGTTGTCTCGAAGTAGGTTAAAGCAATAAGTATCTGAAAAATAGAAAAGCCCCCTAGCGAAGGGGGCTTTTTATTCATCACTGAACTTGCAGCCAAAGCGCGACTTATCTTATATCTTATCCAGCGCCTGCTTCAGATCGAAGATCAGGTCATCCACATCCTCCAGGCCCAGCGCGAGCCGCACGAGGTTGTCCACCATCCCGATGTTCTTGCGGTACTCCTCGGAATAATCAAAGAACGACATGGCCCACATCTGCGTGACCAGGCTTTCGCTGCCGCCGAGGCTCGGCGTGATCAGGAAGAGCTCCAGCGCGTCGATGAACTGCCGCGTTTCTTTGTTGCCGCCCTTCACCAGGAAGCTGATGACGCTGCCGAAGCCTTTCATCTGCTCCATGCCGAGCTTGTGGTCCGGGTGCGACTTGAGCGCGGGGTACCAGACCTTTTCGATCTTGGGGTGCGCTTCCAGCATCTGGGCGACGGCGAGGCCGGCTTTGTTGTGGTGCTCCATGCGCATGCCGAAGGTCTTTAAGCCCCGCTCGAGCAGGAAACAGGTGAGCGGACCCGGGGTGGCGCCCATCATGCGCTGCATCTTGTACAGGTCGGTCATGAGTGCGTTGGAACCGAGGCAGACGCCTGCCATGAGGTCGTTGTGGCCGCCCAGGTACTTGGTCGCCGAGTGGATGACCACGTCCACACCCATCTCGATGGGCTTGATGTTGTAGGGCGTTGCCAGCGTGGCGTCGATGATGGTCAGGACCTTCTTTGCTTTGGCGACCTTCACGATGGCCGGGATGTCGAGCACGCGCAAATACGGATTGGTCGGCGACTCGGTGAAGATGATGTTGGTGTTCGGCTTGATGGCCTTTTCAATGGCCTCGGCCGTGGGGTCCACAATGGAGTTGTCCATGCCGAACTTGCCGAGAAAGTTGATGGCAAAGTCGCGCGTCTGGCGGTAGCAGTCGCTGGTGAAGATGATGTGTCCGCCGGGCTTCATGAAGGTCATGATGGCGAGCAGCACCGCCGCCATGCCCGAGGAGTAGAGCACGGCGCGCTCGGCCCCTTCGATGGCGGCGAGCTTGCGCTCCGTCTCGATCTGGGTGGGGTTGCCGTAGCGGGCGTATTCATGCTCGCGGATCACCTTTCCTTGGCCCTTGGCGCGCATGAAATCCTCGACCTCGTCGGCCGTGTCGAAGTAATAGTTGGAGGTGTGCATGATCGGCGTCGAGACCGCGTGATGCGCCTTGGGGAGGCGGCCGTTGCCGTGGATCGCGAGCGTGGACGGCTTCCAGTTCTTTGCGTTCGTGTTCTTGTTAGACATTCTGTTCTCTCCTCTTCTTCAGGGCGTTCGTGAGCGCATCCTTGACAGCATCGACGTTTGCGGCCACTTCGATGGGCTTGTTGGCATACTGGCTCGGGAAGCCCAGCTTCTCTTCGTGATATTGGACCTTGAAGTCCGTGAACTTGAGTCCGTGGGCCGTGGAGATGACCACCACATGTTCGGACTTGTCGATCTTGCCGGCCTTGATCAGCTTGATCATGGCTGCCAGGGCAACGCCGGTGTGGGGGCAGTTGAACATGCCTGTCCGGTCGCCCAGCGCGGCGGCGTCGGACAGTTCCTGCTCGGTGGCGTCCATGACCATGCCGTCGAACTGCTTGATCGTGCGGATCGCTTTCTCGTAGCTTACGGGGTCGCCGATCTGGATGGCGCTGGCCAGCGTTTTTTTGGCCACCATGGGCTCGAAAGAAGCGAAGTTCTTAAGATAGGAGCGGTAGAGCGGGTTGGCGTTCTCCGCCTGGGCCACGACGATCCGGGGCAGCTTGGTAATGAGGCCCAGGTCGCGCATCATGAGGAGCCCCGAACCGAGCGCCGAGACGTTGCCCAGGTTGCCTCCCGGGATGATGATCACGTCCGGCACCTGCCAGTCGAACTGCTGCACGATCTCGATGCCCACGGTCTTCTGGCCTTCGATGCGGAGCGAGTTCATGGAATTGGCCAGGTAAATGGTCTCGTCCTTGGTGATCTCGCGTATGACCTTCATGCAGCCGTCGAAGTCCGTGTCCAGCGACAGGACCAGCGCGCCGTTGGCGATGGGCTGGACGAGCTGGGCCATGGAGATCTTGCCTTTCGGCAGAAGCACGATGGACTGGATGCCGGCCGCGGCGCAGTAGACCGCCAGCGCGGCCGACGTGTCGCCCGTCGAGGCGCAGGCGACCGCCTGGATGGGCGCGCCTTCGCTGATCATCTGCTTGACCTGCGACACGAGCACGGTCATGCCGAGGTCCTTGAAGGAGCCGCTGTGGGAGTTGCCGCAGAGCTTCACCCAGAGATTGTCCACGCCGACCAGCTTGCCGAACCGCTCCGCCCAGAACAGGTTTGAGCCGCCTTCGTAGAGCGAGACGATGTTGTCGTCGTCGATCTGCGGCAGGACCCATTCCTTCTTGCCCCAGATGCCGGAACCGTAGGGCCACTGGGTGGACTTGTAGCGGTCCTCGAAGAGCTTCATCCACGCCAGGGGGCTGCGGTGCGCCAGGGCCTTCATGTCGTGTTTTACTTCGAGCAGGGAATCGCAGGTTTTGCAGCGGTAGACGATCTTGTTCAGCGGATAGGTCTCGTTGCACTTTTCATTGATACATTGGAACCAGGCACTGTATGACATGGTTTTATCCTCAGGTTATCGTATTGAGCCGGCAGATCTCACGCGGCCGGCAGCGCAAAGGGGGGTACGTGAAGAAGCACTGAAACAGCGTGAAATATAGCACAGTGGCAAGCTAATAATCAATGCAAAAAAGGCTGTAAGTCAGGGTTCAGGGTCCGGGGTCCAGGGAGAGGCAATGCGGATTGCGGAATGCGGATTGCGGAATGGGAACCCGGAGGCCAAACAGGGGCAGGGGCAAAAACATTTGACAGGCAATGTGGTGCATGTTATACATTGCCATGCAGAAACGGCCATTGGGCAACTCCGATCTTTCCATCACCATTGTAGGCTACGGCGCCTGGGCCATCGGCGGCTCCGGCTGGGAATATGCCTGGGGACCGCAGAACGATAATGATTCGATCGCGGCGATCAGGAAAAGCCTGGAACTCGGCGTCAACTGGATCGATACGGCTGCGGTCTATGGCCTGGGCCACTCTGAA
>MHDY01000215.1:0-985 GCA_001803705.1 Nitrospirae bacterium GWC2_56_14 | reverse complement strand
GACCGGCAGGGGAAGGTCCACCGTTCGCTTACGGCCGGCTCCGTGCGGCAGGAATGCGAGGACAGCCTGCGGCGGTTGCGTGTTGACGCCATCGATCTGTACCAGATCCACTGGCCGCCCGAGGACGACGGGCCGACGCTTGAAGAAGGCTGGTCCACGCTGGCAAAGCTCAAGCAGGAAGGCAAAGTGCGCTGGATCGGCCTGTCCAACTTTAATGTAGAGCAGATGAAGCGGGCGCAGGCCATTGTGCCGATCACGTCATTGCAGCCTCCTTATTCGCTGGTGCGGCGGGGAGTGGAAGCGGAAATCCTTCCCTTTTGTAAAAAAGAAGGGATCGGCGTGATCGTGTACGCGCCCATGTCCTCGGGACTGCTTACGGGCGCCATGACGCGCGAACGTGCAGCAAGCCTCCCTGCAGATGATTGGCGGAGCCGGAGCCCTGAATTCAATGAGCCCAACCTTACCTGGAACCTTGCGCTGGTGGAGCGGCTGCGCAGCATCGGAAAGCGCCAGGGCCGTTCGCCGGGAGAAGTGGCCATCGCCTGGACGCTCAAAAACCCCGCGGTGATCGGCGCGATCGTGGGAGCGCGGAGCGCGGCGCAAGCTGAAGGAGTGATGCGCGCTGGAGAGTTTCGATTAAGCAACGAAGAAATGAACGAGATCGAAGGGAAATAGTCTCGAACCACCTCCCCTCACCCCTCCTTGGCAAGGAGGGGCAATAAAAAATCCCTCCCCTTACCAAGGGGAGGTTAGGTGGGGTGATTTAAGTTGAATTGCATCACTACCCTGGCTAAACACCATTACATTCCATCACTCAAAAGGAGCCATACATGGATCTTTGCCCCTGCGGTTCGAACATTATCTACGATACCTGCTGTCGCCCGCTGATCAAGGGTGAACAGCCGGCAAAGACGGCCGAGCAGCTCATGCGCTCCCGGTACAGCGCTTATGTAAAGAAGGAAATGGCCTATCTTGCCTCGTCGCT
>MHDY01000214.1:8706-16115 GCA_001803705.1 Nitrospirae bacterium GWC2_56_14 | reverse complement strand
GCCATTGTTTCACTGCTTCTCGCCGTTGCCGTCATCCTCTTCCACCAGACCGCTAAAAAAGCACCCTCAGGAGAAGAAGCAAGCTTTACGAACTCCATGAACCAGCAAGTCGCCTGGAAGGGAAGGCGCGCCCCCAACATCACTGCCGAACTGCTGAGCAAAGAGGTCTTCTCGCTTTCGGACCATGTGGGCAAAAAGGTCGTTATCTTGAATTTCTTCGCTACCTGGTGCGGGCCCTGCAAGGCGGAGATGCCCGAGCTTATCCGGTTCGCGGAAAAACATAAGAACGATCCGTTTCTGTTCATCGGCATCGATGCGTACGAACCGGAAAGCACGGTGCAGGATTTTGTCCTTGATCAGGGGGTTACCTATCCGGTGGCACTCGACCGTGAGGGAAATCTGCAGAAAGCGTTCTCGATCCGGTCCTATCCGACCACGGTCCTGATCGGCGCCGACGGTACGGTGCAGCTTTACGAGGTCGGAGCGATCAGCAATGCAGACGTCGCGTTCGACGCTCTGCTCGCGCCCGCCTTCGCAGCCATCAACGCCGGGACCGGCATCACCCGGGAAGCGTTCCTCGAAAATACCAGGCCTTTGGCAGAGACGGCGCTCCCGGCTGCTCCGGCAGATGAAAGCAAACCGGAAGAGCCCGCGCTCACCGGCAGGGCAAAAGCCATTGGAGACAGGATGAACTGCCCCTGCGGCTGCGCCCATACGCTTGTCGAATGCACGTGCAAGACCGCCAGGGACATCAAGGCAGCGCTCCGCACGCGCGACTGGACGGGCAAGACCGACGAAGAAGTGATGACCACCCTCAACCGGGAGTATTGCATGAAATGATACTATCAGCTGAGAATCTATCCGTGCAGTTCAGCCGGGGAGCGTTCAAGAAAAAGATCAAGGCCCTGGACTCCTTCTCGCTTACCGTGGAAAAGGGCGACATCTTCGCGCTCCTGGGTCCCAACGGAGCAGGCAAGTCCACGGCCATGTACTGCTTCCTCGGCCTGGTGCGGCCGGACAGCGGGACGATCTCGGTGCTCGGCATGAAGCCTGAACCCGGCTCCTCCCTGTTCCGCGATATCGCGTACCTTCCCGAAGAGCCCCACTACCATCTGTATCTCACGGTGGAAGAAGCCGTGACCTTTTACGCGCGTTTGCGCGGCGAGGAGGTCGCGAAGCACCGGGTGCGGAAGGCGATCGAGCGCGTGGGCCTGGCGGAGTTCCGGGACCTGCGCTTGTCGAAGTGTTCCAAGGGCATGAAGCAGAAGGTGGGCATCGCCGCCTGCCTGATACACAATCCCACAATCATCTTTCTGGACGAGCCCACGCGCGGCCTGGACCCGATCATGGTAAAGGAGCTCCGGGACATCCTGATCGAGATGAACAAAATGGGCGCCACCATCGTGCTCAATTCCCACGTCCTGTCCGAGATCGAGATGATCTGCAACAAGGCGGCGATCATGGACCGCGGCAGGGTCATCGCCCAGGAGAATATGAGCACGCTGCGCGGCATGGGCCTCGAAACCTACCAGGTGGAGTTCGAACCTATGGACGCCCTGCCGGAGTATCTGCGCGTTACCACCAAAACGCCGACAGCCATCAAGGGTGAGATCCCGACAGAGAAGCTGCGCGAGTTCGTTCAGCACGTGGAGGCTGCTGGCAAGCGGGTCTACGAATGCACGCTCAAGCGCCAGACACTGGAGGATTCGTTCTTCAAGATTCTGAAGGACGGAAACAACAGCGCCAAGGCGAAAGAACAGATCTTGGACACGGATCGAGTCTGATAAAGGCTATGATCAGGGCGGATAGTGCCCTGGTGTTATCCGGCTTCTTCATAATAAAATCCGCCGTCGCTTAGAAGCGCCTACTTTTGGTATCCGTGTCGAAGATTCTTTTAAGATTCGCCCATTCGTTCAACGAACCAGAGGAACCTTTTCATGTCCATAATCAAAAATACCTGCACCCCGGCTACGCTCTTCTCCGGCGAGCGCTTCTCCGTGACCTACCGCCTCTTCGGGAGCGAAACGGAAGCCCGCGCCAAGGCAGAGGACATTTGCATTGAGCAGACCGTGGAATTCCCGGCGGAAGAAGTGCCCGAGGGCATCATCAGGGACCATGTGTTCGGCAGGATCGAGCAGTTCGGAACCGGGGGCGGCGACGGCTTCGAGGCGATCATCAGTTACGCCAACGAGATCGTTGCAGGAGAGTTGACGCAGTTCATGAACGTTGTGTTCGGCAACAGCAGCATTAAGCCGGGCATCCGCGTTGAACATCTTGACCTTCCTGCGTCCCTGCTTCGCGTTTTCAAGGGTCCGCGTTTCGGCAGGGACGGGCTCCGCGCGCTTCTGAAGGTACCGAAACGGCCGCTTCTTTCCACGGCGCTTAAGCCCATGGGGCTTTCGTCGCAAGAGCTTGCCGACCTGGCATACCAGTTCGTTTTGGGAGGCATGGACATCATCAAGGACGACCACGGACTGAGCGATCAGAGCTGTTCGCCCTTTGAGGAACGGGTGCGGCTCTGCTCCGCTGCTGTTCAAAAAGGAAGCCGGGAAACCGGGCAGCCCTGCCTCTACATCCCGAACATCACGGCTCCGCATAGCGAGGTGATGAAGCGAGCCAGGTTCGCAAAAGAAGCAGGCGCAGGGGGAATGATGGTTGCGCCGGGACTCATCGGTTTTGACCTGATGCGAGAACTGGCTGACGACGATTCTTTGGCCCTGCCCATCCTGACCCACCCGGCGCTGCAGGGGAGCTTTGTTACGAGCCGGAACGGCATCTCGCACGGCGTTCTCTTCGGCCAGCTTGCGCGGCTGGCAGGTGCTGATGCGACCATCTTCCCGAACTTCGGCGGAAGGTTCTCCTTCAGCCGCGAGGAATGTAAAGAGATCGTTACCGCGACCGCTGAACGTATGGGAGAGCTGAAGCCCATCTTTCCCGCTCCGGGCGGCGGCATGAGCCTCGACAAGGTTCCGGACATGCTCGAAACCTACGGGCAGGACCTGATCTTTCTGATCGGAGGGGGATTGTTCCGGCACGGGCCGGACCTTGTGCAGAACTGCCGCCATTTCAGGAAGATGGTGGAAGCGATGGAGTAGGGAAGTGCGGATTGCGGATTGCAGATTGCGGAATGGAAGTCAACTGCAAGAATAGAGCGAACCTGTCGCTATGAACAACCCCTTGTCTACTGCCTGATTCGTTTGAACTCTATGTTATCCCCTGGCGGCTCCAACGTGAAGGACTAATGCAAACGAATTAAAAATTGTTACATCCCTCGGAGGGATCCCCCTCACCCTACCCTCTCCCGCAGAGGGGAGAGGATAAAAAGGGGCGCAGCATGTGTCATTATTTAATGCGTTCGTATTAGCGCCCGAGGAGCGCAAAGGCGGAGAGGCATATTGCGATAACTGATACTGCGATCGCTGCGATGCACAGCGCGGATGTCCGTCTGAACCTCGATTCGGCGATCGACGCTCCTTGTTCAAGAGACGTTATTGTCTTTTGCATCTGCTCGGCCAGTTCTTTAATGTGTGCCGCGTTTTGAGAGGCCGCGGATTGCAGTTCGGTAATTTGCTGCTGCAGAAGACCTGTCTGGGCCGTGGCGGCCTCATCGCTTTTTCGCGACGTAAAAACAGGCAGCGCTGCGGCAATGATCGAACTCACATAGGGCAAAATCGCTTTTGCTGCGGGTAGTAACCATGCTGCCATAGACCCTCCCTGATAAGCTGGCACAGAATTTTCGTGAGCTGCAGAAAGTCTATCACAACCTCTCGTACGATGAAAGCCTTTAGGAAAATAATTCGGATTGCGGATTGCGGATTACGGAGTGCGGAATGGATAAAGAGGCAGAACGAAGAACAGAAGACTAATGCAAACGAATTAAAAATTGTTACATCCCTCGGAGGGATCCCCCTCACCCTACCCTCTCCCGCAGAGGGGAGAGGATAAAAAGGGGCGCAGCATGTGGCATTATTTAATGCGTTCGTATTAGTATGAAACTGCGTGACATACCGGTGCTCTCAGTCGGCGTTTATTGTAGAGAGTTGTTCTACAAATAATATTTTCAATCAACTATCCCTGCTGCAGAGAAGGGCGCCTGCAGTTCCGCCAGCTGTTCCGGCCTTTCCGGTGCGTTAAGATAAGACGTGCTGCAAACCGCGTTTCGGACACTGCCGGTCTCCTGCTGAAACGCAAGGACCTCTCCGGTGGTCTTAGGCGCGGTGCTGGAATAAATGATCCGGTTCTGCCGGTCATAGAAAATAACGTTCCATACCTTCACCCTGTTCGTTCCGCATTCCAGCTCCTGCAGGACCTGAACATATTCCAGCCTGCCCGGATTCTTCCTGGCCTTTTCCAGAACAGCTCCCATCCGTGCAAAATAGCCGCTTCCTTTTGACGGAACGATCTTGTTCCAGAAACTGACCGTGCCGGGTGCGGGGTTGACCATGGTGCGCGTATTGATGTACCAGCTCTTGTCCTGGTCCGTATGGACCAGCTCCAGGTCCATGTCCTGCGCCGTGGCAACGATCCCCAGCAGCTCCAGAATCACGATGACGGAAAGGGCAAGGACCAGTTTCAGAAAAAGTCTGTTGTTCTTCATGGCGCTACCTCCGGGTAAGATGTGACTTCAGGTTGAAGGTGTTTAGGCTGAAGGCTGAAGAAGGCAAAACGCAACGTCAGGTAGTTCTTGTTCTGATTCCTGTCTTTTACCTTCAGTCTTCAGCTATCCACCTGCATTACTGTCTGTGGCAGGCACTGCAGATCGCCTCTTTCGACATTCTGAGCCTGCGGGGCGCGTCGGCCCCTGCTGCTGCGGCAACGCGGACGATGATGCCCTGCTGGTGCGGATTGTGACAGGTGGAGCAGGTCAGCATGCCGTCGTTCGCCAGCGGCAGCACGATATCCCGTTCCTGCTCCGTTCTCTGCAGCGCGGTTCTCGTGGCCCGCTTCGGTTTTACATGAAAGTGTTTGCCCATGAACGTGCCCATCATGGATGCGTGGCATCGCCAGCAGAGGAAAGCCACATCGGCCCTGAAGCGCACGTCAGCGGGGTCACCCTGCGGATCCGGTTTTTCCGAATGGCACAGGAGGCAGACCGGCTTTCCGTTGACGTCCCTGATGTTGTTGTCCGAAGTGCGCATCACATGAGGGTTGATCTCGGCATAGGTCTCCTGATAATGGCATTTGAAGCACAGCTCCCGGAGGTCCGCATAGGGCCCTCCCCGGAGGAGCTTGGTCGGCTCGTTAAGTTTGTTCTGTCCGGGATCACTATGCGCCTGATGACAGGTGAGGCACCGGACCTGCCCTTCAAAGAGCGGAAAGGATCGCATGGAACTTTTTGCATATTCTTTTCCCGGAATGGCATTGACGGGATGGTGGTTGCTCTCATAGTGGTGGCAGTCAAGGCAGATCGATGAGGGATCAATGTTGTCCGCGAAAGACAGCGAGGCCCCGGACGATGACGGGTCGATCGACCGATGGCAGGTGACGCATGCTGTATGTTTTGAACGCGCCTGAGCGTCATGCTTCAGCACGCGCCCCATGCTGCATGCGGAGACAAGAAACAAAAAGAGGAACAGTACGATGTATTGGCGCGATCCGGTGAGTCTCTGCATTGCTATTCCCCCTGGCGACGGTCGAAGGCGGCCTGTTATTGCAGCGTTCCCGGCAATATCATTACAAGTTCAATGCCAGAGAAAAATTCTGCGGCGAACACCTTGATATATGATGATTAATGCAGAGAGCGTTGAAAAAGGAGAGGAACCGTTCCCGCGTTTTTTGAAGGATTTCTCATACAATAGGATTCAATTTTCTGGCGGTGTTTTCTCCAAAGAATCGGAAAATAAAAGGTTTACATGGTGAATGGATTTCCCTGCAGTGTATACGATGGTTGTCTGGATTTCTTTGTGAACCGCATTTACATCGCCGGCATTAGTCTATATAATGGGCACACCTCATCATCTTCATCAACAGACAACTTCATTCCGAGGACTTCTCATGACCGATCCAAACGCTAAAAAACATCGAACCATCCTGCAGCGCATCGCGCGCCGGGCCATGTTCGAACGCGGCCTGCTGCCGGATTTCTCGACCCAGGCCCTGGCCGAGCTCGAGACCATGGAGGGGCATGTGGCCATTGCCGGGGCGCAGACCCGCGATCTGCGCCATTTGATCTGGTGCTCCATTGACAACGACGACTCCCGCGACCTGGACCAGCTTACGGTTGCCGAGGCTTTGGCGGACGGCGCTGCAAAGATCTTTGTGGCCATCGCCGATGTGGATGCGCTCGTAAAAAAGGACTCTGCCATCGATGCGCACGCGCGCCAGAACACCACGTCGGTCTATACCGAGGCAAGGATCTTCCCCATGCTGCCGGAGAAGCTCTCGACCGATCTGACCTCGCTCAATTACGCATCGGAGCGGCATGCCGTCGTGGTTGAAATGGAGATCGCCCCGGACGGGTCGCTCAAACGCTCCGATGTCTACGGCGCGCTTGTCCAGAACCGGGCGAAACTGAGCTACAACAGCCTTGCCGACTGGCTCGATGGGAACGGGCCCATGCCGATAGAGATCGGAGAGGTTGACGGCCTTGCCGAGAACCTCAGGCTTCAGGACCGGGTTGCGCAGGAGATGAAGACCTTCAGGCATGACCACGGCGCTTTGACCCTGGAGACCGTGGAAGCGCGGCTGGTGTTCGATGCCGATGAGCTCAAGGACGTGTCCGCTGACAAGGGCGGGAGAGCCCACGACATCATCGAGAATTTCATGATCGCCGCGAACGGCGTTACGTCGCGCTTTCTGTTTTCCAGGAAGCTCCCGTCGCTCAGGCGTGTTGTGCGGACGCCCAAACGGTGGGACCGCATTGTCGAGCTTGCTGCGGAGAGGCGCTATACGCTGCCGGCAGAACCCGACTCAAAAGCATTGGAGCAGTTCTTGACGCAAGAGCGGGCAGCCGATCCCGTGCGTTTTCCCGATCTCTCGTTGTCCGTGATCAAGCTTATGGGGCCCGGTGAATATGCCGTTCGCACCCCTGGAGCGGGTGCGGACAGTTCGAACGGCCATTTCGGCCTTGCGGTCAGGGACTATGCCCATTCCACTGCACCGAACCGCCGGTTCCCGGACGTCATTACCCAACGGCTGCTCAAGTCCGCGCTCGGCGGGCAGGAGCTTCCCTACGGACATGGCGAGCTTGAGTCGCTGGCAAAGCACTGCACGGAAAAAGAGGATGCGGCAAAGAAGGTCGAGCGGCAGGTCAGAAAATCGGCGGCAGCCATGCTCTTGGAGAGCCGGGTCGGCGAACGCTTCGACGCCATCGTCACCGGCGCTGCCGCAAAAGGCACCTGGGTCCGGTTGCTCCATCCGCCCATCGAAGGCAGGCTGTCCAGCGGTTTCGACGGCCTCGACGTGGGCAA
>MHDY01000214.1:372-8648 GCA_001803705.1 Nitrospirae bacterium GWC2_56_14 | reverse complement strand
CGGGTGGACTAGCGGGCGGGGTTCTCCGCCGAGTTCGTTTGGGAGTTGTTGAGAAGGATTTGCTGTCTTTTCCCGTTATTCCCGCGCAGACGGGGGCGGGTTTGAAACCCGCCCCTGCAAATCCTTATCCTCCGTCCCCCCGCGCCCTACAATCCCTTCTCATCAAGCAGTTGATCCTTCAACTGCTCATACGCTTGCCCTGACAGCGCCCCTTTAAGACGCTTCGTCGAGGCTCTGCAGGGCTAATCATCCTTTACATTCCTTCCTCAATGTGTTAAAAATTCTTCATGAAATTGCTCCACCTCATCGCGGTCTGCGCGGTCCTGTTTGCGCTCATTTCTTCAGCTGCAGCAGATGATCTTTCCGGCCTTCCTGTCACCCAGATCACTCTCGTTGATGAGCACGGCGCTCCCTGGCCGGAGCCTGAACGGCTCCTGCCTCTCGTGGGTTTCACGGCCGGCGACGCTTTTTCGCGAAAGGCCGTCAGGGACGGGATCGCCCTTTTGTACCTGAAGGGCCTGTTCACGGACATTCAGGTCGACGCCTTTCCTGACGGGAAAGGCGTGCGCCTCGTGTTCACGCTGCTGCCCATAACGATCATCGAGAAAGTAAAAATCAAGGGGAATGATGCGGTTTCCACCGATGAAATCAAAGCAGTGCTTCCCTGGCTTGAGGGCCGGGAACTTCGGGAGGACCGGCTGCCCGGTGTCAGGGAACGGGTCCTTGCCCTGTACCAGACCGAAGGATACGAGGCTGCCGAGGTCGGCATCGCTGCTGTGCCCGCAAAAGATCCCCACCGGGTCGTACTGACGATCGCCATCGAGGAGCATGAGCCGACCATCATCGACTCGATCGCCTTCACGGGAAATACGGTCTTTTCTGACAGGGAATTGCTGCACGTGATGAAGAGCCGGCCGGGCAGGCCGTTAAAGAGCGGTCTGCTGCTGGATACGGACCGGGCGGCCATTGTGGAAAAATACCGGGAAGCGGAATACCCCGCTGCCAGGCCGGGGCCCGTGGACATGAGCTTCAGGGATGGCAAGACCGCCGTCCGCATGCAGATCATCGAGGGCCCACGGGTGCAGGTGCGGTTCTCGGGCAATCATGCCATGAGCGATAAAGAACTGAACGAGCTGCTGCTCATCTGGTCGGAGCATGACGTCTCCCCTGCGATCATCGAGAGCAGCGTCGAAAAGATAAAAACGACCTACCGGGAGGAGGGGTACCGGGACGTGGTTGTTACTTCGA
Source organism: Nitrospirae bacterium GWC2_56_14 (assembly GCA_001803705.1). Classification (GTDB taxonomy): domain Bacteria; phylum Nitrospirota; class UBA9217; order UBA9217; family UBA9217; genus GWC2-56-14. The sequence goes on along the minus strand of MHDY01000214.1, from coordinate 7,400 downwards.
CGAGCACCGAAGAGAAAGGGACGCTCGACCTGGCGATCTCTATCGCGGAAGGTCCGCGCCTCATGGTCAAGAGGATAACCATCACGGGCGCTGCCTTCCTGTCCCCCGAAGAGCTCAAGGATGAACTGGACCTGCAGGAGCCCGGGTGGTTCACGTCGCATCCTTTTCGCGAGGACCAGCTTGCCAGGGACACGGAATACCTCCATGACCGCTATATCGATGCCGGGTTCCTCACTGTTGACGTCAAGAGCAGGGTCGATGGTGCGGCGAACAACACGGAAGCGCTGGTCGCGTTCGATGTTGCCGAGGGCCCGCGGACCATGGTCAGAAGCATCGTCTTTGAGGGCAATACTGTACTGAGCGGAGCGGAACTGCAGGCCCTGCTCCGTCTCAAGGCCGGCGCTCCCTTCAGCGATCGGTCCGTGGAAGAGGACCGGCTCCGCATTCTGTCGGCCTATGGGTCCCGGGGCTACCTGTATGCCCGCGTCGACGTGGAACGGAGCGAGGAAGGAAGCACCATCGACCTGGTATTCCGGATCGCCGAAGACCAGATGGTCAGGATCGGCAGGATCATCCTGAGGGGCAACGAGCGCACCCACGACCACGTTATCCTGCGGGAGGTGAACGTACATCCCGGAGACCCTTACGATTACGGCGCGGTGCTTTCGGGCCAGCAGCACATCTATCGCCTGGGCTTCTTCGGCCTGGTCAGGTTCGAGCCGCTGCATCCCGGTGAAAAAGAGTACCGTCGGGACATGCTCCTGACCGTGGAGGAGCGGCCTGCCGGCGCAGTGGAACTCGGCGTGGGCTACGGCGACCTGGACCGTTTACGCGCCTCGGCCGAGGTCTCCTACCGCAACCTCTGGGGACAGGCGCAGTTCCTGAGCTTCCGGGTCGCCGCAAGCGACATCGTCGAACAGGCGGTGGTGAACTTCCGCGAACCCTGGTTCCTGAACCGGCGGCTCGAAGCGGGCGTCCGCGTGGCCTGGTCCGACGAGAAGCGATTGAACGCAGATACGCGCGATATCTACTACCAGACGAGGAAAACCGAGGTCGCCACGGGACTGTCCCAAGCCTACGACAACGGCCTGAAGCTTTCGCTCATTTACCAGTACGAGAACGTGGACAACTATAATGTCCGTCCCGCCGCCATCCTGTCGCCCGACGACAGCGGCCGGGTGCGGGTGAGCAGCATTACGCCGGGCGTTGTCCTGGACCTGCGGGACGACCCCTTCAATCCTCGCAGGGGTTCGCTCCATGGCCTTGCGGTCAAGGAGGCACTGAAGATGCTCGGCTCCCAGGCCGATTTCACGAAACTGACGGCACAGACCAGCTGGTTCATCCCGATCACGCGCCAGTCGATCCTGGCCCTGTCGGGCCGGGGGGGAGTGGCTTTTCCCCAGCGGGACACGATAACGATCCCGATCCACGAGCGGTTCTATCTCGGCGGCGTGACCACGCTGCGGGGATATCTGCAGGATTCCGTGGGTCCGGAATCGAAAGCTCCCGACGGAACCATAACGCCTCTGGGCGGCGAAAGCATGGTCGTTTTCAACGCCGAGGTGCGGTTGAGCCAGACCGAAGGGTTCGGTCTGGTGCTCTTTTACGATGCGGGCAGGGTCCGGAGACTGGATCTGGCCAACACGACAATTCCCGTGGGCACGGTGCTGACCGACGCACCTCCTTTCCGCTCCTCTTACGGCATCGGCATCCGGTACAATACGCCCGTGGGGCCGCTGCGGCTCGACTACGGACAGAAGATCCACCGCCGTTCGGGCGAGAGCCCCGGCGAGCTGCATTTCAGCATCGGCAATATGTTCTAGCGGCTGTACTGGACGGGTGCGATGAAGAGTGGTACTATGGACCGAGGCAACCGCGTTGCCGTGAACCACGCCGGCAGGGTTGGTTGGGTCCAAAAAGAAGGTCGAAGCGAACGATTTGGCAGCCTCCTGGCAAGTCAGGATGGCACGAAATAATACAAAGGATTTCCCAGGCATACCATGAGGATTCAACGAAGGCTCATAGGGCTCGTCGGCTTCGGCATACTGCTGATCCTGACGATCGCCGTGTTCTCCCTCCTGAACATGACCTCGGTCTTTTCGCTCACCACGCTGGCGGTAAACCAGGTCTCGGTCGAATTCCAGAAGATCTGGGAGATCGAGAAGCAGGTGGAGCAGATGTCCCGCCATGCCCGCCGGTATGTGGCGACCAGCGATATGCGGTTCCGGAACAGCTTCGAGCTTTCGCGCACGGATGCGCACCGGATGGTCGAGGATATGGCGAAACTGGATCTCAGCGACCGGGAAAAGGTCCTGCTTTCCAGGCTCAGTGCCGATTTTGAAGAGGTCGGCAAAAAATCTTCCAGGCTCTTTTCTGCTTACGATCCGCGCGGCAGGAACCGGGTGCTGGTTCAGTCCTTGCTGAGCGAACTCGACCTGGTCGTGGCAATGACGAGCCGCGACATCGATGTCTATAAGGAAGAAAGCGCGGTCCAATTGGGCGCCATCATGGGCAAACTGCACGCCACCAAGACGCGGATCAATTTCCTGTTCTTTATCATTCTGGCGACGGCGGTCACCTTCCTTGCGGGGTTCGGCCTCTATATTCACCGCACGGTGTCGGTCCCTCTGTACGAGCTCTGGAACGGGACCGGGGCGATCAGCCGGGGAAACCTTGACTACCGGATGAAGATCTATTCGGACAGCGATATCGGCAAACTCGGCGAGCGCTTCAATACTATGGCGCAGAAACTGAAACAATCCTACGGCGATATAGAACAACGGCTTTTCGACCGGACCCGGGAGATCGGCGCCCTCAATTCCGTGGCCCTGACCCTGGGACAGGCCGGCAGCCTGACCACGGTGCTTCAGAACTCGCTGGTCATGATCCTGCACAGTCTGACGAACATGGAACCCCGGGGCGGCATTTTTCTGATCGAGCCTGACGGCAGGCAGCTGCGGCTCGTGGTCCAGCAAGGGCTGCCTGCTGAGTTCATCGAGCAGGAACAGACCCTCCAGATGGGTGAGTGTCTGTGCGGCATGGTCGCCGAAAGCGGGGAACTGATGTTCGCTGAAAAGGGGTGCAAGGACCCGCGCCATACCCGGAAGGCCGGGGGCACGGAGTATGCCCATGTTATCGTCCCGATCAAATCGCGCGGCGTCGTGCTCGGTGTCATGTTCCTCTATCCGACCAGGGAATTTACCCTGCAGCCCTCGGACGTGCAGATGCTTGACTCCATCGGCGCGCAGCTCGGCATGGCGATCGAGAACTTCCGGTTCTACGGCGAGGTGAAGGAGTCGAGCGAGAAGTTCTGGGACCTCTTCGAGAATGCCCGCGACATAATGTTTACCATGGACCTGGAAGGACATTTTACCGCCGTCAACCGGTCGGCGGAAAAGTTTCTGGGTTACTCCAAGGTAGAGCTGCACGGCAAGAGCGTCTTCGATTTTCTGACCAGTGAAGGGGCGGACGCGGCGCGGAAAAGGCTCCTCGGCGAGCACGCCGGCTTGCGGAGGATCGTGGAGCTTGAAGTGCTGAGGCGGGACGGCACCCCTGCTTTTGTCGAAGTGAGCGCGCGCGCGTTGTTCGAGAACCGCATCGCAGTGGGCTACCAGCTGTCTGCGCGGGACGTGACGGAGCAGAAGCATCTCAGGGAGATGCTCGTCAAGGCCGAGCGCGTGGGCGCCATCGGCCAGGTGGGCGTGGCGGTGCGGCATGAGATCAACAATCCGCTCACCACGGTCATCGGCAATATCGAGCTTTTGATGGAACGCTACGAGGACAAGGACAAGGAACTGGTCGCGCGCCTTGAAACGATCCTGAACAACGCGCTCAGGATCGCCGAGACCGTGAAGCGCCTCGAGGGGATCAAGAAGGAAAAGACCGTGGATTATCTGAAGGGCGTCAAGATGACGGACCTGAAAGAGGGATGATTCTATTGCGGATTTCGGACATCGTGGTCTGTGACCATTGCGGATTTCGGATTGAAAAGTGGCCGAGGCAAAGAGCGGGTGGTTTAAACCTGTTGCTGATGGTCCTTGTTGCTTCTGTCTTTTCCCTTCCTTCTCCGGCGCAGGCGGAACGGATCGACCACATCGTGGCTGCGGTCAATAACGATGTTATCACGGCACTCGACCTTGAACAGGCGGTGATCATCAACGAGGCCCTGTCGGGGCCCGCACCGGACCGGAACCGGCTCAGGGAGGAAACGCGCGACGGCCTGGTCAACCGGCTGTTGCTGCTTCAGGAGGCGCGGCGGCTCAAGTTCGTCGAACTGTCCGAGCAGGATGTGCGTGACCAGATCGAGGAATTCAAGAAACGGCTGGGATCGCCTGAAGCGTTCGCGGCATTCCTGTCCAACGCCCGCATATCCAACCGGGACCTGGAGCGCATGCTGGCCGACCGGCTCCTGGTGGAGCGCTTCCTGGAAAAGAAGATCGGCCTGTACGTCCGCATAAGCCGGGAGGATGCTCAGCGTTACTTCGACTCCCATGCAGCCCAGTACCCGGGCAAAGGGTTCCCGGAAGTGCAAAAACAGATCACGTCCCTCCTGGCGGACCAGGAACTCGTCAAGCAGGTAGAGCTTTATTTGGCTGATCTGCGAAGCATGGCATCCATCCGCATCAATCCACTGTAACAATTCAGGTGGGTAAGTCAGGTGAATAGGCTGAAGGAGAGCAGGTGCCTGGACTGGCGGCTGTAATGCAGTTCCTTCCACCGTCAGCCTAATTACGTGAGGTTACCTTTATTCTTGAATCCCCCCATGGATTGTGGTAAATTTGCAACAGTTTTTCAGGGGGGCTGCATGAGAAAAGCGCTTGTTCTGTTGATCATTGCTGCATTCCTGCTGGGCGGAGCGACCTTCGCGTCCTGCGAAACTTCTGCTGCCTCTAATTATAAAAAAGCCAATGCGCTTTTCTCTTCAGCGCGCTACAAAGAAGCGCTCCCGCTGTACGAGTCGATCCTCTCCTCTCCTTCAGAAAAGATCCCTGCCAGTGATGTGTATACCCGGATCGGCGACAGCTATTACCGGCTCGGTTTGTACCAGAATGCCATTTATGCCTATCAAGGCGCAATCGTCAATCAGGACCGCACTGTTCAGCCCGGGACCCGGTACTGGATCGGGTTCTGCTATTTTCTTCTGCGCCGGCACGATCAGGCCGCAAGCGAGTTCCTGAAGATCCCGGAGCTCTATCCCGAGGCCGGCATGTGGGTAGGTACGGCGTACTACTGGGCAGGCCGGTCCTGCGAGCAGCAGGGGAAAAAGGAACTGGCCCGGCAGTATTACAAAAAAGCCGGCGGGAACGGAAAGTCCACGCAGGGACGGTTCGCCATGAAGAAGGCGGAGGCCGTGAGAAGTAAAGAAAGGGTACAGGGTACAGGGTACAGTAGTCAGTAGTCAGGAGCCAGGCGTCAGCAGTTCCTGAACCCTGAACCCTGACCCCTGAACCCCGACCCCTGCCGTTACCATGCTGAAAGAACTGAACATAAAGAATTTTGCGATCATCGACCAGCTCCGCGTGGAATTCACTGCGGGGCTGAACGTGTTCACCGGCGAGACCGGCGCGGGCAAATCCATCGTCGTCGATGCTTTGAACCTCGCGCTCGGCGAGCGCGCCAGCGCTGACCTGATCCGCACGGGTTGCCAGGAAGCGGTGGTCGAGGCGGCGTTCGAGCTGAACGGCCGCGCCACGAAAGAGATCAAGGACCTGCTGGGCGAACAGGGGATCGAGATGGAAGCCGGCGAGGACCTGATCATCCGCCGGGTGCTTGCAACCTCGGGAAAGAACAAGGTCTATATCAACGGCAGCCTGGCCAACCTGGCAACGCTGTCTGCGCTCGGCGCTACCCTGGCCGATATTCACGGCCAGCATGAGCATCAGTCGCTCCTGTCCCTGGAGCGCCAGATGGAAATGCTCGATTCCTTCGGCAGCCTCGATGCTCTCCGGGAAACGCTGTTCCAGGCCTATCGCCGTTTGCAGGACATCAGAAAAGAGCTTACGGAGCTTGAGACCGGGGAGCGCGACCGGGCGCAGCGCGAGGACATGCTCCGGTTCCAGAAGAACGAGATCGAGGCCTCCCAGCTGAAGCCAGGCGAGGACGAAGCGCTTGCGAGCGAGCAGAAGCTGCTTGCCAACTCGGAAAAGATCGCCGGCCTTTCGCGCGCTGCCGACGAAGCGCTCTATTCATCCGATCACGCCGCGCTGACCGAGCTCAAGAAGGCCGTAACCAACCTTCGCGAGATCGCAGCCATCGACGACCGTCTGAGGCCGGTCCTGGAACTCTGCGAAGCAGGCCGCGCCCAGATCGAAGAAGCGGCGCGCGAGGTTTCGGCCTATGCCGAGAAGGTAGAGTTCGACCCCGACCGGTTGGAGCAGATCGGCGACCGGCTGGACCTGATCCAGAAACTCAAAAAGAAATACGGCGGCACTATGGGCGAGATCCTTGCTTTTGGTGAAAATGCGGCAGCAGAGCTTGAGCGCATGGAGCGAAGCACCGAGGAGGTCGCGCGCTTGCAGAAGGAAGTCCAGACCATCAAGTCCGGACTGACCTCACAGGCCCAGACACTCACGAAAAAACGCGGCTCAGCTGCGCGGGAGCTTGAGAAGAAGGTCGAGGCGGAACTTACGCATCTGGGCATGAAAAAGACGGTCTTTACCGTCAAGATCACGCAGGAGACAGGCGACGATACGCTGGACGGCCACAAGCTCGGTCCGCGCGGCGCCGACCGCATCGAGTTCCTGATCTCTCCCAACCCGGGTGAGGAACCGAAGCCGCTCGCCAAGACCGCATCAGGCGGTGAACTTTCGCGCATCATGCTGGCGCTCAAGACCATCCTGGTCGAGGGTGATCCCATCCCGACCCTGGTGTTCGACGAGGTGGACGCAGGCATCGGCGGCGCAGTGGCCGAAGAGGTCGGGAAAAAACTGAAGCGCGTGGCCGCAAAGCGCCAGGTCTTCTGCATCACCCATCTGCCGCAGATCGCGAGCATGGCAGCGAGCCACTACGGCGTGTCCAAGTCCGTGAAA
>MHDY01000214.1:0-296 GCA_001803705.1 Nitrospirae bacterium GWC2_56_14 | reverse complement strand
GAGATGATCGCCCGGGGCACGGCATAGTGCGGGGCGGGGAATTATCGTTATGAGAACGACCCTGAACCGCATGATAAACATCCTCATCCATTCCAAAGAGGAGTTGCGGGCGATTAGGAACGAGCAAACCACGTATAGCGATCTTTTCGTGCAGTATGTTGCCCCCCTTGGAAAGCTGGAACCAAAAAAACAAAGCTAACGGCGTCTCTCGCAAAGCTCGCAAAGTACGCAAAGGGAATCAATAACCTTAGAACTTGAATTAAAACCCTTATATTTTGCCTTTCTTTGCGACCTTT
>MHDY01000213.1:13040-24964 GCA_001803705.1 Nitrospirae bacterium GWC2_56_14 | reverse complement strand
GATAAGGGACTTCGGTTCGCCATCCGCGAAGGCGGCAGGACCGTAGGTGCCGGAGTTATTACCGAAGTTATCGAGTAAGGGAAGGATACGCCGTGACGCAGAAGATCAGGATACGATTAAAAGGATACGACCACCGTCTGCTGGACCAGTCGGCAGTGGAGATTATCGATACGGCCAAGAGGACCGGCGCCAAGGTCTCAGGACCGATTCCGCTACCGACCAGCATCAATCGCTGGACCGTTCTCCGCTCTCCGCACGTGGATAAGAAGTCGCGCGAGCAGTTTGAGATCAGGACGCACAAGCGCTTGCTTGACATCCTGGATCCGACGCCTCAGACGGTCGATGCACTGATGAAACTCGATCTGGCTGCAGGCGTAGATGTTGAGATCAAGCTCTAGCCGGAAAAATCAGCCGTAGACGCATAGCAGAATACTTGTCGTCCGCGTGCGGGTGAAGGGATACGATATGAGTAAGGGTATTATCGGAAAAAAAATTGGCATGAGCCAGCACTTTAACGGCGGAGAGCTGATCCCGGTAACGGTGATCCAGGCCGGTCCGTGCAAGGTGGTTCAGAAAAAAACTGCTGAGACGGATGGTTATGAAGCTGTCCAGCTGTCCTTTGAGGAAGAAAAGAAAAAGAAGCGTATTACCAAGGCGATGGCCGGACATTTTAAAAAGACGGAAACGCCGCCTCACCGCGTGCTGAGAGAATTCCGGACCGGAGAATTTGAAGCTGGTCAGGACGTGACTATCGATATGTTTAAAAAAGGCGATATGGTCACGGTGAGCGGCACGACGAAGGGGAAGGGTTTCGCCGGTGTTATGAAGCGCCATAATTTTGCCGGCGGTCCCGGGGGGCATGGCTCCATGTTCAATCGCGCCCCCGGTTCCATCGGTGCGAGCTCCTATCCGTCTCGTGTTTGGCCCGGCAAAAAACTTCCCGGTCACATGGGCGTGGCAAAGAAAACAATCAAAAACTTGGAAATCGTCGATGTTCGGCCGGATCAAAACCTGTTGTTCGTACGGGGTGCGGTTCCGGGCGGCGTCAACGGTCTGCTCCTCATCTACAAGGCTGATTAATCAAGGAATAGAGGGTTACTGAAATGCCGTCAGTCGTCATGGTTGACCAGAGTAATAAGAAAGTAAAGGACGTGGAGCTTCCGGCCCTGTTCGGGTCTGAGATCCGGCCACACCTTATCCACGCATCAGTCGTGAACCAGCTTGCAAACAGGCGCGCAGGTACCGCAGCAACGAAGAACAAGGCGATGGTGAGCGGTGGCGGGAAAAAGCCCTGGAAGCAGAAGGGAACCGGGCGCGCCCGTGCAGGAAGCACCCGGTCACCTTTGTGGAGGCATGGCGGTACGTGCTTTGGTCCGATGCCCCGCGATTACTCTTACTCTCTGCCGAAAAAAGAAAAGCGGGCAGCGCTGGTAGATGCCATTGCCTCAAAAGTTATGGACAACCGGCTGGTTCTGGTCAGTTCGCTTGACTTTGCTGAACCGAAAACCAAACTGGTTACTTCTCTGCTTGATACTCTCGGTGTTAAGGAGAATGCACTCGTTCTCATTAAATCGGAGAATAAGAACCTGACGTTGGCCTCGCGTAATATTCCATCGGTCAAGGTGCTCAGGATGGAAAATATCAATGTATATGATCTGCTGAAATACAGGTACCTCATTATGACGCAGGATGCTTTAAGCGCCATTCAGGAGGTTTACGGAAAATGAGCATCGATCTCTATGACATAGTTAAGGCGCCGCGTATCACGGAAAAGGGCACTCGGCTGAAAGAAAAAAATAATGTCCTGACCTTCGAAGTACGGACCGATGCCAACAAGCTGCAGGTGCGGAAGGCAATCGAGGGTATCTTCAAAGTAAAGGTCATGGATGTGACCACGGTGAAAATTGCGGGCAAGAAGAAGCGTATGGGTCAGCGGCTCGGCCGCAGATCAGACTGGAAAAAGGCGTACGTAACGCTGAAACCAGGTGAAAAGATCGATATATTTGAGGGTGCGTAAATGCCGGTAAAGACCTATAATCCAACATCCCCGGGCAGAAGATTCCAGACTTCATCGACATTCGAGGAAGTAACACGGAGCAGGCCGGAAAAATCGCTGGTAGTAAAGCTCAGCCAGAGTGGCGGCCGGAACAACCGCGGCAAGATCACGGTCCGCTATCGTGCCGGCTGGCACAAGAAGAAATACAGGATCGTCGATTTCAGGCGCGAAAAGACCGGCGTACCCGCAGTGGTTGCGCACATTGAGTACGATCCGAACCGTACCGCGCGTATCGCTCTCCTGCACTATGCAGATGGCGAGAAGCGCTATATTCTTGCACCCGTTGGGCTGAACGTTGGAGATCGGGTAGTTTCGGGACCTGATGCCGATATCAAGCCGGGTAATGCGCTTCCTATCACCTCGATTCCTGTTGGTACGGTGGTCCACAATGTGGAACTCAAAAAGGGCGCTGGTGGACAGTTGGCCAGAAGTGCGGGCGCTTCCGTGCAGCTCTTGGCAAGGGAAGGCGAACTTGCGACGCTGCGCCTTAATTCCGGTGAGATCCGTACGGTGCGGTCAGAATGCATGGCAACAATCGGCCAGGTCGGTAATCTTGACCATGAGAATATAAGCATCGGCAAGGCTGGCCGTTCCCGCTGGATGGGAATGCGACCGAGAGTGCGCGGAGTGGTCATGAATCCCGTTGACCATCCTCTTGGCGGCGGCGAGGGAAAATCCTCGGGCGGCAGGCCAGGATGCTCACCCTGGGGTCTCCCGGATGGCGTGAAAACGAGAAAGAACAAGACAACGAATCAGTTTATTCTTAAAAGAAGAACGAAGAGCAGATAGCGGGAATCCGCAATCTCGTGATACGTTGCAGCGGAGGATACGGTGCCCAGATCAATCAAAAAAGGTCCTTTTGTGGACACGAGTCTCATGAAGAAAGTTGAGACCATGAACACAGCGGGTGATAAAAAGATCGTGAAAACATGGTCCCGGCGGTCTACCATTACGCCGGATTTCATCGGACACACCATGGCGGTGCACAACGGCAAGAAATTCATACCGGTCTATGTCACTGAAAACATGGTGGGACATAAACTGGGCGAGTTTTCGCCGACCCGGACCTTCAAGGCGCATGGTGGGTCAAAGGCAAAGACCGCGGAAAAGACAAGCGCACCCAAGTAGTGCAGTTTTGTGAACTAGAGCGAGGATACGAAGATGGAAGCAAGCGCAACGGTCAGACATATACGAATCACACCGCGTAAGGCGAGGCAGGTCATTGACCTCATTCGCGGCAAGATGGTGGGTGATGCAATAAATATCCTCACCTTTACCCCGCTTCATGCCGCACGCGTCGTAAAGAAGCTTCTGGACTCAGCAGTAGCAAATGCGGAACAGAAGAAGGTTGGAGATGTTGATTCCCTTATGGTGACCAAGGCGTATGTCAATCAGGGCGTCACGATGAAGCGGATCAGGGCACGCGCCATGGGCAGGGCAAACCAGATTAAAAAGAGGACCAGCCATATCACGCTGGTGCTCTCAGCATAGTGTTTACGGTGGAGGCATAATGGGACAGAAGGTTCATCCGATCGGTTTCCGGCTCGGGGTCATCAAAACATGGGATTCCCGCTGGTTCTCACAGAAGAATTATGCAGCGCTCCTGCATGAGGATATCAAGATCCGCAAGATCGTCAAAGAGCGACTGATGCATGCTGGTGTTTCGAAAATTGAGATCGAACGGGCCGGCCAGAAGGCCAAGATAAACATCCATACGGCCCGGCCTGGTATCATTATCGGTAAGAAGGGCGCCGAGGTCGACAAACTGAAAAAAGACCTCGAAAGCATGACCGGTAAGCAGATATACATCAACATCCAGGAGATCAGACGGCCGGAACTGGATGCCCAGTTGGTCGCTGAAAATATCGCTCTTCAGTTGGAGCGCCGTATCGCTTTTCGCCGGGCAATGAAGAAGTCCGTGACCTCTGCTCTTCGCCTGGGAGCCCAGGGCATCAAGATCATGTGCGCCGGAAGACTGGCGGGCGGAGAGATCGCCAGGACTGAATGGTATCGTGAGGGCCGCGTGCCGCTCCATACGCTCAGGGCCGATATCCAGTACGGTTTTTTTGAAGCAAAAACCACCATGGGGCAGATCGGCGTGAAGGTTTGGATCTATAAAGGTGATGTTCTGCAGCCGTCGAAGGCGACAGCGTAATACTTTGACGTATTAGCAATACTATGACAGTCGTAAAGGAATGCGATTATGCTAGCGCCGAAAAGAGTAAAACATAGAAAAATGATGAAGGGCAGGATGACCGGAACTGCCTATCGGGGTGCCGAGGTCAGCTACGGTGAATTTGGCTTGAAGGTCCTTGAACCTGGCTGGATCACAAGCCGGCAAATCGAAGCCGCTCGTATTGCCATGACCCGTTATGTTAAACGGGGAGGGAAAATATGGATTCGCATATTCCCGGACAAGCCGATAACGAAGAAACCGGCCGAAACGCGTATGGGCAAAGGCAAGGGGGCGCCGGAATACTGGGTAGCTGTGGTGAAACCGGGTCGCGTGCTCTACGAAATGGGCGGAGTCGATGAATCGGTAGCACGAGAGGCGTTCAGGCTTGCAGCATACAAATTGCCGATCGCCACCAAGTTTGTATCCCGGGAGGCGGCAATATGAAATCCAGTCTGCGCGATATGAAAGATCTGTCCAGTGAAGAGCTGGAAGCCAAAGCCACGGATATGAAGAAAGAGATATTCAATCTGCGGTTCCAACAGGCAATGGGCCAGATAGAAAATCCGATGCGTTTGCGGATCCTCCGCAAGGATATCGCAAGAGCAAAAACGGTCTTAAAGGAAAAATATGGGCGAGTCTAAAAAAAGAAAAACGTATGTTGGTCGTGTGGTCAGCGATAAAATGGACAAGACCGTGGTTCTGGCGGTATCGAGACGTGTAGCGCACACGAAGTACACGAAAACGATCAGCCGTACGACCAAGTTCAAGGCTCATGATGAAAAAAATGAGTGCAAGGTCGGTGATGTTGTTCGCTTCATCGAAACCAGGCCGCTGTCAAAGGAAAAACGCTGGAAAGTGCTTGAGATCGTGGAAAAGGCCCAGTAATAAGCCGTACGTAGACTATCTGTGCTAGGGGATAAGAGATGATTCAGCAACAGACCGTTTTAGATGTCGCCGATAATTCCGGCGCAAAAAAAGTAATGTGCATAAAAGTGCTTGGCGGGACCCGTAAACGGTACGCGTCACTTGGTGACATTATTGTCGTGGCGATCAAGATGGCCATTCCCGACGGGCAGGCAAAGAAGGGAACAGTTGCGAAGGCTGTCGTCGTGCGGACGACCAAGGAAGTCAGGCGCCCGGATGGATCGTATATAAAATTTGACCGGAATGCAGCAGTGCTGATCAACGCGAGCAATGAACCGATCGGCACCCGTATATTCGGGCCGGTGGCCCGCGAACTGCGGAAAAAGAACTTTATGAAGATCATTTCACTGGCGCCGGAAGTGCTGTAACAACGGGCCGCTGACCAAATAACGCTCCGATAGGAAACCAGGACGTAAGAATATGCAGATAAAGAAAAATGATAATGTATTGGTGATTTCCGGCAAGGAAAAGGGCAAAAAGGGCAGGGTCATTGCTGTGTACCCTGCTGAGAACAGGCTCTTGATAGAAAAGCTGAACATGATTAAGCGTCACACCCGGCCTACCCAGCAACTGAGGCAGGGGGGTATTGTGGAGAAGGAAGGCCCCATCTCCCTGTCGAACGTAAAGTTGATCTGCTCAAAGTGTGATAAGCCGACAGCTGCAGTACGGAAGACGCAGGAAGATGGCACGCGTATCCGGGTGTGCAAAAACTGTAATGAAACTCTGAGCTAGCAGACGCCGAATCGCCTGGTAGAAATAGGTGGATGAGGGTAACTGGCGAAATAGGGAAAGCGATCAATGGCAGACAAAAAAGATAAAAGCAAGGAAACAAAGGGATCCGTACAGAAAGCGGCTCCGAAATCCGCGAAAGCTGACGGGAAACCCAAGGCTCAGGCTAAAGAAACCAAAAAATCCGCAAAGCCTGCTGCAACCAGTGAGGTCGGCGTAGCCAAGACCGCTCCGGTAAAGACAGAGCCGCCGAGGATGCAGCTGCAGTACAAGGAAACCGTCATTCCGGCGCTGATGAAGGAATTCAGCTACAAGAATCCTATGCAGGCCCCGAAGCTGGTAAAAATCGTTCTCAATGTCGGTTTGGGTGAGGCGATAGCGAACGCCAAAGCTCTTGATTTTGCGGTTGATGAACTGGGCAGAATTACTGGCCAGCGTCCTGTAATCACGAAAGCAAAAAAGTCGATTGCTGCGTTTAAGCTCAGAGAAGGCATGCCGATCGGATGCAGCGTGACGCTTCGACGCGAGCACATGTTCGAGTTCCTGGATCGTTTTATCAGCGCGGCATTGCCCCGTATCCGTGACTTCAAAGGGGTCCCGACGAAGTCCTTTGATGGCAGGGGAAATTATACCCTTGGGATCAAGGAACAGATCATATTCCCGGAAATTGAATACGATAAAGTTGAATCGGTTCACGGCATGGATGTTGTTTTTGTAACGACGGCCAATACTGATGAAGAGGGCAGGGCGTTGCTTCGCCATCTCGGTATGCCGTTCAAGAAGTAGGTTTCAGGTAAGGTTCTCTGGGAGGAAACATGGCAAAGAAGTCCTTGATAGCGAAGGCAAACAGACCGCCAAAATTTAAAGTACAGGCATATACGCGTTGTCCTCTGTGCGGACGGCCGAGAGGGTATCTGCGGAAGTTTGATATGTGCCGCATTTGTTTTAGAAACGGTGCGCTCAAAGGTGAAATACCGGGCGTAATTAAGGCGAGTTGGTAAGCAGAAGGGGTTTGAACCGATGATGACCGATCCTATCGCGGATATGCTGACGCGAATCCGCAACGCAAGTAAAGCGAAGCACGAAAAGGTTGATATCCCATCATCAAAACTTAAGATGGAAGTTGCAAAAATTCTTAAGGATGAGGGATATATAAAAAATCTGAAGCTGGTCAAGGACCGTCGGCAAGGGGTCATCCGGGTTTATCTTAAATATTCGGATGAGGAATTGCCGGTGATCACAGGACTGAAGCGGATCAGCAAGCCAGGATGCCGCGTGTATTCGAATAGTAAAGCTATTCCGAGAGTTTTACGAGGGCTCGGGATAGCGATCTTGTCTACACCGAAGGGCATTCAAACTGGTAAGCAGGCGCAAAAGGACAATGTAGGTGGTGAGGTCATTTGCCACGTTTGGTAGTATCCCCAGTGACGTGAATCCGTTCTATTCAGGAATTTGAGGAGTTGTTATGTCGAGGGTCGGTAAAAAACCAATAGAGATACCCGCAGGGGTTGAAACAAAACTGGAGACCGGAAAGGTCACGGTCAAGGGCCCCTTGGGCGAGATCAGTCAGGATGTGAACCCCAAGCTGACGATTAAAAAAGAGAATAACACGCTTACGGTGGAGCGCCCGTCGGACCAGAAACTGTACCGGGAAATGCATGGCCTGACCAGAAATCTGATCGCCAATATGGTTATGGGGGTCAGCAAGGGATTCGAAAAAACACTGGAAATAACCGGTGTGGGTTTTAAGGCAGCGGTGCAGGGTTCGAACCTGATGCTGACACTCGGTTTTTCTCATCCCATTGTGTATCCGTTGCCGAAGGGTATCAAGGCTACTGTAGACGCGAAGCAAACACAAATCACACTCAAGGGTGTGGACCGGCAGCTTGTTGGCCAGATCGCAGCAAATGTGCGCAGCTTGAAAAAACCTGAACCGTACAAGGGCAAGGGTATTAAGTACAGCACTGAGGTCATCAAGCGCAAAGAAGGCAAGGCTGGTAAGGGCGGAAAGTAGTAATCGACTTCTGATAGCGGTCGGCCTCACATGAGTGAGATGTCGCAATCAGTATGATGGAGAGTGAACGTGGCAAAGAGCAAGCTAAAAGCCAGACAAAGAAGACATGAGCGGGTTCGCAAACGTGTAAACGGCACTACTGCAAGACCCCGGTTGAGCGTTTATAAGAGCCTCAGCCATATTTACGTGCAGCTTATAGACGATACGGACGGTAAAACCGTTGCAGCGGCATCGTCGAACGAAAAAGACATACAAACCGGGCTGAAGCATTGCGGAAACATTGCAGCTGCGAAGAAGGTTGGCGCGAACATTGCGCAGCGCGCGCTGAGCAAAAATATAAAAGATGTCGTTTTTGACCGCGGCGGATATCAATACCATGGATGCATCAAGGCCTTGGCGGACGCTGCGCGGGAGCAGGGATTAAACTTTTAGTGATTGTGCAGTATTGTGGAGGCAGCTTTGGCAGAGCGATACAATAAAGAGGCAGAAGACGGAGATGGCCTGAAGGATAAGCTTGTATACCTGAACCGCGTCGCTAAAGTGGTCAAGGGCGGAAAGCGGTTCAATTTCAGCGCACTGGTGGTCGTCGGTGACGGAAATGGCAAGATCGGTGTTGGAAAAGGGAAGGCAGCCGAGGCGCCGGTAGCTATTAAAAAAGCTGTTGAACGAGCCAAAAAGAATATGGTTCTTGTTTCCCTCAAAGGAGACACGATACCCCACGAAGTGCTCGGTCATTATGGCGCAGGAAAAGTATTGTTGAAGCCGGCCTCAGAAGGTACCGGTTTGATCGCAGGCGGTGCAAGTAGGTCGGTGCTTGAGGTCGTTGGTGTACGAAACGTACTCTGCAAGTCTCTTGGCTCCAGCAATCCCCACAATGTGGTCAGTGCTACAATTAACGGATTGGTCAGACTCAGAAGCGCGGCGCAGGTTGCCGCTCTCCGGGGAAAATCCGTGGAGGAGCTCGCCTAAGATGACGAAGGAAGAGGCCAAAAAAATAAAAATCACCCTGGTACGGAGCAGCATTGCCCGGCCGGGTAAGCACAAGGTCGTCCTGATCGGACTGGGACTGAGAAAGCTCAACAAGTCCGTTGTGAGGCTTGATACCCCTGAAATAAGAGGCATGGTCAACAAGGTCAACCACCTGATCCGGGTTGAGGATATTAAGAACTAGTTTTTAAAAATCAGGTTACTGCAGAAATAGGATTACAAACTATGCGATTAGAAGATCTTAAGCCTCAGCCAGGGGCAAAAAAGAATCAAAAGCGGGTTGGTCGTGGTGTCGGTTCGGGACATGGCAAGACCGCAACCAAGGGACACAAGGGGCAGAAGGCTCGTTCTGGCGGAGTGAAGCCGGCGGGGTTTGAAGGCGGCCAGATGCCGCTGCAACGCCGCATCCCGAAGCGCGGTTTTACGAATATCTTCAGAAAAGAGTATGCCGTTGTGAACCTGACCGATCTGGATGCGGCGAGCGCCGGCGGAACGATAACTCCGGAGATCATGCATCAGAACGGTCTTATAAAAAGTATAAAAGCTGAGGTCAAGGTGCTTGGTATGGGTGAGTTGAAGAAGGGTGTCACGATTCGCGCTCATAAATTCAGCAAGACCGCGGTAGAAAAAATTGAAGCCGCCGGCGGGAAGGCCGAGGTAATATAACCTTGTTCACCGGCATTAAGAACATATTCAATATCCCTGAGCTCAGAAAGCGCGTTTTCTTTACGCTCCTTATGCTCGCAGTATATCGGATCGGTGCATATATCCCCACCCCCGGAGTACGGGGTGATGCACTGAGTCAATATTTACATCAGGCTGCGTCTGGATTGATGGGTTTCTTCGATATGTTCTCAGGCGGAGCTCTTTCCCGGGTAACCATTTTTGCGCTCGGGATCATGCCGTACATCACTGCCTCGATCGTGCTGCAACTTCTGACAGTGGTCATTCCCCGACTGCAGGCGCTTGCAAAAGAAGGCGAATCGGGCCGCAAAAAGATCACTGAGTATACCCGTTACGGAACGGTCGTTATCGCGGCATTTCAGTCCTTCTGGATGGCGGTGGGTATTGAGAAGATGGGGGGCGGCGCGTTTGTAGAATCGACCGGCTGGTCCTTTCGTATCCTAACCATGATAACGCTCACCGCCGGAACCACCTTCATCATGTGGCTGGGAGAGCAGATTACCGAACGCGGCATTGGCAACGGCATATCGCTCATCATTTTCGCCGGTATCGTTGCGGGGTTCCCGAGCGCGGTCATTAATACTTTTGGCCTGGTGACCTCGGGTGAAATCCCTTATTTCATGCTCGCTGTCATTCTTGTCATCATTGTTTCGGTCATAGCCGCTATCATTTTAATGGAACGGGGCCAGAGAAAGATCTCGGTTCAATATGCGCAGCGCATGGTGGGACGAAAGATCTACAAAGGACAGAGCACGCATCTGCCGCTCAAGATCAATTCGGCTGGAGTCATTCCGCCAATCTTTGCATCATCCATATTGATGTTTCCGGCAACGATTGCCAGCTTTACGGAAGTCAGTTGGGTCAAGGATATTGCGGGTCAGCTTGCACCGGGACGACTCCTGTATACGACAGTGTATGTCGTCATGATCGTGTTTTTCGCGTTCTTTTACACCGCCATTGTCTTTAATCCCGTGGACATTGCGGAAAACCTGAAAAAGTACGGCGGTTTCATTCCAGGCATACGTCCCGGGAAAAAAACGTCTGACTATCTATATCGGGTGTTGACAAGGATCACCCTTGGCGGTGCGCTTTATCTCGCAGCAGTATGCGTATTGCCGGATATATTCTACAAGGCCTTTAATGTCCCCTTTTATTTTGGAGGGACCTCGCTGCTTATCGTCATTGGCGTCGCACTGGATACGGTGTCTCAGATAGAGTCGCACCTTATCCAGAGGCACTATGGTGGATTCCTGAAAGGTGTTTCCGTTAAAGGGAGGCGATGAGGATAGGTTGCACTCATGGTGATTCTCAAGTCTCCTCAGGAAATAGAAAAAATACGGAAAGCCTGCCGCGTAGTGGCGAATGTTCTCGAAGGAGTGCGCACAAAAGTACGGGCAGGCATAACAACCAAAGAGCTTGATGAATTTGCAGAACAGCTGATCAGAGACGCCGGAGCAAAACCGGCATTCAAAGGTTATCGTGGCTATCCCAGCACCCTCTGTACTTCGGTCAATGAGCAGGTTGTGCACGGTATTCCCTCAAAAGGGGTTGTCCTGAGACCGGGAGACATCATCAGCATCGATGTGGGTGCGGTCGTGGATGGATTCTATGGCGATGCCGCAATAACCGTCCCGGTGGGGTCAATAACGAACGAGGCTGAACGACTGATCAAGGTTACGGAAGAGTCGTTGCTAAAAGGGATTGCGGAAGCAATTCCCGGGAATCGCTTGTATGATATTTCAGCAGCTGTTCAGTCACACGTTGAGGCGCATGGTTTCTCGGTAGTGAGAGAATTTGTCGGTCACGGTATCGGAAGAAGTCTGCATGAGGACCCGCAAATCCCTAATTTCGGTGAACGGGGCGGCGGGCCAAAGATCAAAGCCGGCATGGTCCTGGCAATAGAGCCGATGGTCAACGCCGGTGGGTGCGTCACCAGGGTCAAGGAGGACGGCTGGACGGCGATAACGGCAGATGGGTCGCTATCCGCACATTTTGAGCATACTATTGCCGTCATGGAAGATGGACCGCTGATACTCACCAGATAAAAAGAGTAAATGTCATCGACTGGCTCGATACAGGATACCGATAAATTATGGCGAAAGAAGATTCAATAGAAGTCCAGGGAACTGTACTAGAAACACTGCCGAACGCCATGTTTCGTGTCGAGATGGAGAATGGTCATAAGATTCTGGCACACATATCAGGAAAGATGCGGATGCATTTTATTAAGATCCTGCCAGGCGACAAGGTTACCGTGGAGCTAACACCCTATGATCTCACCAGGGGAAGGATAACGTATCGATTCAAGTAAATGCCCGAAAAGGGGTTGTGTAAATAACTATCAATCGTGGAAG
>MHDY01000213.1:0-12933 GCA_001803705.1 Nitrospirae bacterium GWC2_56_14 | reverse complement strand
CACGATGACGGTACGGTACTTGCCATATGGCTGGTGCGTGCGTGCGAGCATCGCGATTGAGGAGGAAATGTGGCACGAATTGCCGGAGTAGATCTACCCAAGGATAAAAAAATCGAAGTTGCCCTAACGTATATCTTTGGAATCGGGAAGACATCTGCAAAGAAGATTCTGGCTGAGGCTGGCATTGAGCCGACCATGAAGAGCGGGGATCTTGCTGAATCCGATGTTCTGAAGATCCGTACCATTCTCGACCGTGACTATGTTGTGGAGGGCGATCTCCGCAGAGATGTGACGATGAACATTAAGCGGTTGATGGATATCGGCAGCTATCGCGGTCTCAGGCACCGCAAAGGGTTGCCGGCACGAGGACAGCGGACAAAGACCAATGCAAGAACCCGGAAGGGTCCAAAGAGGTCGGCGATGTCAGGCAAGAAGAAGTCTTTAGCGAAAAAGTAGCGCAGGAAGTGCGTTTTGAACTGTCGATGCAGGTTTTGCATCCAGTCCGATACGCCTTGAGGAGGATAGATGGCCAAGAAGGGCAAAGAAAGAAAAAATGTGGCCATGGGTGTGGCCCACATCCATGCATCGTTCAACAATACGATCGTGACGATCACGGACACGTCAGGTAACGTGCTTTCATGGTCCAGTGCAGGGAATAAAGGTTTTAAAGGGTCGAGGAAGAGCACTCCCTTTGCATCTCAGCTCGCAGCGGAAACTGCTGCCAAAAAAGCAATGGAACATGGTATGCGGCAGGTAGAGGTTTACGTCAAAGGCCCGGGTACCGGACGGGAATCGGCAATCAGGTCAATCCAGGCGGCAGGACTGGAGATTGTGGCAATCAAGGATGTGACGCCCATACCGCATAACGGATGCAGACCGCCGAAACGAAGAAGGGTTTAACACAGGAGGAATCACGTGGCGCGCTATATTGGATCAGTTTGTAAACTCTGCAGGCGGGAAGGTACCAAGCTCTTTCTGAAGGCTGAGCGTTGTTATACAGATAAATGCGGGATCACGCGGAGAAGTTATCCCCCCGGGCAGCATGGCCAGGCGCGGATAAAACATTCCGAGTATAGCCTGCAGCTCAGGGAAAAACAGAAGATCAAGCGTGTCTATGGCGTTCTCGAGGGGCAGTTCCGCGGCTATTTCGAAAAGGCCGAGCGGATGAAAGGCATCACGGGCGACAACCTTCTTCAGCTCCTGGAAAGAAGGCTCGATAATGTTGTCCAGCGCATGGGTTTCGCCGGAGCCAAAAAAGAAGCTCGTCAGCTGGTACGACACGGTCACATGCTGGTGAACGGTAAAAAGGTCAATATCCCCTCGTACTTGCTGAAAGCGGGCGATGTGATTGAGTTACGTGAAAAGAGCAGAAGCATCGGACAGATTCAGCAAACCCTTGCGGCTCTTGAAAAACGCGGATTCCCGACCTGGCTGGAGATGGATAAGGCCGCATTCAGAGGCAAGGTCTTGTCTTTGCCGGCTCGCGATGAGTGTACGCTCCCGACGGTCAAGGAACAGCTTGTTGTCGAGCTCTACTCGAAGTAATAGCGCCGCTCAATTGTATATGGTAAGGCGCAGTGGCGGTCTGGTTTCTATCACAGAGATGGCAGTCCACTGCAGTCCTAAAGAAAGTTTTTTCACTCCGTTATGGAGGAAGCATGCTTAAGAAAGCTAAAGATTTCCAGATGCCTAAAAAACTTCAGTATGATCCTAAAAAGATCACTGATACCTATGGTAAATTTACTGCCGAACCGTTAGAGCGTGGTTTTGGTACAACGCTGGGTAATTCGCTTAGAAGAGTGCTTTTGTCGTCTCTTGAAGGGTCTGCAATCACCTCCCTGAAGATCAGCGGCGTTCAGCATGAATTCTCCAGCATTCCCGGCGTAGTGGAGGATACAACCGATCTCATCCTCAACCTCAAGGAAGTGCGGTTGAAGTTACACACCGACAAGCCGAAGACGCTTGCCCTCAAGGCCAAAGGTCCCGGCGAAGTTACTGCCAAGGATATCGAAGCCGACGCAGAGGTCGAGATCCTGAACCCCGAACTCCATCTTGCCACGATTGACAAGAGCGGAAAAATTGAAGTTGAAATGCGGGCTCGGCGCGGCAGGGGATATGTGTCATCAGATAAGAATAAAGAGCCTGGCCAGTCCATCGGTGTTATTCCGATCGATTCCATTTTTTCGCCGATCAGAAAAGTTAATTTCAAAGTGGAAAACGCCCGGGTAGGGCAGGAGACCGATTACGATAAACTGGTGCTCGAGGTGTGGACCGACGGAAGCATTCGTCCTGACGATGCCGTTGCGCATGCTTCAAAACTGTTAAAGGACCATCTTTCCATATTCATTCATCTTCCTGAAGAGGAAGATGATGCGCCGGTCACGGAAGAGGAAATTAAAAAGGTTCCCTCCTTCAACGAAAATCTGTTGAGAAGCGTGAATGAACTTGAACTTTCGGTTCGTGCTGCAAATTGTCTCAAGAATGCCGGTATTGAAACGATCGCCGAGATGGTTCAGAAAACCGAAAGCGAGATGCTTAAAACCAAGAATTTCGGCAGAAAATCGTTGAACGAGATCAAAGAAATTCTTGCGGATATGGGTCTGGGTCTGGGCCTCAAAGTTGACGACAAGATCGTAGCCGAGGCACGGCGTCTGCTGGCAGAAAAACCGAGCGAGAGTTAATAAATCTATTATTGGAAATAAGGATACCGCAATGAGACATGCATGTACAGGCAGGCAGTTTGGAAGAGATAGTTCGCATCGGAAAGCATTGCTCCGGATGCTTGTGACAGCGTTGCTGAAGAATGAAAAAATTGAAACTACTGTTGCAAAAGCCAAGGAGCTACGGCCGTTGGCAGAAAAGATGATTACCTTAGGCAAGCGGGGTGATCTTCACGCGAGACGGCAGGCGCTCAGTTTTATTAACAACGAAGCCGTCGTAAGCGGTCTTTTTGCCGATATTGCACCTCGTTATGCAACCAGGAATGGGGGATATACGAGAATTATCCTGACCCGCAACCGGCCTGGCGATGCAGCACCCATGGCCGTAATTGAGCTCATTGAGCGTAAAAAAACGGAAACACCGGGGACGAAGGGCGCAGAAAGCACCAAGGCGTAGCGCGCCGTCCGTGCAGCTGCGGCCGCATATAATTTTTTGATGGCATGAAAGGCAAGGGAGTTTATCCCTTGCCTTTTTCTATGGCGTTTACATGAAACTTTATGTTAAAATCCAACAGCAAAAGTCTATTTTATATGGCGAACAAAAGAAAAATACGCTCTCGGTTTATTGCACGCATGAGTCAGCTCGCTGCGCGGTGGTGGGGTGGAGTTGGATGCAGGATATCCTTCTTTATGGCGGTAGCATTACTGCTCGTTTCCTTCCTCGTCGGCCTGTTCTTCTATCGGGAAGGGACCGCAATGCTCGATGCGGAAATTCGCGGCCGGGCCCTGTATGTCGCCCGAGAGCTCTCATCGATGACGGTGGATGATATTATTACCGATAACCGTCATGAGATCTACAAAAAATTGACACCGCTTTTTGTGGCGGCGGACGATGCTCACCCGGGAAGCGATATTCTCTATGCCATGATATATCGGCGCGACGGGAAGCTCATTATCGGAAGCACGGCCACGGCAGCATTCTTTAACACCGATTCGTATTTTTACAGTTTGCCGACAGGCGACAAATTGACGATTGACCATGTCATCCTGAGTCCCGCTATGATGAGAGCGACGGAGCCTGTTTTTTTCTTTAATCAGGCGGGCGTCTATGACCTGACCATTTCTGTTATGGCTGGAGAGGATCGAGTTGGTTATGTCCGCGTCGGCGTATCCAGCCAGCGGTATGCAAAAAAATTTACCGGATTGGTGAAAAAAGGGTCTGTTGCGCTCATCGGCATTCTCCTGGTGGGAATGGCGTTCAGTCAGATCATCACCATCGGCATCACGAAACCGATACGCAAACTCAGTGATGCCGCAGACAGGCTGAGCCAGCAAAACTGGGAAACGCCGTTCCCGGTCGAAGGCAAGGATGAGATCAGCAAACTTGGCCATGCCTTTAACCAGATGGCGCTGACACTGAAGCAGCGGGAAGCAAGTTTGTCCAACTGGAACAGAGACCTGTTCATCCTCCATACTGCCGGGCTCGATCTGATGGAAAGCCTTGAAATCGAGACACTCGTGGCTAAGATCGCTGCGCGTGCCGAAGATCTTGTCCGGTCCGATACGACGGCAGTCTCTGTAATAAACGGCAAAAACTTTACGCTGCAGTATCTGGGTGTGCATGGAAGCAAAAAACAGCTGCTCAGGGAGCAGGAACTTCCGCTCGAAGCAGGGGGTGTCTATAACTGGCTCGCCTGTTATGGCACGCCGCTCCTTATTCCGGATGCACAGGCTGATTTCAGACTAGACGGCGAGCACATGAAAGCGCTCGGTGTCAAGACCCTCATGACGGTGCCGCTCTGGTCATCCAATACCTTGACCGGCATGCTTACGGTCATCAATAAAAAGGGCGGCACCGGCTTTGATAAACACGATCTGCGTCTCTTTACCGTCTTTGGAAACCTTGCCGGGGCGGCACTGCAGAACGCTTCGCTGTATACCGACCTTCGGGAAAAAATGCTGGAGCTGAAAAGCGCGCAGCAGCAACTGGTTCATTCGTCGAAGATGGCTGCGATCGGAGAGCTTGCCGCGAACATCGCCCATGAGATCAATAACCCGTTGACGAGCGTGCTCGGCTATACGACCTATCTTCTCAAAACGGTTGACCTGGCCGATTCCCCAAGACGGATGCTCGGCATGATGGAGCAGGAAACGCTGCGGGTGAGAAAGATCATCAGAAACCTTCTGGATTTTTCCCGGCAGAAGCCTTCCTGGATGCAACCTGCCGACCTGCTTCTGCCGATAAAGGAAACGGTTGCACTTGTGCAGGGCATGGCGGAGTCTTCCGCTGTTCGGGTTATTGAGGAGTACCCCGCCATTCCGGTTATTGTCTATATGGACCATGATGAGATCAAACAGGTTTTTATAAATATAGCGCAAAATGCACTACAGGCCATGCCATCTGGCGGCGAGTTTCGCGTCCGGCTGAGCACGGTCAGGGACCATCAGGCTGTTGTTGAGTTTGGTGATACCGGTGTAGGTATAGCGCCGGAAAATTTGGACAAGATATTTGAGCCCTTTTTTTCCACCAAGGAGAATGGTGATGGTACCGGCCTCGGTCTTTCGATCAGCTATCGTATTATCCAGAATCATGGCGGCAAGATCGAAGCTGCAAGCCAGGTAGGGCAGGGCACTGTTTTTCGAGTGACCCTTCCGCTCCATCAGAAAATGCCATTCAAGGACGAGGCTGACCGCCGGAGAGGGGAGACGACAACATGATGCGATATGGCTTGTCATGCGGTGCGTTGCTGGTCCTGATGCCGCTCCCCGTGGTAAATCGACCGGGGGAAGGATAGCGAAGGGGCTTCTGCACTCAAGACGTTCGTCTCGCGGGGTTTCATCGAGACTTCAGATGAATCTCGCTGCAGCATATCCATTAAGACACCGGCGGCGATCGAACGGATAGCATATCGCTTTACCAGCAAGTAACGGGATAATCCATGAAAAAAAGAATTTTACTGGGTTTTGGTTTGCTCTTGATCATTTTTTTGGCAGGGAGCATCATTGCGGTGCTCTATATTACCAAGACCACCGACAGGATGGACCGTCTGGTTCTGCTCCATCAGGTCGAGATCCTCCGCGAGGACCTGATCATTCGCATTCAGCAAGTGCAGTCGCACATCTTCCGCAGCAGGATCAGAGATAGCGATGACATCGATGTGCTCATCAGCCAGGTGCAGGAGATGGACCGGACCATGGACTCCTGTGTGGGTTGCCACCATTCTCCGGAGCTTACCCAGGGGCTGGTGTTGATGCGGGATATGGCGAACGATTACAAGAGCGCAATCAGCCACCTCATTACCGCATCGGCGAATCCGTCGCGGATCGCCGGGTTGGAACGCCGCGCGCAGGACCTCGGACAAGAGCTTATTACCATGACCCAGGGCATGGCATTCACTGCCAATGTCCGGCTTCAGCAGAAAACACAGGAAACCATGACCACGATCCGTGAGGTACGCTGGGTGCTGTCGGTCACCCTCCTGCTGGGCCTCGCGCTTGCGTTCATCATTGCTTATACGCTGATAAAGGGTCTGGACCGGAGGCTCCAACAGCTCCTTGAAGCGACCCGGCGGATCGCCCGCGGAGAGCTTCAACACCGGATCGAGATCACGGATGCCCCGGGGAGCGAGTTTACTGAACTGGGAGAAGCGTTCAACACGATGACGCACAATCTCCACGTATCGCAACGCCAGCTGATGCAGAGCTCAAAATTGGCGGCCATCGGCGAACTGGCGACGAATATCGCTTATGAGGTAAACAACCCGCTGACCGGCGTCCTGGGATATACGGGTCTCCTGCTCAAGGCCGACGATATTCCTGCTGATAAAAAAGAGTATTTGAAGACCGTGGAACGGGAGACGCTTCGCGCCCGGGAGATCCTGAAGAACCTCCTGGACTTTTCACGGAGAAAACCGCCGCGGCTGGTGAAGGCCGATATGAGCATGGTCGTCCAGGATACGATACCGCTCGTCAAGGGACAGGCAAAATTAAACAATGTTGCTATCACCACCTCCTGCAGCGGCATTCTTCCGCAGGTAGCAATCGACGTTGATGAGATCCGGCAGGTATTTGTCAATCTCATCAACAACGCATGTTTTGCCATGCCTAAAGGAGGCAGTCTCGATATCCAGTGCCGGGCGGAACGGGATAGCGCGGGTCGTCAATCCGTCATCGTGGAGTTTTCCGATACCGGCCATGGGATCCCTGAAGAACATCTCGATAAAATATTCGATCCGTTCTTTTCCGCCAGGCCGGATGGCGGGAGTACCGGGCTGGGCCTGTCGATCAGTTATATGATCATGCAGAACCATGGTGGGCGGATCGAAGTTGAGAGTACTGTTGACAAAGGATCCATTTTTAAAGTGATCATTCCCGTCCTGGATGTCTAGGGCGATGGTTGGCGCTAAAGAGTCAGGCGAGATGAGCGCGATGGGGGACCAGCATGGCCGGTGAAAAAATACTGGTAGTTGATGATGAGGAAATGATTCGTGACCTGTGCTATCACATCCTTTCAACAGAGGGCTACCAGGTGACGACAGCACCGAACGGCAAGGCCGCCTTCGAGGAACTGAACCGGAACATGACGGATCTTCTCATTACCGACATCAAGATGCCGGGGATGGACGGGTTGGAACTTTTTGAACAGGTCAAGGGGCTGAACCGTGATATTGTCACCATCTTTATTACGGGACATGGCACGCTCGATACCGCAATAGAATCCCTCATGAGCGGCGTTGACGGTTTTGTGCTGAAACCGTTCACCCAGGAGGAACTTCTCAGCACGGTCGAGCGTTCCATGAACCGCAGCAGGCTCCAGAAAGAAAATATCAGGCTCAAGGCGCTGATCCCCCTGTTTGAGATCAGCAAGCTGCTCGTAACCGAGATCGACCTTGCTCATCTGTTCAAGATCATCACCGAGGTCCTGGTGCAGGAATTCTCGGTAGAGCGTGTTTCGCTCATGCTGCTCGATGAGAAGAGCGACAACCTGGTGATCCGCGCTTCACACGGGTTACCGATGGAGACGGCCTTGAAAACCCGGCGCAAGACCGGCGAGGGCATCTCGGGACTCGTCCTTAAAAATCGAAAACCGCTGATCATATCGCGGGGCCGACATGCAGACCAGGAGGTCATGGAGGCGCTCAACCTCGACAATATGCCGATCTCGTCCATGTCGGTACCGCTTATCGGCAGGGACAAGATGTTCGGCGTGCTCAATGTGAGCAAGTTTGCCGATCCGCCTTTTACGACCAGCGACCTTCAGGTGCTTCTGATCCTGTCGAGCCAGGTGGTCACCGCCATGGAAAACGCCAGCCTTTATGAGAACCTCCGCGAGAACTACTTTCGAACAGTTCAGGCGCTGGTGGCCGCCGTGGAGGCGAAAGACCCCTATACCCGGTGGCATTCGACGAATGTCGCCAAATATTCCGTTGCCATAGGACGCGATATGGGCATGAGCCCCACCCAGCTCGAGGAGATCCATATTTCCTCCATCCTGCACGATGTGGGCAAGATCGGCATCAGTGAGCGCATCATCAGCAAACCGGACCGCTTGAGCCGGGAGGAATTCGATATTATGAAAGATCATCCGGCGCACGGGATCAGGATCCTTGAACCCATCGGTTTTGCTCCGGCCATTATCGATGCTATCTACCAGCACCACGAACGCTACGACGGCACGGGCTATCCGCGGGGATTGGCTGGAGAGCAGATCACGCTTGCGGCGCGGGTGCTGAACGTCTCGGATACGATGGATGCCATGTTGTCGGAGCGTCCCTATCGCGGCATGATCTCCTCCGAAGAGGTGGTTGCCGAACTGGAGCGGGAAGCAGGAAAACAGTTCGATCCAAAGGTGTCAGAAGCCGCCCGCCGCCTTATTGAAAAGGGATTGCTGAAGCTCGGAAAGCATACCTTCCACCAGTATTCCTCCGGTTCCGGCAAAGAAGAGAAGCATGTCACTCCTTAGGACCATCCTCGGTTCCGCAGCCACGGTCCTGCGGACGTTGCGCACGCATATCGCAGACCGAAGCGTGCTTCCCCCTCCGGTGAGCACCGACACCCTTCCCGTGCTTCCCGACCATGACATTCTGATCCACCTGGCCAGCCTGCTCGATAGTGTGACTGCCGGCGTGATATCGCTTGACGGGGAGGGCAGGATCAGGGTGTTCAACGCAGCTGCAGAGTCGCTCTTTTCTCTGCACCGTGCCCAGGTCGTCGGCAGACCCTTTGGCGAGGTAGGCAGGATCAGTACTTTCGAGGACCAGGCCATGCGGGCGCTGTGGGAGCGTTTGACCGATGCGGTTTGGGCTGCCGGGGCCGCGCTGGAGCTCGAATATGATTTCTATCCCAAACACGGCCCGCGCAGGGTCATCAGCTACAGCGTCTATCCGCTGGGCAGGATGGCATGGTCCGTGGGCAACGGTGTCGTCATTGTGTGCGAGGACATCACGCGAAAAAAAGAGATGGAGGACCAGGTCTCTGACGCGCGAAAAAAGCTCCTGGCGGTATTCGACGGCATTACGGACGGCATCCAGGTCGTGGACAGTGAATATCGGGTAACTGCCGTGAACAAGTCAATGACCTCGCTGCTTTCCCGCACCATCAAACTGGGTGACCACTGTTATGCTGCGTGCGCTTTTGATTTGAAGATCTGTACCGACTGTCCCGCGGAAGAGACGTTCTTGACCGGACAACCGGCTTCGACCACCAAACGGCTGGCTTTTACGCGCGACGTGAACGGCAGCGACGAACGGGACCGATACATTGAGATCAACACCTTTCCGCTCCTGGACCGGGGCAATCGCGTGGTCCAGGTGGTCGAATATATCAAAGACGTATCCGAGAAAATGCGCCTTGCCGATCGTCTTGAGCATGCACGCCGGCTGGCGGAACTGGGAGAAATGGCGGCCCGCGTTGCACACGAGGTTCGCAACCCGTTGAATGCGATCACCGGGGCGGCACATTTTCTTGCCGAAGAGTATGCAGGCGATGAAACACTCCAGAAGTTCGTCAGCTTGATCAAGCGCCAAGCCGTCAGGGTAAACCAGGTGGCTTCCGACCTCCTCTATGTTTCCAAACCATTGCGCACCCGCCTCACCACCATGAATATAAACGCAGTGTTCGACCAGGCCCTGGATGCGCTTTGCGAACAGTTGAAGGACCAGCACATATCGGTCGTTCATGATCTGTCCCCGACCATGCCGCTCATCGAGGCCGATGAACTTCAGATCGAACAGGTCCTGCATAATCTGCTCAGAAACGCCGTGGAGGCAATGCCCGAAGGGGGAGCCCTCCGGCTGAGGACGGCAATCGGGGTGGGCGGTCATGCCGAGATCAGCATCCAGGATACCGGGCCGGGCATCCCGGCGGAGGACCGGGACCGTATCTTCCAGTCGTTCTATACAACGAAGATCAAGGGGACCGGGCTCGGCCTGACCATTGTGCAGCGTGTGCTGAAGAACCATGGCGGTGAGATCCTGGTCCAACAGCCGGAAGCGGGCGGCACCCGTGTGGTCGTGCGGCTGCCGGTCTCGGCCGGAGCCGTGGTCTACCACCCCTAACCCCTCCTAAAATAGGAGGGGGATTTGATTGTCTCCCCTCCTTGATACGGAGGGGTTGGGGGTGGTAGGTTTACGTACCAGTTTGCAGAACCTGAGACATACAAGGATTGGAGCGCGATGAAGGGAGTTCTTCTCATAGTTGACGACGAGCCGGATATCCTGCTGGTGATGACGGCAAACCTCAGGCGCGAGGGGTATGAGGTGGACACCGCCGGAGACGGCGTCGAAGCGCTGAAAAAGATGGAGGGCAGGGACTACGATGCCGTCATTGTGGACCATCAGATGCCGAAATTCACCGGGATGGAATTCCTCGAGCTGCTGCGGAGCAGACAGGTCAAAGCGGAAGGGCAGCCTGATATTCCGGTGATCCTCGTTACTGCCTACGGGACCATCGAGATGGCGGTCAAAGCGATGAAGGACGGGGCCTACAGCTTTCTGACCAAGCCGGTCCAGTTCGAAGACCTGAGCCTGCAGGTAAAAAACGCGGTGGAGCACCGCCGGCTCTCGCGCGAAGTGGAGAGCCTGCGTCATGAAGTGGAAGAGCGCTACCAGTTCGGCAACATTCTGGGCCGGACGCCGCAGATGCAGGACATCTTTCAGATCATCCGAACGGTGGCCGAGACCGATGCCACGGTCCTGATCAACGGCGAAAGCGGCACGGGCAAGGAGCTCATCGCGCGGGCCATTCATTATAACAGCCGCCGAAAGGACCGACCCTTCGTCGTCGTGAGCTGTTCAGCCCTGCCGGAGACGCTGCTGGAGAGCGAGCTTTTTGGCCACGAGAAAGGGGCCTTCACCGGGGCCATACGGCAGCGCATCGGACGCTTCGAAATGGCCGACGGCGGAACCGTATTTCTCGATGAGATCGGCGAGATGACGATGCCGGTGCAGCTCAAACTGCTTCGGGTCCTTCAGGAACGCGAGGTGGAGCGCGTCGGCGGCAACCAGACGATAAAGGTCGACGTCCGCCTCATTGCGGCGACCCATAAGGACCTGCAGCGCGCCATGAGCGAGCGACAGTTCAGGGAGGACCTCTTCTACCGGCTCAACGTCGTGCCGCTCAAGCTTCCCCCGCTCCGCGAACGGATAGACGACATACCGCTGCTGGCGGTCCATTTTCTCAAAAAATACTGCGAAAAGAACCAGAAGCTGATCAAGTCGATAACGCCGCAGGCCTTTGATGCCATGATGCATTA
Source organism: Nitrospirae bacterium GWC2_56_14 (assembly GCA_001803705.1). Lineage (GTDB taxonomy): Bacteria > Nitrospirota > UBA9217 > UBA9217 > UBA9217 > GWC2-56-14. The sequence continues at coordinate 1,521 of MHDY01000213.1, read as the reverse complement.
CTCCTATCCGGGCAATGTGCGGGAGCTGGAGAATATCATCGAGCGGGCGGTGATCATGGAAAAGAGCGATGCTATCCAGCGCATGGACCTGGAGCTTGCAGGCGCTGACGGCAAGCCTGTCCAGGATTTCCGGATCAGCGGCCACCTGCAGCAGTTCAGAACAATGAAAGCCGATGTGGTCGAGCGGTTTGAAAAGGAATATCTCACCAGGGTCCTCAGCATGTACCAGGGCAACATGAGCAAAGCATCACGCCATGCGGGCATGAACATTAAGAACTTTCATGATAAGATGGCGCGCTACGGGCTGAAGAAAGAGGAGTTTAAGTAGCAGAAGTAAGAAGAGAGAAGTAAGAGGTAAGACTACAGGCTTTTGGAGAATCCGGCAATCATAGATGCTATTTCATCTGCTTCCGTGCTTAATCTGTCGAAATCTACCTGGTTGCAATAATCCAGTTTTAAAGATATTTCCAAGCAGGCCAATACCTCGTAGTCTGACCGTAAAGCTATTTCCAAAAATCGTTTGAACTCTTTCTCAGAAGTGTTTCCGCTCCCTTCCGCAATATTTAGGGGTATTGACGTTGCCGCTCGTCGTACCTGACTGGTTAAGCCGTAGCTTTCTTCCTTGGGAAAGCTCTTGGTAGTCTGGTAAATTTCCACCGCAAACGCAATAGCCCGCTGATATATTTTCAGGTTTCTGAAGTTATGTTTTCGCATGTGGCTTTGGTCTTTATTTTATCTGTCTTCTTACTTCTGTCCTCGTACTTCTTCCCTCAGTTTTTTCCCGACCAGCGAGAGCAACAGCAGAAAGAGGACAGAAAACCCGATGGAATTAAGCACAGGGTTCTCCTTGCCGAGGAGATTGACAAGGACCAGGAACGGGAACGCCAGCACCATGAGCAGCCAGCCTTCACGGTAACCGAAACAGTACGCTTCCTTCCCTGCCATGCCTGCAGCCCCGGCGCATACCAGCCCGAGGCCCGCGATGAGCATGAGTCCCGCGTGCTGCTCCTGCACGTAGAATCCGGCGACCTGCAGCGCGATCCCCGTCAGGATAGACCCGAGGATGAACTTTTTCACCACGGACTTCCAGACGATGAGGAAGATGCCGGACACCAGCGTCCCCGCCTCGAACAGCATGATCCCGACGGTGTAGAATGGGCTCTCAAGCGGATAGAGCACGGCCAGGATCGCAGAGCCGAGGACCTGCAGAACCAGGCCTGTGCGGTAGGCGAAGTCATGCCCGCGGCCGGAGGTGGGTAATTCCGTGACGATCTGTTCTTCACGCGTCGGGTTGGTTGACATGGAGCGTTTATAGCATGTGTTTTTTTATTAAGCAAGGAGAAATTCCAGATTGTCCGTGCATGCAGTACCTGGCACCCTGTTTGGAGGAAATCAATGCAGCCTCATGGTGGTCCGCGTTTTCATACAACGAACCTGCCCGTCGTTGACAGCCAGGGGACGCCATAGTTTCAATAAACAGCACATGTAAAGCCTTATTTTTATATTTGATTTACAAAAAAG
>MHDY01000212.1:11220-11910 GCA_001803705.1 Nitrospirae bacterium GWC2_56_14 | reverse complement strand
ACGGAAAGGATCGGTACCCAGGATGCTCAGTATCTTGTCATGCCAGGCAGTCAGCTTGTTCGCAGGGGTCGGATTCGCATAAATAATGGTCGATCCCGCGCCGCTTCCCTGGAGCTTCACGTTTTTGTAGAGGATTACGTTTTCACTGTAGGTGCCGGGAGGAACGATGATGATATCGCCGCTGGCGGCAGTGTCGACGGCATTCTGAATTGCTGTCGGAGAACCGGGAATGACCTGTCGTACACCTGAACAGCTGGCGAGGACGTGGAGCGTGATTCCGATGTCAGTTGTATTGCCGTTGTCGCCTCGGGTAACCTGCAGCAGGCCGGTTGCTGCGCCTGCAGGTATGGTGACGTTGATCGTGGAGTCGCTCCAGCTGTTTATGACGACCGGTGTCCCGTTCAGGGTCACCGTCCCCTGAACCGAACCGAAGCCGTAATCGCGGGTAACCGTCGCCGGGCTGCCGGGAATATTCGGATCGAAGTCCGGGTTCGGTACCGATGTGAGCCCAAGGGAGGTTATGGTGACCGCCCGTGATGTACCGCACACCACCGGTCCGGTAACCGATCCGTTTACGCTCGATATGACGGGAACCAGCGTAGCGGGTTCAACGTCAGGACCGCTCTGCGGGAAGCCGGTGAACGATGCGATCGGGACGAGAGGAGTGTCCAGATAGGTAGTTTTTCCCGA
>MHDY01000212.1:10350-11115 GCA_001803705.1 Nitrospirae bacterium GWC2_56_14 | reverse complement strand
CGGCGACATCCCCGCCGGGATAGGCGCATTGGCCGTATAGGTCGAGGGGAGAAGCGCATTATATGAGCCCCACTCGTCTGTATAGACACGAGCCACTTCATTCCCCTGCCAATCCTGCATCGACACGGGGATCCACGACGGCGAGGTCTTTTCACCGAAGACGGGGCTGCCGGCATTGAATTCTGCAGCAAGGTCGTTGTTACTAAACCCCACTACTCGCGCGGCTTTGGGAACTTCGGTAAACATGAAGAAATCGGCGGCCGTATTTTGCGTCGGCTGCACGGTCACCTGTTTCATGGAGCAGAGAGGCGTTACCGATCCGGCGAGGGGAGGATCTATCGCTACCTGCTCGTTGAACAGAGTCAGCCAGTTGGGGACGACATGATTTGCCCCGGTATTCTCGATGGTCCCGACGCATACTGCCGGGATCAACAACTGGCTCGGCCTGAACTCGTCGCCGAAATCGACGTTTTTGTCTTCTTCTTTGACCGTTTCGTAGCTGGGAGGCGTTATCGCTTCCACGATATAGGTTCCCGGATCGAGCGCGCCCCCTGCGGGCGAACCGAAGGCATAGCCGCCGTCGAAAAGACCGGGACGCACCTGGTTCCAGGTGCCGTAGTTGTCGTAGCAGGGCTGTATCCCGGCAATCGGCGGCAGATCCTGAATGCAGCCGGTGGGTTTGTTGTCGTCCCAGCTATCGGTAGCAGTCACTTCGACGGCGTCACCCAGGCTGAAGATCGTGCCGTCTCCGCTTCGGACCACGTC
>MHDY01000212.1:0-10210 GCA_001803705.1 Nitrospirae bacterium GWC2_56_14 | reverse complement strand
TCGGAATGCCGGGACACCATGGCTCGCCTACCGCCATTCGCGGGTCGTTTTCCGCCCGTGTTACGTCATAGAAAACTATGCCGCTTATGCCGCCGTTCTCACCGGGGCCATAGTTGATCTTGCCCCAGTCGATGACATTTGTCTGGTTGAGGAAAAGATGCATTGCCTGGGTGAGTACCGGACCGGTCTCGGTGCGCGACAGGTTGTTGCCGGTATTAGGGTTTGCTGCTTCCTGGGGTTGAGGATTGAGCGCACCGAATGACGGTACGATCCAGCCATCGGCAGGAGGAATAAACCCGCCGTAATCAACCGCAGCAGTCATGCCGGTGGCCTTGAAGCGAAGAAAATCCACCTCGGCGACCAGCCATTTGAAGAAGGGGAAAACCTCCTCCAACGCATATTCACCGCCCGGGACACTCATTGTCGCCTGGTAAACCGAGCCGTCACGGAATCGCAGGTTTACTGCCTGATTGGCTATGCCCTCTTCCCCTTGGTCACGGAAGCCGTTCTGATTAGCGTCATAGAACACCGAGCCCTTCAAGGTTCCGAACCAGCGGAACGACATCACGTTGCCCAGGTCAACATTCGCTGCGCTGGCCGGAACGGTCACGGTATTGAACCCGAACAGGGCGTCGAGCGGCCTGTCCCAGGTCACGAGCTGGTATGTCCCCGGGGGGACGTTATTGAAGGTGAAATTACTGTTCTCATCACACGGGACTGCGATCAGCCCCTTGTTGACAGCGGCAAGATCGTTGAGACCCACCCAGCAGCCGGAAACGGGGGGGCCCTCGAAAAATCCCTGGTTTATGGGCGGGCGGCCAAAGTGGTTGAAAATATTTCGACCGGTGATGGTCGCGCCGCCGGGACCGCCCGTGCCCCATGGAAGCTCTGCAGGTTTGACAAAGCCGATGAACACATGATTGAAGCCGGTACCGAAGCCCTCGATAAAAATCGGCGGCTCGTTCGCCTTTACCCAGGCGGCGACACCGGGAGTTCCTTCAATGGTGGAGGTCTGCGTCCAATCGGTCGCATTCCCGGGTGGCACGGCTCGAATCCCGTATTTTCCCGGGACAAGATTTTTTATGAAAGCCTGACCATCGGCATCAGTTGTAATGACGCCAGTACCCATGGCATCGACGCTGGAGCAGTCACTGGCAAGATAGGTAGTTCCCAGCGGGTTCCCGCACGCATCCTGGGACATCTGCCCCCCTAGGTCGAAAATAAGGATCGATGCGCCTGCTATCCCTTCTTCTCCTGCATCGGGGGTGTTGTTGATAGGGTTATGATCTTTGAAAATGAAGATGGAGACCTGCGCTGTAGGCAGAGGGTTCTGATGAACCTTGACGGTTACCTCCGATGCCCCTGCCGGGACCATTGTTCCACCGTTGCTGAAACCAGCGTCAGGGAGTACTGAAACAAAATAAGGTTTGGTACTATCAGGCACCGTAACGCTGCCACTGCTTCCAACTGCACTTCCCTTTGCGACCACAGGCGCATGGCTGTTATGAATATCCAGGCCGATGCTGTCGCCCACTCGCACACCGGGGGGCGACTGGTTCGTGTTGTCCTCCTCCAGCAACCACCGGAATCCGCTGACAGGAAGCGTGCAATTGTTCGATGCATCGCAGCCGACGACGTTGACGGTGAATGCTTGAGCTTCCACATGAAGCATCAGATTAATAAAGACAGCAATCAGCAAATAACCAAGCCACCTGAACCTCGTGCTTCGATATTCCCTACCGCTGTGTCTCATGACTTCCTCCTTTAGCAACACCTTTGATCGGTACCATCGGTAAAGCCTTCTACACGTACGGTTAACTACCATAATGAAAAAAACAGGACGGAAACGTGGAAACGACTTCGCATCAGATTAATTAGTTTTTTTGAATTATAGGATGTAAATGTTATGTGTCAATGGAACGTCAGAGGATTTTTTCCCTAATAAAGAAGTACTATTTTTAGCGGGTCAACTTGTGGGAATAACGATAGGAATGGCAGGCATGGAGGGAATCGCTTCCGTGACCGGAACCTGAATTAAAAATTTCGGAATGGATGAAAAGTGGATGTGTCTTTTACTGAAGGGGATTCTGCGGCAGCGTGAACCGGAATGTCGCTCCTTTGCCCGGTTCCGCCTCTGCGTGGATTGTCCCGCCATGGCGTTCAACGATTGAGCGTACGATGGCGAGGCCGATTCCGGTGCCGGGAACAGTGGCCTTTCCATTAGCACGGCGAAAAGGGATGAAAAGCCGGTCAGTCTCCTTTGTATCGAATCCCGGACCATTGTCACGTATGAAGTATTCCGGTCCGCCATCAGTCTCCTGTGCCCCGAACTCTATGTCGCCATGTGGCTCAACCTCAGCGGTGAATTTCCACGCATTTTCCAGCAGATTCTCAAGGGCGATGCGCAGCAGATTGGGGTCACCCCAGGCCGGCACGCGGTCCGGTATGGTGAACTGGACGCGGCGCTCCGGTTGCGACTTCCTGAGTTCTCCTTCGATCTCCCGTACGATCCTTGCCAGGTCCACCGCCTCCATTCGCAAATCCACATGCTTCACCCGGATGAGGTCGAGAAGATCGTCGATGAAAAACTGCATCCGCTCCACTTCTCTCATCAGGCGCAGGAAAAATGGTGCCTCACCCTCCCCCAGTTCGCTTTCCAGCATTAGGAGGTCGGTGGTTATACTCCTCATCGGGGCGTGAAGTTGGATGCGGGGAATCTTAGGCAGCGTGAGCAACTCATCCAACAAGTCGGGAATGCTCTGAACCGTGAGCAGGATGTGCTGGAACTGCTTCCTGATGACGGAATCGAGTTGGCTGTGGGATTCGAGATACTCGCGACATTGCAGCTCGATTTCCCGCAGCGGCGCAAAAAGGTCGTGGAAAAAGGTGGGTGAAAGCAGCTCCAACTCCTGCCGGCCCTTCACTGCCGGCCCTTCACGCATGGTGCTTCTTTTTTCCAGCTCTTCATTGAGATAGTGAACCTGTGCCATCAGAATACGGCGCTGACTGATGTCCTGTTCGAGCCTCTTCTCCGTCTCCTCCATCCGCGCCTTGGTTTCTTCGAGTTCCGTAACCTTTTGTTCCAGCTTCCTGAGCAGGACGGAGCTGTATTTGCTCAGGTATTGCTGTTCATCGATGCTTTCATCCTTTTCTTCCCGCTGCTTCCGGATTTTCAGCGCCCGGTTCAACTCCTCCCAGAATTCGTCGTGCTCCTTCGCCTTGACGATGAAAGCATCGGCACCGAGGGTTATTGCCAGCTCCTGATCCCGTTCCTCCATGTAGGTGGAACTGTAGATGATGAACGGAACCGGCGGGGTAAGCCGCATCTTCTTTACTTCCCGCAGCAACTGGAACCCGTCCACCTCGGGCATGAGCGCGTCGGAAATAATCAGGTCGGGCGGATTCTCCCTGATCCGCTCGATAGCCTCCCTGCCGTTTTCAGCCTCCACCGTTTCCCAACCGGCGCGGGTGAGGTAATAGCGGAGCAGCCTTCTGTCGGGAGCCGAGTCATCGACGACGAGGACTCTCATGGTGCTCCTTTCTGTTCCGTTCCGGTCCCTGCAGCGCTGATAAACCCCCTGATCTGGTCCATGACCGTTGCCGGGTCATATGGCTTTTCGATGTACCCGTTGCATCCCGCCTCCAGGATGGTTTCACGGTCGCCGGTCATTGCCCGTGAGGTTATGGCTATGATCGGCATGGTGCCCCCCAGGTCGCGAATCCGGCGCGTGGTCTCGAGGCCGTCGATTCCCGGAAGATTGATATCCATTATGATCAGTTCGGGCTGTTCCCGATCTGCCATCTCGACACCCTTCTCTCCCGAATCCGCAGCCACAACCTGGTACCCGTCACGTTTCAAAACGTATGACATGAGGCGCAGGTTGTAATCGTTATCTTCGACAATCAGGACGGTTCCCATAATCTCTCCGATTCGAGGAATGCTATTGCCTCGGTCCGCTTCGGTTTTCTCGGAATCCGCAGGGTAAAGACGCTTCCTTTCCCAGGTTGGCTTTCAAACTGCAGCTCCCCCTCAAGAATGTTCGTTATCAGCCGTTTGGTGAGATACAGCCCGAGCCCTGCTCCCTGAGACTTGGAACGAAGCGGCGACTCAATGGAAAAAAATGGCGTGAAGAGACTCGCATGGTACTGCCGGGGAATGCCTATCCCGGTGTCGGCTATGGCCAGTTCGACCACCCGCAACCCTGCCCGTCGCGCGGAAATGGTGACCGATCCCTCCTCGGTGAATTTTACAGCATTGCTCAACAGATTGAGGATGCTCTGGAGAAGGCGTTTTCTGTCCGTGTGCATGGTGATGTGTTCTGCTTCGACCCTCAGCTCCAGATTTTTTCGGTGCGCTTCATTGGCAAGGGCGACAACCCCCTCGCCAATTACATCTGCAACATCGAATTTTTCCAGCTTCCGCTCTATTTTGCCCGCTTCAATTTTGGAGATGTCAATGATATCGTTGATGAGTCCGAGGAGATGCTTGCCCGATGTAAGGATGATGCCGAGGTTTTCTTTCTGCTCGCCGCTGAGCGGACCGGCCCATTCGTCCATCAGGATGCGGGAGAACCCGATGATCGAATTGAGAGGGGTGCGTAGTTCATGGCTCATGGTTGCGATGAACAGTGACTTGAGGCGGTCCATCTCGTGGAGTTTCTCGTTTGCCTCTTCAAGTTTAGCCGCCTTCTGCTGCAATTCCCCCCGCACCACTTCCAGCTTCTGCTTCTCGTTCTCGATCAGCTCCATGAAGCTGTAATAGTTCATGGCGTACGCCATGATTCCGTTGAGCAGGACCTCGTTGGCATTGACGACCATGCGGCTGATGGTGACGGGGTCAAGTTTTTCAACTATGCGTTTCAGGCAGAGGGAATGAATTTCCAGCAGTACGTCCGGGCCAAGTTTTTCAAGCACCAGTTCCTTGCCGAGGTTGGACACCTCATATAAGGCCTTTTCCTCGTCTTTATGAAAGAAATCGTTAAGGGCCTCCTGGTACCGTTTCCTGAGCGCTGAAATGGGCATCGGCTATTTCCCCACCAGCACGGTGGCGTCATCGTAGTCGCGGGAAAATCCGTTAAAAATCCAACCGGAAATCGCCTCCGGAGATTGCGTCTCGAGTTCCCTGGGCAGTTCGAACCGTCCCGAGATCCCGTCCGAGAACACCACGATAATCATCCCTTTGCGGTACGGATAAGAGTGAACCTGGTAATGCTCCATCTGCAATCCGACGGTGCCGTTGAAACAGAACGGATGCGGCGGGTCGGCCACACCGTACACGCGGGTCTCCACATTGCCGATGCCGACATGGTGAAGGATGTTATTTTCATAGTCTATCCGGCATAGGGCCAGGGCCGCTCCACGTGTTCCTCCCAGACCCACGTGGCACTCCTCCAAAAGCCGGTCAAGGGGTTTCCGGTGCTCCTCGTCGATAATCCGCAGCGCCTTCTGGGCAACGACCCAGGCGTCCCTGCCATGCCCCAGCACATCGATGACCCCGAATACGAGCCCGAAAGGAAGGTATTTGATAAAATAGGCATCTCCTGAAACATCCTCGCTGCGGTGGGGCCGGGCCTGGACGGAAAACACCATCTGCAGGGAGGCAACCCGCTTCAGCCATTTACGCGCAGACACGACGGTCCCACCCGTTGTCGAACGGATGATGAACTCGTCGGTCAGCCGTCTCACCGACGACAGGCCGATTCCCAGGGTACCGACCGTCGAATGCTCCATTGCCTGTTCAATATCGGCGATCCCGGGGCCCTCATCACGTGAAACTATCTCTACACCGCTCTTGCCCGGCTCTTCGAGGGCGCGAACAATAATCTCCCCCCGTACCGCCTTATGCTTCACCAGGTTACTGGCCAGTTCGCTGACGGCAATGGCGATCTCCCCGGCGCCGCCGGCATCGAAACCGACTGACTGGGCCATTTTCTGGGCCATCTTTTGCGCTTTCTGGATATCGGTGGGTATGATGACAAGAATCCGTTCTTCCATGGAGCTCCTTACAGCCATTTGGTGATGGTGATGGTCGTACCTGCCCCCGGATTCGAGTCGATGTCGAACCTGTCCACCAACCGGCTCGCCCCCTTGAGGCCGAGCCCCATGGACCCGACGCTGCTGTATCCATCAGTCAGCGCCTGGTCAACGTCGGTAATACCAGGGCCGTTGTCGCTGAAAATGATGCTTATCCCGCTGCGCTCTCCCTCTTCGGCTCGAAACACGTTCATGTCACCCTTTCCGGCATGGACGACGATATTTCTACCAAGTTCCGACACCGCCGTCACCACGCGCGTCTGGTCCAGCATGCTGAATCCCAGTTGCTGGGCGATGGCGCGCACCTTCTGCCTGGCCATGATGACATCCTCGTCGGATGTAATAGGCATTTCGAAAAGTTTTTCACGTGGCTCCGCCATCAGTGGGCTCCGGAATCGTCAGCCCAGGCAGCTTTTTCCCTGAGTTGATCCAGAAGTTCCATCCCCTCCTCCATGTTGAGGGCGGTTTCAACCCCCGACAGCGACATCCCCAACTGGATGAGGGTGATCACAACCTCCTTCCGCATTCCTACCAGCACCGTCTCCACACCCATCAGCCTCGCTGACTTTGCGGTATCGGCCAGAAGCCGTGCCATAAAACTGTCGACAATGCTGATGGCCGAGATGTCGATGATCAACCCGGTCGCCTCTCGCTGTTCGATCCGCCGGAGGATTTCCTCCTGTAGATTAAGAGCTGCCTTGTCGTGAAGTTCCACCTGAATGGGGGCTATCAAGGTGCCTTTCAAATGCAGAATAGTTATTTCGTTCATTGAACTGGTACCTCGAACGGTTTAATGCCGGTCAACTGAAAGGCGACCTTGAGTCCATCCGCCATGGTAGTCCGGGTAGTGACGCTGGAAAGATCGATGCCGAGCTGGATCATGGTCTGCGAGATCTTCGACCGGATGCCGGTTATGATACAGACGGCACCCATCAGTTTCGTAGCCGCCACGGTGCGCAGCAGGTGTTTCGCTACCAGGGTATCGACAATGGGAATTCCAGAAATATCGAGGATCGCGACCTTCGACTGGGTCTCCTCGATCGCTGTCAAAAGGGTTTCCATGACGAGTTGAGTGCGCGAACTGTCCAGGATACCGATCAGGGGAATCATCAGGATGCGATCCCACACCTTGACAATGGGAACGGACAGTTCCATGAGCGCACGCTGCTGCTCTTTTATGATCGACTCGCGACGTTTCATGAATGAATTGAGCGTTATGAGGCCGAGCCTGTCCATCATGCGATTTACCGCAAAGATTATCTCGTTGAGCTGCGCCGGGTCGCGATACTGCCCCTGCAATGTCGATAGATAGGAATCCTTCATTGAGAAGATGAACAGAACGATATCCGTCGGAGTAATTTCCTTCATCGCCCAGTCATCACTCAAACTCAGGAGGGAAGTGCGAACCTGCTCGAAAGCCGTACCCTCCACATCCGTGCCGTTGGCAAGCGCATGTATGAACCGGTCGAGCAGGCCGCTGGCCTGGCGTTTCAGGTTTTCCTCCCCTGCCATTTCCACGAGCTGACGTGATTCTCCAACAATCCGCGTTATCCAGAGTTGCAGGATTTCCTGCTGGTTGTTTCGCAGTACCGTTGATATCTCCTGGAAATTTATCTCGTCAGCCATTAGCGCCTCCGTATGTTTATGATTGCCGTACCCCGTGAGAACGGTAGAATTATTTACAATTAATAGAAGTATAGCCAAGGGGCCACACATGGCAAACGGGAAGAAGCCGGAAATCCCTGAGTATTCGGCACATGCATCGGATGGAATACCAGAAAGGGAACTTCTCCGAAAGCTCCATCGCGTTGTGATGCATATTCCAATGGCGGTGATAATCGCCACAACGGACGGAACGGTTGAATTCGTCAACCCCAGTTTCACAACAATTACCGGATACGGGAGGAGCGAGGCGCTCACCCGCACCCTCTGGGACCTTCAGTTCGCCAATACCGATCTGAGCCTTTTCGCTGAAGTAAAGCGAATCGTGCTTGCCGAGGAAGAATGGCGAGGAGAGATGCTGAACTGGAAAAAATCCGGAGAAATGTACTGGGAATCGGTCTCTCTCTCGTTCATCAGGAACGAATCGGAAGACGTCACCCATTACGTGGTGGTGAAAGAGGAAATAACCGAGCGGAAACGCATAGAAGAAAAATTGTTCGAGAGCGAGGAACGTTTCAAGGCATTCATGGACAATAGTCCTGCGGTTGCCTGGATGAAGGATAATGGGGGGCGTTATATCTACCTGAACAGCAACTATCGGGAACGGTTCTGCGGAGCGGACAACGACTGGCTCGGCAAAACTGCTTTCGAAGTGTGGCCGGAGGAATTGGCATGGGCCTTGTGGGAAAACGACCGCCAGGTGATCGCTACGGGCAAGCCGCTGACCAAGGTGGAAGAAATGAGCAGTATCGGAGGTTACGGATGGTGGTGGAACTTCAGGTTTCCATTCCATGACGCAGTGGGGAAAAGGTACGTCGGCGGAATAGGAATCGATATAACCGAGCAGAAGCGGGCCGAGGAAGCGTTGAAACAAAGCGAGGAACTGCTGAGAAAGGTTCTGGAAACCCTGCCGGTAGCGGTCTGGATACTGGATCGGGAAGGCAGGGTCGTTCAGGCCAATAATGCGGCCCACAAAATCTGGGGGGGAGCCCGGCATGTGGGAATCAATGAATTCGGGGAATACAAGGGGCGATGGCTCGACTCGGGCGAGCCGATCACCGCCAGTGAATGGGGTGGTGCGCGGGCTATCAGAAAAGGAGAAACATCACTTGAAGAAGAGGTGGAAATCGAAGCCTTCGATGGCTCCCGCAAAATAATACTCATTTCTTCGGTGCCCATCCGCAATGATAAGGGTGAGGTGACCGGAGCGATATCCATCAACCAGGAGATAACCGACCGGAAACGGGCGGAACAGGAGCGGGAGCGGCTCCTGGAGGAAGTGCAGCATTCCAACCAGGAACTGCAGCAGTTCGCCTATGTCGCTTCCCATGACCTGCAGGAACCGTTGCGCATGATATCCAGCTACCTGCAGCTCCTCGATAAAAAGTACAAGGGGCAACTGGATGAGAAGGCGGAAACGTACATCCGGTATGCGGTGGACGGAGCAGCACGAATGCAGAAACTGATCGAAGGGTTGCTTGCCTACTCGCGAATTTCGAGCGGCATCACGAATCAGATGGTCGATATGAATCTGGTTTTGGCGGCAGCGCTCGCCAACCTGGAGCAGGCAGTGCAGGAGTGCAACGGAACCATAACCATCACATCCCCGCTGCCGATGGTCGCCGGTGATGAAACCATGCTTATCCAGCTTTTCCAGAACCTGATCGCCAATGCGCTCAAATATCGTAAAACGGATGTTTCGCCACAGGTGCAGGTAGCCGCCCGCCGCCAGGGAAACCAGTGGATTTTTTCGGTGACCGACAACGGAATCGGTATCGATCCCCAGTATCAGGAGAGCGTTTTTCAGATATTCAAACGGCTTCACACCAAGGAGGAATATCCCGGTACGGGTATTGGCCTCGCATCGTGCAAGAAGATCGTGGAACGGCACGATGGCAAAATTTGGGTGGAGTCGGAACCGGGAAAAGGCTCAACCTTCCATTTCATAATACCCGCTCAGAAATAAAAGCGGCACACCCTCGGGGTGCACCGCTTTCTCATCCAAACCGATCGAACAACTAGAGGGCGTACATGAATGCCACGAGGTTCTTCTTTTCCTCCGCGGTTAGTTTCAGGTTCAATACGAGATTAAAGAACTCAACAGTATCGTCGAGGGTCAGGCAGCGGCCGTCATGCATATAGGGCGGGCTTTCTTTGATACCCCGAAGAGTAAATGTCTTGATCGGACCGTCGCCCGGCTCCTGGGTGAAGCGTTCCAGGTGCAGGTCATGCATCTGGTGGTCGAGAAACGCCGGCCCGAAGTGACAGCTGCCGCATTTCCCCTTTTCGAAAAACACTTTCTCGCCCGCTAGTTCGGCCTTGTTCGCTTTATTTGGATCGAGACGGCCATCCGGACCCAGTTTCGGCGCCGGCGGAAAATCGAGCATGTTCTGCATTTGGGCCATGTGCGCAACCTGGACCCTCGGGATTATGGTAAATCCTTTTTTCATCGAATGAATGGGATCGCCATTGAAATATGCGGTCCTGAATTCGAATTCCGTGAAATCTTCTACCG
>MHDY01000211.1 GCA_001803705.1 Nitrospirae bacterium GWC2_56_14 | reverse complement strand
GCCGGAAAAAGATAACGGGCGATGAGAAATCATCGCCCGTTACAATTTTAGCTATTGGAATCGTTTCTTCATCGATGACTTCTATGGAAAGTTAAAGAAATGACCCCTTAGAGCCCTTCACATTAATTGAATTAAAAAAGAAGGGCTTGTTTAATCAAGCACTTCAAAATCCTTCGTACTTTCAATTGATCTGTAAAAAAAGAACTTTCTTCTTCATTGCGACGCAGTAAATTCCGTACAGCTTAAGGAGCAAATGGAGTCCATCGAGCTCCTGTGCCGCCGTTCCAGATAAGAAGCACGTCGCCTGTCCAGTGAAAATCTGCTACTCCCGCTGATACGTATGGCGCATTTCGCATATCTACTACCGACCACGTATCGGTCTCCGGATCATACGTACCACCCAATTTCTCAGTTGGGGAACCAATCAAATCAAGAGGATCCGACCCATAATAGTTGGCCCATACTATCAGTTTTGTGCCGACCCATGCTGCATCTTTAAAATGCCAACTGTCTGGTGCATTAACCATGCTCATTGTTTTCCATGTGTCGGCGGCCGGGTCATATCGGTACCCATAATTTACTCGATTCGTGGAGTTGGAATCAGTACCCCCCAATACGATCATTTCTTTGCCGGTCCAGAACACATACGGTCTATACATTACGCCTGGAGCATTCGCTGTAGCAATGGCCGTCCATGTGTCTGTTTTCGGATTATACCGGCCTCCCGATGCCGACTGTCCGCTCCATGCGATCATCTCCGTACCCGTCCATACGACTCCTTCAGCACAGGTAGGGGCATTGGTTGTACTCATCGTGGCCCAGCTGTCTGTTGCTAGATTATACCGTGCTCCCGTTGACGACCCCCCCGAAATGCAAACCTGTGGTGTGATCATTTCGGTGCCGGTCCATATCGCCGTCTGATAGCCCTTATTATTAACAGGAGCGTTCGCTGTTGAGATCGCTGTCCAGACGTCACTCACGGGATTATAGCGTCCGCTTCCATAATTGCCGGCCGTCAGGACTTCCGATCCTGTCCACACTGTCGGCTGCTGCTGATACCAACCTAATACCGGCGCATTCGTCGAACTTATGGGCGACCAGGAGTCTGCAGCAAGATTATACCGGGAGCCCGTAGTTGATGTACCGCCCAATACAATCAGCTCCGACCCTGTCCATACCGACGTTACACCGTCTGGGGCGCTGTTCGGACTTATAGGCAGCCACGGATAAGACTCTACGGCGAGCTCGTAGTAACCCCCGCCCAATAGATTAGCAGCTTCGATATAATACGTTCCCGCAGCTGCGCTGATAATGTACGCCTTATAATTGTCGCCATCGGGCCACCACGAGGTCACGACATTTGAAATGACATTTCTTGAATTGTCATAGAGCGTGAAACTCATATTCTTCTCTATGCTTGTTGCACGAATACCGATCTGACAGGGCCTTGATACTGTTAAAGCGTAAAAATCATCTACATCGTCAGACACATCGGGGAGACCGTAGAAATTGCCACCATACACTTTGGTCGGCGTGGTAATTGTCATTGCAGTTTCAAAAGTGTCATGCGGTCCGTTTATTGTCAATGTTGCAGAAGAACTGATCCAGGCGAATGATGCCGTGATGGAGGCCGTCCCTTCGGCAACCGCGGTTGCCAAACCGGTATTGGAAATAGTTGCTTTATCCGTATCTGATGAGATCCAGGTAACCTGGTTCGTTATATCCTGCGTCGTGTTGTCCTCATACGCACCTATGGCCGAGAATTGCATGCTCGCTCCAGGAACCAGAGAAGAGTTTGCAGACGTTACCGTGAGTGATGACAATAAGGAGCCATCTGCATTCGTAATGCCCGAGTTACATCCATTCATAACCATTAGTGTTACTATCAATGCGACTACACACCATAAACTCGTCTTCTGTCTCATAGTATCCCCCTTGGATTAATTGTTCCTGCACCATGTTTCAGCGGATAGAACGAATAATTCTGAGCATCTGCATATGAGACGGATGAATTTATTTTTTTCCCAGCCGCAGAATAATAAAATACAGCGCCGTTCTGTCCCAAGAGAGCGCTCTTCGTTGCAAAAAAGTGCTGAATGGGGGTGTCAGTCAAACACATACAGCAGTGTCGTAGTGAATGACAGGGGATTGTACGACATTGTCACGGGTACGTTCTGTCCCTTTGCGGAAACTATTTTCTCGAGTTTAATAGTATTGGCATTGATAGCCGAAAAAAGAGAAAGGCTGGCTGAAATCGGCAGAAGCACTCCGGCCAGAATCTCCCCGCCCTTCCCCGAGAACCTTGCATCAACGCCGAATACATTCGTTTCGCGTTCAACGCTCAGGTAACCCAATCCCGCATAAGGAGTGAGACCTGCGATCTTGCCGTACTTCACGAGTCCGCGAAGGGAATAGCTTGTAAACGTGCCCTGGCCATAGGATGCCTGAGCACCAAAATGTTCGGTCGCCCACCACATTACTGACGGGCCCATGCTGAAATTCCCCATATCGATAGTTACACCGGCCCAGATATGGTCAGAGGGAGCGACAATTTTGTTCGCCTGTTCGGATGCACTGGGATTCTTCTTGTTGAAGAGATACTCGGCCACTGCCTTGTTGTTCAGCGCTTCCCGGCTGTTCGGATCGACTTCCAGCGCCTCGTCGGCCGCACTGATCGCCTTCGCATAATTTTCCGACACGATCAATGCAGTTGATACATTGATCCTTGCAGGCAGATAGGTTGCGTCCTTCTTTTCCGCCTCCTCTAAAAACCGGATAGCGTCTTGCAGGTTGGCTTTATACGCCTCATTCTGAAAACAACCGACATTTCCGTTCTTATCAGGTTCCTTAAAAAAGCGACCAGCCTCTTGCAGATTGGATTGGTACACTTTATTCCGGACAGGTGCGGTGCTTGCATTAACAGATGCTTGTCGCAATAGTTGAGCAGTGGTTTCCGAATCAAGCGCCATCGGGAGATTAAGCGTGGGCAAGAGTTTGTTGCACTCGGAGAGCGACTGCATGGCAAGTTGATAATGGCTCACCCCGAGATTATTGTATGCTTCTCTGGCCGGGTATTTTTCGATAAAACTTTCGAAAAGGGTCACGGCAACCTCGTAGTTGCCGCTCTGGTAGAGCTGCACCCCTTGCCAGAAACGGGGAAGAGCATCGATGATCGGCTGGAGTTCGGTGCGGATGAATCCGGATCGTGCTTCGGGCGAGAGATGAAGCGCATCGTCGTAGGCAAGTTTGCCGGCGATCTGGGAAACCCAGTATTGAAAAAAATTCGCGTTGTCCTGGCCGATGATCACCTTCGGGTCATACCCGGCCATGGTCATGTAAAGAATGCCGTACGAATCCGCCTGAAGCTCCTGGGTCCTTACGAAGTCCAAAGAACCGCCGGTCTTTTCGAGCTGACCCATCAGGGTCCTGCGCACCTGCTCGTTATCCTTATAGCTGCTGACGGCGGCAAAGGCGCTGCTGTGCCAGAAATCGTCCTTGGCAAGGTGGGATAATTCATGTCCTATGAGAAAAGCGAGCCGCGAATCGCCGGTCTCCGGGGCCGCATTGCTGTAGCAGATCTTCAAGCCCTCAAGCGTCAAAATAACGCTGCCGTCCCTGATCGCCAGGGCATAGGGATCGCCCTTGCCTCCGACAACCACGAGTTTCGGCAGCCAGTTTCCCTTTTTGTCCGCTGCAGCCGCGACGCGCTTGAATACCTGCTCCGCTCGCGCTACGAGCGGTTCGCTCTTTGCGTCGATAAGGCCGTAATGATCGATCCACCACTGTCGCTGGTCCTTGGACACGTCAGCGGCATGTGCGAACGCACCGTTCAAGGCAACCAGAATGGC
This sequence comes from Nitrospirae bacterium GWC2_56_14, assembly GCA_001803705.1. Classification (GTDB taxonomy): domain Bacteria; phylum Nitrospirota; class UBA9217; order UBA9217; family UBA9217; genus GWC2-56-14. The sequence continues at coordinate 8,734 of MHDY01000211.1, read as the reverse complement.
CCCTGCTATTAAATATCGTCCGGGCCAGGCATGAAGGACAGAGAAGAGGTGTTTCAACCTTGCCGCCGCAGTTCTCAGACAAGGAATGATCATCCCGAAAACAATCAATACATCTCCTTGATATCAGCAAGGAGACGGGCAATGGCTGTGAATTCATCCGTCTGAATCCTGCCGGAGGATAGGATCGAATCAAATTGCTGCAGATTCCTCAGCGTGCCGATAGGTGCACCGCTTTGTTCCAACTCCTTTTTGAATCCTTTGATATCCGCCGGCTGAAAGAATGCCGAGTTATATGCCTCAGCAGCCAGTCTGGATGCCTCAACCCATGAGCCGAAATTCATATAGACCGATTCCTTCCTGTTCTTGAACAAGGCCTCCACTGCACTGCTGAAACCTTCGTACCGGCTCGCCTTTTTTCCGGCATCCCCGCTTGCGATGACCGGTGACAGGGGACCATAGGAAGATTCAATGGGTTTCAGAAGTTCGGTCAGCTTTTTTGCGAATGCTTCGGTTTTTTTCCTGTCCTTCGCTTTTAATGACACTTCAAGGTCAACAAGACATGCGCCGATCCTGAAAGCGGCCTTTTCAAGCGGTACGATCGAGCTGAACCCATACGAAGTTTGAGTTTTAACGTGATCTCCCGTGATCCGGACGGGCAATACGGCACCGTTCCCCGGGAGCCTGTTTGCCAGTTCACCGGCAAATGAACGGGCCGCCGCTACCACGGGATCGGACTTCGGCTTCGGCTGCGGTTTTATTTCGGCCGGTACTTTCCGGTATGCCAATGCATTCTCAGGCGTCACTGAACGTTCAGGTGCAGGCTGCCAAACCTTGAATACGATGAACAGAACGGCTGCTGCCGCAAGTCCCGCGGGTATTGAGTAGAAAAAGCGTTTTTTTATCCGTTCACGGGACCGGTTATTCAGTTCTTCGCGGATCGCCAGACTTTCAGCAAGCGTGGAATAGCATAACTCACAGTCACCAAGATGTGCAACAACGCTCTCTCTGGCGTCATGAGCTAGCTTCCCCTCTATAAATTCCGACAGCGTTTCTATGGTGGGGCAATCGGTCATGTTCGGTCCTCCGGGAATTTCCCGGGCCAACAATCCGCCCAAAGTCATATCCTGACCATTGAGACGGACAAATTTGTCATTTTTCTCAATCATCGCACTCACTCATACCATCGAGAATCTCCCGAACATCGCCTTCACCGATCCCAGCGTCCGCCATGGCCGCCCTCATGTTTCGAAGAATCGCTTGCGTCCTTTTGTACAGCATGCGATCCTCCTTCCCGAGCAGGCGGGCGATCTCGGAAATCTTACGATTGCTGATAAAGAGCAGTTTGATCAGCAGCTTATCTTCACCCGGTAGCGATCGGGTGATCTCTCCGACCAGTGCAACAATCGTTTGCTTTTTCTGCTGGAGCTGTTTTTGGGTGATACGTTTTTCCGGGTTGGGCGCTGGATCGGGAAAGCTCGGCAAGTGCGTTTCCGGGTCGTCAACTCTTATAAGGCGCGGCGTCCTTACCTGCAATTTGGCAAGCATTGCATGCGCCGCGTTCTCCTCTATGGCTGTTGATGGACTCCCGGCGAGTATCTGGCAGGCTTCATAAACCGCATACTGATTTCGATAAACCAGTTTTTCAAGCTCAACGGCCGTTGCACCCATTCTCTTCGCCGCAGTCGAAGGATGCCATTTTGCTCTTACCTGATCTATGAAAATCCGGCTGATGACCGTATACAGATAGGTTTTGAGACTACTGGAGCCCTTGAAAGACCGTAATTTTTTATAATCGTTCTCGATCAGTTGAAGATGGACATGCTGCGCAAAGTCCTTTTCTTCGTCGTAGGCCATACCGTGTTTGCGGCAAATGATGCTGATCGCTTCATTGATCTGTTTTAAGTGATCTTTGTAATATTCGGCTGCATCCATGAACATTCCTCGGATCGTTCCCGGCATAAACTGCTTCACATGATAACAAATTAACAACGAAAGGATTGTGGGAACCAGGTGAGTGTCAAGTCTTTTAAAGACGATCGCCTCAGCCATCTCAAGACGCGTATCCTCAAAACCAGGCAGCGCCCCCCGGGCTCCTGCTGCCGGCCGATGGCAGTGCTAATTTTTCATCGCGGATTATAAGTTATTACGAATTATAAGGCAAGGCTGATTTCTATGGATTTTTTGATAATTTCGAGGGGCGTTAAGGTCCGGTCTGCTGCAGGAAAATCACCATCCAAGCGTAAGTGCGGAGAATTTTATCCGGTACAGAACGATCAGCGTGAACAGGAGGTAGAGGATGACCGTTACCAGGGTGAGCGTGCGCTGGAGCTGCGGGATGACCTGCTTCATGCTGCCGCGGTTCCTCCAGGGCATCAGGACGCCGGTCCCCAGGCCGGTGACTGCGCCGCCGAGCAGGGTGGCGTAGAGCGCATACCCGATATAGCCGTACTCTTCCTGAAGACAACAGAAAGGGCAGTGGTGGGTGGGAAGTTCGTAGATATAAAGGCTGATGAACGAGATGAGCGATGCTACCCCGACGAGGAAGGCGACCAGGCTTACTGCGGAGAAGAGCCAGCCGCCCCTGCCCTTCCAATAAAACAGATGACCGCTTACAAGGGTTGCTGTCATGGCTGCGAAAAAGGCGATCGCCATGGGCCGCGCCGGGAGAGCTGCGATGTCGCCGCTGATGTTCCGCGTGTCCTGGCTGAACAAGGCGCCGCAGCAGGAGGTTATGATGTCGGCATGGAGGCCGCTGAAATACCGGTACTGCTCGTAGGCTTCGAACAGCACCAGCGGGGCGATCAAAAGGAGCAGCGCATATTTTGCCCGGATGAGCGGGTAATCGTAGCCCCGGGTGTCGGCATAGTTTACGATGAGCCAGGTCCCTGCCAGAAGGAAGTTCACGATCTTGAGCAGCAGGACCGGGTAGCCGTATTCGTTCACGTTCAGCGTGCCTGCGGCGCACATGGCGCCTACGAACAGGCCGTGCAGGTTGTCGGCTGTGTAGATGTACAGGAAGAGCGACAGGATCTGGAACACGAAGGTATAGGCCAGGATGGTCGAGACGAGATAGGTCTGGCGCTCCAGGCTTAACTGGAGTTCGCTGCCGCTTTTAATGTTCCATGAGAAGAGAATCCGCACGCCCACCGCGCCTGCAAGAAGCACCATGATGCCGGCGAGCAGCGACATGGTCATGAGCGAAAGGACTGCGGGATGAAGGATCATGGCTTTGGCCCGGAGGAAGTGATCACGCCGTCGCGCATCTCAACGACCCGGTCAGCCAGGGGGGAATCGAACACAATAGGATCGTGGCTCGCGATCAGGATGGTCTTTCCTGCTTTCTTGAGCGTGCCTACGATCGTCATGAACTCCCGGGAGAGCGCGGTATCCAAATGCGCCGTGGGTTCGTCGGCAATGATGACCGAGGGATCGTTGATGAGTGCGCGGGCAATGGCTACGCGCTGCAGTTCTCCGCCGGACAGCCATTCAACAGGAGATGACGCATGGCGCGCGATCGAGAACTGCTCCAAAAGCACCCCTGCGCGCTTTGCGAATTCGCGATGGTCTTCCCCTGTTGGGTAGGCCGGCAGCATGACATTCTCGAGCACTGATATACCCTTAAGGAGATTGAATTGCTGGAACACGAAGCCGAAGGTCCTGCGCCGGATGTCGTTCAAAAACCGCTCAGGCAGGCTCGTGATCTCAACTCCGGCCGGCTCTTCCGAAGCCATCCATGCGGCCCGCATCCCCGACAGCACGATCCTGCCCGACGTTGGCCGCGCCATGCAGCCGATGAGCGTCATGAGCGTGGTCTTGCCCGAGCCGCTCGGGCCTTTCAGGATCGTGACCTTTCCCGGCTCGATGTCGAGGCTCACGTCATTGACCGCCACGAACTGGCTCGCCTTGCCCACGTGAAAGCTTTTGGATATGTTCGTAAGAGAGATCATGTTCATGTTACGACCTCATGGCGGCATCGGGATCGATGGTGGCCGCGCGCCAGCAGGGTATGATCGTAGCGAAGGTATAAGGCGCCACGGTCAGGAAAAAGAGCACGCCAAGCTGGTACGTGTCCACTGCCGGCACCAGCTTGAACTGCGGGTAGAGCACGGACCAGCCCTTGAGCACCGGTTGGAAAAGCGGGGCAGAGAAAAAGTAGACATGAACATAGGCCGCGATGACGCCGAAGAAGAAAGCGGAAAGCGAGATGACCGCCCCCTCCCAGAACTTGAGGAGCAGTACGTCCGATGTTTCCCAGCCGATCGATTTCAGGATGCCGATCTCCTTCCGCTCCTCGGCGCTGAGGCCTGTAGCCCGGTCCCAGGCAAAGATGATGAAGGACAGCACCGCCGCGATCATCATAACGAGCATCATGCCGCCGCGCCAGTCGAAGATGGAATCATAGGTCCGGAGCATCTCGCTCTTGAGTATTGGCCGCGCGTCCGGGAACTTGTCCACGATCTTTCCGGCAAGCGTCGAAAGCTCGCGAGGGTTCGCGACCGTAAGCGCGAGGTCCGTTGCATGGCCCTGCGGAAATTTGAAGAGCTTCCGGAAGTCGAGCTCCGACATGATCACGAGGTCGGCTGCTGCAAGCTCTGATTCGTAGGGCAGGACCTCTTCGATCTCGAGCATGAGCGGCACTTCATTATCATAGCTCTGGAGCACGATAACGTCCGCCGCGGTCGCGCGGCGCAGGCGCGAAACGCCGCTGCCGATCTTGATGAACCCGGCAGGCATTTCAGCGGTCATGACGGTCAGGTTCCCGCCTGACGGCGAATCGTAATAATAGCCCCAGAGCCGCGGCTTGACTTCGCGCACGCCGCGCAAAGCCGCAATCTCCTTTGCATAGGACAGCGGCACCAGGTCCTGCCTGCCCGCCTCCATCCGCTGGACCACCATGTCCGGCGCGTCCTTCAGGATCAGCAATGCTTCGCGCTTCATGGCGGACAGAAAGAACAGCAGCGACGCGATGGCGAACACAATGAGCGTGTAAATGGCGAGCAGCGAAGCGTTCTTGGTCTTTCGGCGGAGGAGCGACGAAAGGGAGAACTCGAGGATGTTCTTGTGGCGTTCGATCGTTCTATTCATTTCATCTCACCAGCGGAAGCGGGGCAGGCACCAAGGAACCCGACGGGAAATGCTCCAAAGCGATTGGATGGTCCTGGAACGCGGCATGGACATCGCCCATGGCAGGGTGGCGCGTATACCGCGCCTCGGTAAAGAGGCAGAGGTCCGTGAGCTGCAGTTCCCTTGCGATCCGGCTGCTCGATGCAAGCAGCTCCCCGGCCCGGCCTTGCACAGACCGCGCGTGCAGCATGAGCAGGGAAAAGGCCATGACGTTGACGATCGTCAGGACGAGGAAGACGGTAGATTTGCGTATGCGGTGGGTCTTGATCAAGATTCCATCCTTAAGAATTTTTTCACCACGGAGTTACAGAGGCACGGAGAAAAGCGAATCGTTAAATCTTTTTTTGCCACATAAGTCACAAAAGACACAGAAAATAATTTTTTATCTCTACGTTTTTACTTATGTGCTTTATGTGAATTATGTGGCGAATCACGACTTGCCTTATTCGAGCTGCTTCATGACTTCGGGAGTGATGTCCTTGAACTGCAGCACCTTCTTCCCGCCATGGTCCTTCAGGAACGCCTTTGCGTCGGTTGCGGACTTGAATGCTATCAGCTCCTTGCCCATGGGACCGAGAACGTCGCTGCCGATGACGAAGAAAGCCTTCCTGCCGTCGATGAACGAGAGCGTATAATAATCCTTCACCCAGATGGTGTCAATATCGGCCCGGTCCTTTTTAGAATCGTACTTTTTGATCGCGAAGTAATACGTGAACAAATCCTTGGGACCGTCAAAGAAACGGGTGACGGAATCCTTGAACACGATGACCGCGGCCCAGTCCGGATATTTGGCAACGAACATGCCGCAGACCATGCACTTGTCCGCAGCGGCAGGTTTGGGGGGTGACTGCTCGCCGGCCAGTACGGGAATGACCATTACCAGGAACAATAGGGAAACGATTAATGAGATACGTTTCATCGGAGAAGATCCTTTCATCCGCAACAGCCTTCTTTCGTCATTCCCGTGGAAACGGGAATCCAGCCCTTTCAATTGATCACTTCGCCCTGGATACCCGCTTTCGCGGGTATGACGGCTTACATTGCAAAGAATATAATAAAAGGATGAATTAAGCAAATTTTAAAAGACCAATTGACCAGGGTCGAACCACCTCCCCAACCCCTCCTTGGCAAGGAGGGGCTAGTGTGTCCCTCCCCTTGCCAAGGGGAGGTTAGGTGGGGTGATCCTAGTTGAATTGCATAGGTATAGTAATTTACAACTCCCGGCACTAGTCCCCTTCAAAACTCCCTGCTCAATGACTGTCGAAGTGCGTCGCGGTAACCGCCGAAACCGTAGCAGCTGATGCCGGCTGTACCTGGCGGGCCTTTCCGTTCTTCAACCTTCAACCGCAAAGCGCCATCCTCGGCAATGATGAGCCCCGGTGCTTTGATGTCCTGCTTCGTCAGATTCCGCATCAGTGTGATCGCTTTTCTTTTGCTGTCCAAGACCGGGATCCCCTGGGTGCCGAGCTTCACCGGTACAAGCTGCCCGTCCTGAAAGTCGCCTGTCACCGCATCCAGATTCGCCGTGAGCACCGCGCTCACACCGTTGGGCCCATCGAGATTGAAGCGTTCATAGACAAGGAAGTTCCCGAGGCTGTAGGCAATGAGCTTTCCCCGGTACAGTTCAAGCGCGCGCAGCACATGCGGACCGTGCCCGAGCACCAGGTCGGCGCCTGCGTCGATGACCGCGTGCGCGAAAGCAGCCACATTGCCCCGGTCCTCGCCGAGGAATTCTTCGGTTTCACCAGTCACATGCTGGGCAGCTGAGCCTTCCGCGCCGCCGTGGAACGAAACGATCACCAGATCGTTCGCATCTTTAAGCGACCGGACGATCTTCGCGGCCCCGGTCGTATTCTGGATAGGGTAGGCGTAAGGCCCCTCGAAGTAGAAGAATCCCACCACGGCAATGCGCCTGCCCTTGATGATATACGTGGCAATTGCCTTGCCCCCCACAGGCTGGATCTCCGCGGCTCCGAGGGTGCTGAGGGTGCTCTCAACGCCTTCTTTGCCGAAATCGGAAGCGTGGTTGTTCGCAATGTTCAGCGCGGTGAAGCCCGCATCTTTAAGGTAGACGACGTACCGCGGCGGCGTCTTGAAGGCGTAGCAGGTCTTGCCCGGATTTTTGCATTTCGTCGATTCACCCTCATCGAGCAGCGGGCCTTCGAGATTGCCGAAGAGAATGTCCGCTCCTTGGAACGACCCCTTCACGGCATCGAAGATGCCCTGACCATCATGGGGCGGCAGCAGGGGTTCGGGATAGGTCGTGCCCATCATGATGTCGCCTACTGTTGTAATAGTCAGTGTTTCGTCAGCCGGCTCCTGCGCCTGTCCCGCGAGCGGGAGCAGGCAGAGCAGGAGGCCGATGAAATAAATAAGAAGTCGATACATGGTAAGATCCTTTTATAAAAAAAACGGAAAGGTTGTTTCTCGCAATGGACGCAAAGGAAACCTTGAGTTCTTTTTGGTTTAAAACCTGAATCAAGTCTTGTTTCAGGTTTTTCTTGGCGACCTTTGCGTCCTCAGAGTGGACCGTTCATCGGCCATTGCGAGAGACGCCCTTTAGCTTTTGAACTTTCGGTTCCACCGTGTCCAAGTTTGGCTAAAACGCTAAAACGATGGGCCCCCGCACTCCGCGTCGACACCATGCCAAGCACGTAAAATACCATAAACCATTGAGTAACTACAATATGATTTTATTTTTAGGTGGAAAAAGAGAGGGGGGAACCTCCGCGAGTGCGCCAAGAACTCACATCGCGGAGGCCAAGGAGGAATTAGGAAGAAAGAAGCTGGAAGCAGTTTGCAGAGGCGCCTCCCGCTTGCGTCTAATGCGATGTCTCGGACTGTTCAACAAGGACTTCATTGAGCTCAGTCTCTCGTAAGGCGCCCATGCGGACCAGGATCTGTCCGATAAGATCGTGGCTGTTCTTCTGATGATCAAGGGCGAACTCGAGGTCCTGCGGCACGATCCGGTCTTTTTCCATCAGCATTTGACCTATGGGGCGTTCACCTGTTTTTTTCCTATCAGCCATACCGCACCTCCTGGTTCAGAAGTTGGCCTGCTACCCGCAGCCAGACATAACTGTTTTTTATTGTCTGAAGTAATTATATTGTTCGAATGGCGGAAAGTCAAGCACTTTGTTGCAAATAAATTTCCATAAAATCAGGTTGTTATGCTTTTATTGCGTTGTCAAGATAACAACTTGAGCTGTTGCGGTAAAGACGCTCTTTTTTCAACAACCTGCTTGCAGATCATCCATAATGAGACCGCATGAATAAAAAAACGGCGGGGTCTCTGTTCCACCCGCCGTTCTGTTTTGTGAATATTCATGCTGCGATCAATCGCTACACGTTGAACCTGAAGTTCATGATATCGCCGTCCTTTACAACATATTCCTTGCCTTCGGAACGGAGCAATCCTGCGGCCTTGACCGCTTGTTCGGTCTTATATTTCACCAGGTCGTCGAAGTGGAACACTTCGGCGCGGATAAAGCCCTTTTCGAAATCCGAATGGATCTTGCCGGCGGCCTGCGGCGCTTTGGTCCCCTTGGTAATGGTCCAGGCCCGCACTTCCTTCTCGCCAGCGGTCAGGTACGTGATGAGCCCCAAAAGC
>MHDY01000210.1:11267-13837 GCA_001803705.1 Nitrospirae bacterium GWC2_56_14 | reverse complement strand
TTGAAGCAGAGGTTCACACCAATACTCATGTTCGGTGAAAGCACGCAAGGGACCTTCTGGACATAGGTGTTTACCACGGCCAGTTGTTCCTTGGTAAAACCGGTCGAACCGATCACCGCGGCCCTGCCAAGCTCGGCGCACAGGCGGAGATGTTCGAGGCTGGTCTCTGGCGTGGTGAAATCGATCAGCACGTCCCCAGCCTTGAGCGCAGCCGCAAGATCATCGCTGATCTTGACGCCCATCGCGGAGACGCCTGCCGGGCCTCCTGCATCCTGTCCCAGGAGTGCATGCCCTTTTCGTTCCACTCCCCCGGAGAGAGCGATGCCCTCCGAGGTCGAAAGGACGTTGATGATACGCGAGCCCATGCGGCCGGCCGCGCCGGTTACGATTGTTTTGATCATGATAAACCTCTTTTTCAACCACTATGGGATCAAATTCAACTCAAAGTGGCAAGAATGTTTTGCCACGAAGGCACTAAGACACGAAGGACGGCCTTACTCTAACCGGTAAAACAGTAGCTTAAAAGTTTTGCCATTCTTCGTGACTTCGAGTCTTCGTGGCAAATTTTGTTCAGGCTTTACGGGTTTCAGGTATTTGCCTTATGAGATCAGCCCGTACTCCTTCAGCGTCTTTTTGAGCTTGTCCTTGTTCGCATCGCTCATGGGGCAGAGCGGCAGACGGAACTCTTCCGAGATCTTGCCCATGAGCGCCAGGGAGGTCTTGGCCGGGATCGGGTTCGTCTCGATGAACATGGCGCTGTGCAGCGGCTCCATCTTGTAATGGAACTTGAGCGCCTCCTCCATCTTGCCGGCAAAGAACGCGTCGAACATCCCGGCGCAGTCGGCAGGCGCGACATTGGCGGTCACCGATATAGCGCCCACACCGCCGATGGCAAGCATGGGAAGCGTGGTGAAATCGTCGCCGGAAAGCACGTCAAAATCCCTGCCGCAGAGCCGGAGGATCTCGCTGATCTGCTTCAGATCGCCGGTGGCTTCTTTCAGCCCGACGATGTTCTTCAGTTCACGGAGACGCGCCACGGTGCTTGGCAGCATGTTCACGCTCGTTCTGCCCGGGACATTGTACAGGATGATCGGGATATCCACCGTCTCCGCCACATGCTTGAAATGGCGGTAGAGGCCTTCCTGCGTGGGTTTGTTATAGTAGGGGGTGATGAGCAATACGCCGTTCGCGCCCGCCTTCTGCGCATATTTCGTGAGCTCCACGGTCTCGCTGGTGCTGTTCGAGCCTGCACCGGCGATCACGGGAACGCGCTTGTTCACGGTCTGCACCGTGAACTCCACCACGCGGTGGTGCTCCTCATGCGAGAGCGTGGCCGACTCGCCGGTCGTTCCGCACGGCACGATCACATCCGTCCCGTTCTTGATCTGGAACTCGATGAGATCGCCGAGCGCTTTCTCGTCCAGCTTCCCGTTCTTGAACGGAGTTACTACTGCTACCATTGAACCCTTGAACATACCAGCCTCCCTTGGAAATCAAATTCCAAAACTTAAAGCTCAAGCACCAAGTAAATTCCATTGACCAAACGTTTGGAACTTGCTGCTCGATTGGTGCTTATTGTCATTTGGTGATTGGTTATTGGAATCTTAAACGAACAATGTCCCCTCGCAGATCACCTTTGCCTCGCCTTCGAGGTAAATAGCACCGAATTCTTCCGCATCGCCTTCGAACGTGATCGTCAGTTTTTCTTTGCTGCGCGTCGTGACCTGGACCGGCGATGCGACCATCCGGAGCGAGCCCGCCACGAGCGCAGCCGCCACCGAACCGGTGCCGCAGGCCAGGGTCTCGCCCTCGACGCCGCGTTCGTAGGTCCTGATGCTGAGCTTGTGCTTTCCCAGCACCTGGATGAAGTTCACATTCGTGCCTGCAGGTTTGAAGAGGTCATGATAGCGGGTGCGCCTGCCCACGCCGTCAACGTCCTCCGTGGCGAGGTCGCCCGACAGATAGACGACATGGGGCACACCGGTATTGATAAAGTGGCCCGTGCGCGCCCCACCCTCGAAGGGAATTGAAATATTCTGGCGCAAAAGACCTGCGCCCGTCAGCTGCACTTTTACGGTCTCGGTCTTGACCTCCGCCCGGATGATCCCCGCCAGGGTCTCGAAGGTCATGGTCTTTTTCGCGATCTTTTTGAGGAACGCAAAGCGTGCGGCACAGCGCGATCCGTTCCCGCACATCTCGGCCTCGCTTCCGTCGGCATTGAAGAACCGCCATTTGAAGTCCGCTTTGCGGGACGGCACGATCACGATCAGCCCGTCAGCGCCCACGGAATAGTGGCGGTCGCAGACGGTCCTGGCAAGATTCTTCAGGCTCGTCCCCCTCAGGATCCCCTTCCGGTCGTCGATCAGGATAAAATCATTGCCGCTTCCCTGCATTTTATAAAAAGGAATTTTTTTCATGTTCTTTCCTGAGTCCAGTGTTCTGCCTTTCATTCCGCAATCCGAAATCCGCAATTGCTAGTCCAACCACCTGGGGACCTTTTCGCCCTTGACCAGTTCGCTGTAGGTCTCGCGCTCGCGCACAACGAAGTAGTCGTTTCCTCTGACGATCAC
>MHDY01000210.1:10758-11184 GCA_001803705.1 Nitrospirae bacterium GWC2_56_14 | reverse complement strand
CGGGCTTTATGACCGGAAGACTCCGGTCCTTGGCCAGGAAATCCCCGGACTCGCAGATCGGCCCGACCACGTCGTAGGTCTCGTGCTTCGGCGACGACGGCTCCACCAGCGGTTTGATATCGTGATAGGCGTCATAGAGGCTCGGCCTGATGAGATCGTTCATGCCCGCGTCCACGATGAGGAACTTTTTTTCGCCGCTGTCCTTGCGGTACAAAGCCCGGGTCACCAGGATGCCGGCGTTGCCCACCAGCGCCCTTCCCGGCTCCATGACAATGGTGCAGCCGCTTGCCTTCAGCATCGGTTTGATGGCCGCGGCCACTTCTTTCGGCAGCGGCGGGGTCTCGTCCTTGTAGGTGATGCCGATCCCTCCCCCGATGTTGATGTGCGTGATGTCCATTCCCGCGGCGCGCAGCTCCTTGACGAACC
>MHDY01000210.1:657-10748 GCA_001803705.1 Nitrospirae bacterium GWC2_56_14 | reverse complement strand
CTCCAGCGCGTCGATAAAAGGCTGGACCTCGGTGATCTGGGAACCGATGTGCTGGTGCACCCCGACCACCTCGATGTTCGCCAGCCCCCGGGCGATCTGGTAGTACTCCAGCGCCTCTTCGATGGGGATGCCGAACTTGTTCTCCTTGAGCCCCGTCGAGATGTAGGCATGGGTCTTGGGGTCGATGTTGGGATTCACCCGCAGCGCGATCCGGGCCTTGGCATGCATCTCTTTCGCTGCGCGGTCAATGGCGATCAATTCTTCGCCCGACTCCACGTTGAACATGAGAATGCCGACCTTAATCGCATATTCTATCTCATCGCGCCGCTTGCCGACACCGGCGTACACGATCTTCTTCGGGTCGATGCCTGCCCGCAGCGCCCGGAACAGCTCACCACCCGAAACTATGTCCGCCCCTGCCCCTTCCTTGCCGAGCACCCGGAGGACGGCGCCGTTGGAGTTCGATTTGAGCGCGAAACAAATGACGTTCGGGACCCCGGCAAAAGCCTGATCAAAGGCGCGATAGTGATTGGCAAGGGTGTTGCTGCTGTAGCAGTAGAACGGCGTGCCTACCCGCTGGGCGATCGTGCTGACCGGCACGCCCTCGCAGTACAGTTCCCCGTTCTTATAGAGAAAATCATGCATGGCACAGGCCCTTCCTGCTGAACAGGGTCATCAATTCCCTGGAGCGCATTGCTGCTGTCCGTTCTTTTTCTTTCACGATATGCATCATCGTAACTTTTCCGTGTATGCGGTCTGCTCCTTGGAAGGCTGGCTCTCGTTCCCGGACTGGTCCACCGCGGTCACGACATAGGAATAGGACCTTCCAGAGACCACGCCCTCGTCAGAATAGGTGGTCCGGGCGAGCGGTTTGTCGTTCAGGCGCTCACGGTCCCGTCCGCCCTTTGCCGAACGGTAGACATTGTAGCCCGCCATGTCCTCTTCCTTGTTCTCATTCCAGGTGAGGAACACCCTTCCCACTCCCGGGACGACCGTAAGGCCGGTGGGCCGGTCGGGCGGCGTCACGTTCCGGGGTGTGGCCATTGCTTCGGGAGCGTCGAGACTCTCTTTCCAGGGCAATGCCGGGCTGTCAACCGCGCGCACAGCGTAGAAATAGGTTTTGTCGTTCTTCGCGGTCGTGTCCGAATAAGACGTCGTTCTGAGCGGCTCGTTGTTCAGCGGCGCGCTGTCGTAGGCTCCGCCCTCGTCACGCCGGTACACATTGTATCCCACAAAGCCGTTAAAAACACTGCCGTCCGCCCTTGTGCTGACCGCTTCCCAGGAAAGGTCCACGCGCTGCTCACCGCCAACGGCCGTCACTGCGCGGGGCGGGGCCAGGGACAAGAGCGGCGCCGTCCGCACCTCTATCGAGGGGGAAGCCACATCGCCCTTGATCCCCAGAGCAACGACCCGGTACGCATACACCCTGCCGTACTTCAACGGGCCGTCGCTCCAGAAGACCGCGCCGTTCCTGACGGATGCGGGCGCGGGAGCGGCAAGCACGATCTCGGCCACCTGGTGAAAGCGGGCCCGCTTCCGGTCCGGTTCGATCTCAGCGCGAAAGACCCGGAAACCGAAGAGGTCTGCCGGGCTCATGGCCTTGCCTTCGGCATTTTTTGTCGGGACCGGCCAAGACAGGAACACGGAAGCGTCGCGCGCCACGGCCTTGAGGTCATGCACCATTTCGGGCCGGGGGCTGTCAGGCGTGAGCGGGTCGGTTTTTCTGCCGCAGGAGGCGACCAGCGCCACCGCAAGGACCAGGCCGGCAGCCAGCAACCATTCGGACCGGACCCTCATCGCAGCTTTTTGAGCACAGCGAGGCGCTTTTTCAGGTTCGTCGGCGCCGTGCCTCCCTGAGACGTCCTTCTGCCCACCGATGCTTCGACCGACAGCGCTGCGTATACGTCTTCACGGATCAGGGGGGACAATTTTTTGTATTCCGTAAGCGGTAGGTCCGCAAGGCCCGATCGCAGTTCCAGGCAGCGCAGGACCGCCCTGCCCACGACCTCGTGGGCCTGCCGGAAGGGCATGCCCTTTTTTACCAGATAGTCCGCGAGGTCCGTGGCGGTAATGAATCCGTCCTCGGCAGCCTTGCGCATCGCATCCTGGTGCACCGTGATGCCCTTCAGCATCTCGATATACACAGCCAGCGAGCGCGTCACCGTGTCCGCCGTGTCGAAGAGCGGCTCCTTGTCTTCCTGCATATCGCGGTTGTACGCCAAAGGCAGCCCCTTCATGATCGTGAGCAGCGCGGTCAGATTGCCGTAGACCCTGCCGGTCTTGCCGCGCGTGAGCTCCGCCACATCGGGGTTCTTTTTCTGCGGCATGATGGAGGACCCTGTGGTGAAGCCATCGGAGATCGTAATGAAGCCGAACTCCGCGGACGACCAGAGCACCAGCTCCTCGGACAACCGCGAAAGGTGCATCATGATCTGGGCGCAGGCAGCCGTAAATTCGATGGCGAAGTCCCGGTCGGAGACCGCGTCCATGCTGTTCTCGCATACGCTTTCAAAACCAAGCTCTTTGGCCACGAACTGCCGGTCAATGGGCAGTACCGTGCCGGCCAGGGCGCCGGCGCCGAGCGGCATCACGTTCACCCGGCGGAAGCAGTCCTCCAGGCGGCCGCGGTCGCGCGAGAACATCTCGTAGTATGCAAGAAGGTGGTGACCCAGCAGAACGGGCTGCGCCCGCTGAAGATGGGTGTAGCCGGGCAGCACCACGCTCTGGTAACGGTCGGCCAGGCTCACGAGCACCTGCTGGAGCGCGGCCAGAAGATCGTGGGTCTCGGTAATCACATCGCGCAAGTACATACGGATGTCCAAAGCGACCTGGTCGTTCCTGCTCCGCGCTGTGTGTAGTTTGCCGCCAACCGGGCCGATCTTCTCGATCAGCCTGGTCTCGATGTTCATGTGAATGTCTTCAAGCTCGATGCTGAAGTCGAAACTGCCTTCCACGATCTCGGCAAGGACCTCCTGCAGCCCGCGGATGATCTGGCCGGCCTCTTTTTTGGTGATGATGCCGGTCTTGGCCAGCATGGCCGCATGGGCGATGCTGCCCGCAATATCGTAGGGATAGAGCTGCCAGTCGTAGGGGATCGAGGCGGTGAACTCCTCCACGAGCGCGTTCGTCGCCTCGGTGAAACGGCCGGCCCAGGGCTTGGCCTTGGCTGCGGCTTTTTTCGGTGCTGCTTTTTTAACGGTCTTCGTTTTTTTGGCTGCCATAACGTATCAATACTTTCTTTTTATTTCAGATAAACCCGTAAGAAATCTTTATTAGCCACATAAGTCACAAAAGACGCAGAAAAGATCTTTTCGTTTTTATGTCTTACTTCTGTGCATTATGTGGCAATCTTCAGTTTTAGAACTATGTCAATTTCTCAAAACTCTACTTTTTTGTCTGAGCAGCCTTGTTCCCGATCCTGAGCCGCAGCGCGTTCAAGCGGATGAACCCTTCAGCGTCCTTCTGGTTATAGACCCGGTCGGCCTCGAAGGTCGCGAGCTCGGGATTATAGAGCGAGACAGGAGACTTGCGGCCCACGGTGTCGCAATTTCCCTTGTAGAGCTTGACCCGCGCCGTGCCGGTCACGTTCTTCTGCGATTCATCGATGGCTGCCTGGAGCATCTGCCGCTCCGGCGCGAACCAGTAGCCGTAGTACACCAACTCGGCATAGCGCGGAACGAAACTGTCGCGCAAATGCATGGCCTCGCGGTCCATGGTAATGGACTCCACTGCCCGGTGCGCCGCATGCAACAGCGTTCCGCCCGGCGTTTCGTATACCCCGCGGGACTTCATGCCCACATAGCGGTTCTCCACGAGATCGACGCGGCCCACGCCGTGCGCTCCGGCAATGCGGTTAGCCTCGGCCAAGAGCGCTGCCGGCGAATACTTCTTCCCGTTGATGGCAACGGGATCACCTGCCCGATACTCCACTTCGACATACTCGGCTTTGTCCGGCGCTTTTTCAACAGGCACGGCCATGGTATACATATCGTCCGTTGACTCGGTCCAGGGGTCTTCGAGCACCCCGCCTTCATAACTGATATGGAGCAGGTTCCGGTCCGTGGAAAAGGGTTTGGCCTTGGTCGCGGTCACCGGGATCCTGTGCTTCTCGGCATAGGCGATCAGCTCTTCGCGGCCCTTCATGGTCCATTCGCGCCAGGGCGCGATGATCTTCACGTCGGGCTTGAGCGCAAAATAGGTGAGCTCGAACCGGACCTGGTCGTTCCCCTTGCCGGTCGCGCCGTGGCAGACCGCATCAGCGCCTTCTTTGATCGCAATGTCGATCTGGCGCTTCGCGATCAGCGGACGCGCAATGGACGTGCCGAGAAGATAGCGGCCCTCATAGACCGCATTGGCCCGCAGCATGGGGAACACGAAATCCTGCACGAACTCCTCGCGGAGATCGTCGATATAGATCTTGGAGGCGCCGGTCCTGATGGCCTTTTCGCGCAGCGGTTCCAGCTCCTCGCCCTGGCCGATATCGGCCGTAAAAGCCACCACCTCGGCGCCGTAGGTCTCCTTGAGCCAGGTGATGATGACCGACGTGTCCAGCCCGCCGGAATAGGCAACAACGATCTTGTTAATAGCTTGCTTCAATAAAATTCTCCGAATAATACAGGGGGCCAGGGTCCAGTAGCCAGGGTCCTGGACTTCAAAATCCTGAAACCTGGACCCTGAAACCTGGCCCCTGGACCCTGATTTTACGCTTCTACGATCTTCACCTTCATCTCAACACGCTCGTTCGGATTGTCATTGCCATCGCGGGGAACGGCAACGATCTTGTCCACTACCTCGAGCCCGCTCTCCACTTCGCCGAAGACCGTGTACTGACGGTCCAGGAACGATGAATCCTTTACGCAGATGAAGAACTGCGAGCCGGCGCTGTCCGGACTGGCAGCCCGCGCCATGGAAAGGGTCCCCCGTTTGTGCGGCCGCGCATTGAACTCGGCCTTGATCATGTAGCCGGGTCCGCCGGTGCCGTGCTTGCTTTTGTTCGCGTCCTTCGAGTTCGGGTCGCCGCCCTGGATCATGAAACCGGGGATCACCCGGTGGAACGTGGTGTTGTCGTAGAATCCCTTGGTAGCCAGATCAACGAAGTTCTTTACATGTCCCGGTGCAACATCGGGAAAGAATTTCAAGGTGATGTTCCCGAATTTGGTCTCCAGCACTGCCTTTGTATCCGCCATGATCGCTATCTCCTCATTATTTTACTGCGCCCTTCAATCCGCAATCCGAAATCCGAATTCCGCAATTGGATCATTTTCCTTCCACGATCTTCACCTTGATCTCGATGCGCTCATTGGGGTTGTCGTTCGCGTCGCGCGGCTGCGCAACGATCTTGTCCACGACCTCTATGCCGCTCACCACCTCACCAAATACGGTATATTGTTTGTTCAGGAACGGGGCGTCGGCAACACAGATAAAGAACTGCGAGCCCGCGCTGTTGGGATCGTTCGTCCTCGCCATGGAAAGCGTGCCCCGCTTGTGCGGCCGGTCGCTGAACTCGGCGGGAATGGTATATCCCGGCCCGCTGGTGCCATAGGCCCGGCGCTTGGCAGGGTCCTTGGAGATGGGGTCGCCTCCCTGTATCATGAAACCGGGGATCACGCGGTGGAACACGGTCTTATTGTAGACGCCTTTTTTGGCAAGGTCGATGAAGTTCTTCACATGCCCCGGAGCAACGTCCGGAAAGAACTTCAAGGTGATCTTGCCGAATTTGGTATCGAGGACCGCCGTGGTCGTCGACATCTTCTTGATCTCCTGCGGCGTAGCGGCCTTCGGCGCCTGCTGGGCGAATCCCGGCGTCACGCTGAGCACGACAATAGCAACGATGAATGCGGTAAGGATGTTTTTCATGTGTTACAAGCCTCCTTAAAAGTATGGTAATCGCCTGATTGTACGGCAAAATACCCGCTCGATACGAGATACAGTTTTACCAGAATCCCGGAAGGTTGTCAAACAAAACGTGGCTTGCCTCAGCGCAGCCTCTGCCGCTCCCAGGAAACAAACCCTGGACAGGGAACAAGTCAGGCAAAGTCATTGAAAAAAAACGAATGCGCCTGCGTCAGCGATCTGGTTTTTCACCTCAGAACCGCATTTATGGAAAGACTCATGAGCTGTATTCATCATTGCTGAAACGGGAGCAAGCTGGTATACTTAAATTGATCATGAAGCGAGGGCACACCATGACCGTACAGCACGATGAACGTCGGGGTTTTGTGAGGGTTCCCTTTAATACCGAGGTGGTTATCAATGCCGGCGATTGGTCGCTCCATGCCAAAACCGGCATCGATGTCAGCATGAGCGGTCTCCATCTCACCGGACTGGATCGGGCGGACAGCGGGAGGCCGCTTCCCGGAACTTCCTGCAGGGCCAGCATCCATCTCCAGGCAGCCGGTCACCAGGCGCAGATCGAGGCTGACGGAAGGATCGTCCGGTCAAAGCCGGGCGAACTGGCCGTGGAATTCATCGAGATAGAACTCGAAGGGTATCAGCATCTGCGCCAGCTCATTCTGAACAACGCCGATGACCCGGACAGGGCAGAGGAGCAGTTTAACGAACACCGGGGCATCAAGCGCCTTTAACAATACCGGCATAAGACAACATTAATACAACAACGAAAGGAGATGCACAATGGTACAAAAAGCAAGCAGCAAACTGACGGACCTGATGAACAAGGCAATCGCCCGGGAGATCCAGGTCACGGTGCAGTATATGTGGCAGCATGTCATGGCCAAGGGCCTGAACTCGGCCGAGATCGCCGATGTCTTCGAAGAGGTCGCCATTTCCGAAATGAAACACGCCGAAAAGATCGCTGAGCGGATCTTCTATTTCGACGTCGTCCCCACCACCAAGCCGGACCCCATCAAGGTCGGCGGCAGTATCACGGAAATGCTCGAAGCCGACGCCAAGGCGGAAGAAGAAGCCATCGAACTCTACAAGGAGATCATCAAACTGGCGCAGGCCGAAGGCGACAGCACGACACGGCTGCTCTTCGAACAGATCCTGGCGGACGAGGAAGACCATCACGACAAGTTCACCACGCTCCTGGGGCGGTAACCGGAAGAATCCTCACTCCGTTTAGCTTTACACAAAGGGCCGGGGCCGCTGTCCCGGTCCTTTGTTGGCTGACGGTATCGTTCCCGAAAACCGCAGTGCGGCGGTGATTCAATCATGACCTTTCATGGACCACGCGAAATCCAGCAACAAATTATCAGAACAGCGATGGATCGATACGGTGAGGAGCCTGCTGCCTGAGAATCCGGAGGAAGTGCTGAAACCTTTCCGCTCATATCCACCCTTTCGTTCGTTCATGCTGTCCATCGGGATGGTCCTGGCCATCTCCTGTGCTTTGACGCTCCCGGCATCTGCCGAAACATCCGACAATGCATTGGATACGGCGCCGTTCCCCCTGACCGGCGTACCCTCGCTGACCTCGGCAACGACCTCGACCCGTGAACAGGAAAAATCTTCCCCCGTGCCGTTCAAGCAGGAGGATCCGGTCCGGCTGGGGCCGGCGGGACCGACTTTTTTAGATACCCTCCAGGCCGATATAACGAAAAACCTTCTCCAATCATCCCGGTGGCTTGATTCATTTTTTTACGATCCGCGCTACGCCGTAGAGGAGAACGAGACGCGCGCGGTCGTCCGGTATGAAGGTTTTATCGAAAACCACGCCCACTGGACCTTCAAGACCAGGGTGAAGTTGGTCTTGATCCTGCCCCAGCTGAAGAACAAGGCGAACCTGATCATCGCCGGAGACCCCAATGAGGACGACCAGAACCAGTTAGGGCAAGGCCTGCTCGCTTCGCCGGCGCCTGTCGAGAATACCAGGCGGAATACCTCCGCTGCCCTCGGTTATCTGATCCGATCAAGTGAGCGATACAACATCAACGCCAAGATCGGGATCCGCTACCGCAACGGGCACGTGGTCTCGTTCGCCCGTCCCCACTACCGGAGGCTCTCTCGCCTGGACAACTGGGACCTGCGGTTTACCCAGGAATTCCCCTATTGGACGGATACGAAGTGGTCCTCTTCGACCACGGTGGACCTCGAACGACCGCTGGGCGAGGCGTTCTTTTTCCGCGCTTCCCTGAACGGCAGCTGGTTCGAAAAGCTGCCGGGCTATTATTACGGACTGGTCTTCTCGCTGTCCCAGCCTCTCAGCACGACCAGCGCCCTGAGCTACAACGCGGGGGCCAGCTTCCAGACAGGCGCCCACGATGTTCTACAGGAAGTCGTGGTCGCTACCCGCTATCGCCAGCGCTTCTGGCGCGACTGGATGTACTTCGACATTACGCCGCAGGTGCGGTTCCCGCGTGACCGCCGGTTCAATGCGGTGCCGGGGATCATGTTCGGGCTTGAGATGCAGTTCGGGCAGGGTGGGTAGGGACGAATGGTTTTCGCCGTTGAATTCAGCAGAAGATAATATATCGCAGGGTTAAGCGCTTCGAGGAATTCCCCTCACCGAGCGACCTCAGTGAAGGCATGAGGCAGATCCAAGGCCCGGTTGCTCACTAATAAACTTCATTGCCGGTCAGGGAGAATAAGCCCACTTGAGACTGCCCAGCAGAGCTAAATGATTCCCTTCGCTATTGTATTTATCACTCCTGACCGCAACGACGAGCCAGAGGTCGTCACCGATCCGATGCTCCGCGCCTGCGCCATATTGGACCTTTCTATCGGAATGGCGCGCTCCTTGCCGCTGTTCGTCAACATACATGCCTTCAAGACAGAAGTTCAGGTCTGAGCTTCCAAACCGTACCCTGCCTCCGGCCCGTACACTGTCCTGCTCAAAGAAGCGGCCGGCCCGTTTGCGATTCGGCACTAATTCGTTGCTGCGATAGCTTCCATGCAGGATCAGCTGGCCGCTGTCCGTGAGGGCGAAAGCAGCCGATTCCAGACTGCCGTGCCGGTGGAATTATGGTTGTCCCGCGTATCCGGCGTGCTGGTGCATGTGGGAGCAACGCCGAGGGACCAACTGAGGGCTGACCGGAAACGCTTATTGCTTCTGCAGGATTGTACCGCGTCGACTCCCTGTCTGTTCAATTCTCCCGCGCTTGTTGCAAGAAGGGCTTCCCGCTGCCGATTCAGCCTGATGGTTTTTCGGATCAGCGCGCGGACCGTATCTTCCAGCGGTTTTATCGTCCTCTTTTTTGACGCGACCTTACTTGCCGAATCGATCTGGTCCTCGACATGCTCCCGTTGTATTTGCAGCCGGTCGATTTTGGGGTAATGGGGGTTTAGCCGAACCAGAGGTATTTCTCGGCCAAAATCGTCCGACAGGGAAGTTGCTACCCCTGTTTTTTTCCGGCCGGTCGTACCATAACCCGTTGACATCCCCCGGCTGCGGTGCTAACTTTGAATTAATAGAGAGCATTAGGGTCCTGATTGAACTGCTAAGGAATTCAGGCGCCAAAGGAGGATGTCATGTATACCATTTTGGGAGCCACTGGCAAGGTAGGCAAAAAGATCGTCGAGACGCTTGCGGCACAGGGGGAAAAAGTGCGGATGGTCGCACGATCGGAAGATCGCTTGCGGCCGCTCGTGGGAAAATATGCGGAAGCCTTTGCCGGCGATATCCTGGACACGGAGTTTCTCACCCAGGCCTTCACCGGAGCTGATGCGGTGTTCACCCTGATCCCGCCGAATTACACGGCCGGGAACTTCCTGTCCTATGCCGACAAGGTCGGGGAGAGCATTGCAAAGGCGCTGCAGGATGCAAAGATCACGCGGGTGGTCAACCTGTCCAGCGTCGGGGGAGAGCTGACCTCCGGCACCGGACCGATCACGGGGCTGCATCGTCTGGAAGAACGGCTGAACCGGATCAAGGGGCTTAATGTGCTGCACCTGCGTGCGGCATACTTCATGGAAAACCTGCTCGGGGGAATCGAGTTGATCAGAACAAAGGGCATCAACGGCAGCGCGGTCCGGGGCGACCTCAGAATGCCCATGATCGCCACCAGAGACATCGCGGCCTTCGCAGCCGAACGTCTTCTGAAGCGACGGGATAATGCCGGTACGTCGACCGCCAACCTGCTCGGCCCGCGCGACCTTACGCTGGCCGAAGCGACGACGACCGTCGGCATCAA
>MHDY01000210.1:0-578 GCA_001803705.1 Nitrospirae bacterium GWC2_56_14 | reverse complement strand
CCTGACATGAGCAGGCTCTATGTCGAGATGAGCCGGGCGTTTAACGAAGGACGCATCTCCGTGAAACGGGAGAACGGCATATCTACGCCGACCACCCTGGATGAGTTCTGCACCACGGTTTTTGTCCCGGCCTTTGCGCAAAAGAAGGCCGCGTAGATAAGCGGGGGAGAAGATACTCGGAGAAAGGCGTAGCTCAAAGGAAGGGGCTTAAATGGCGGGGCGGACGGGACTCGAACCCGCGACCTCCTGCGTGACAGGCAGGCGTTCTAACCGACTGAACTACCACCCCTTAAAGAAAGGGACCAACAATAACACTGTTCTTGAAGCTGCGACCTTCCCGACACGTCGGGACGTTCTAACCGACTGAACTACCACCCCTTAAAAGAAAGGGACTACATAACATTGTACTCAGAACTTCCGGACTGTGTTAATGGTAGGCGGAACAGGGATCGAACCTGTGACCCCAGCCTTGTAAGGGCTGTGCTCTCCCAGCTGAGCTATCCGCCCGGTTCCAACCACTTGGAGACTGGTAATATCTATTATTCTCCCAAAAATGTCAAGCTAAATTTAACCTTTTG
>MHDY01000209.1:11976-15238 GCA_001803705.1 Nitrospirae bacterium GWC2_56_14 | reverse complement strand
CGCGCCGACCACTTCGATGGTGCGCGTGCGGCCGATCAGCAGCGAGCCGAAAAGGGACGATACCGCCCCCATAGCCATGAACGTAAGGGAAAGCCCCAGCACCACCAGCAGGGGGCGGAGGCGGTCCTTGGGGTCCGCCCCGGCCATGATGACCGGGATGACGGGAAGCACGCAGGGAGAGAGCACACTCGCCAGCCCAGCGCCCATGGCCAGCAGAATATTCGCCAGTCCGAGGTCCACTAGCGCGATCCGTCCAGCGCCGCGGCCAGTGCCTCATAGCTCTGTATCCCCGGGGGGAAAACGCGGCCGACCTTGCCTTGCTTGTCCACCAGCACCAGCATCGGCAGGTTCCTGATGCCGTAATCGTAGAACGCCTTCTGGTCCTCGGCCTTCATGGTGCTTACGTTGGCAATGTTGAAATTATTTTTTCTGTCCTGCTGGAGCTTCTGCAGGATCTCCTTCTGCACCCTGCAGGGCCCGCCCAGGGGATTCTGGAAAAAAACGAGCGTACTTTTTTTGCCCGAACCGATGACCTGCTTGAGCTCCGGCGTGCTGAGCGGCGCCGCCTGGTTGCCGGCGATTGCCGGCCCGGCCGTCAGCAGCGTTGCCATAAGCGATAGGAATACGAGGATCTTGCCCATAATGTTCTCCTTGTTCATGAGTTGCGAAAGCAGTGCGGCATACTACCAAATCCTTACACGGCTGTCAATATTCAGCGTTCATGGCCGGCCTCACCTGGAAACGGTGTTCTAGCTGATTGCCGAAAAGCTTTAACAGCCTGCAGGTCAAGAGCGGCTTGCCCTGATGCAAACGCACCCCTCATCAAAGTTATTTTTTCTTTCGCCGTAAGAAGAAAGTTGCAAAGAAGAATCGATTACATCGATCAGGCCCGGGCAAAGTGCCCGGCATTGGCATAAAGTTCTTGACGTTCGCTGCATCATACCTCCGCATATGTTATATTTTTATTGATAGGTCATGTTTTATATTTCTTTCGCCTCATGCTCATCAGTCGAAAGGAGAAGAACATGAAGATCATAACGCAGGTGGCGTTGTCGCTGGCTTTACTGGGGGCGGGATTTGCAGCGGGGTTTCCGGTGGGCAGGGACGCCGGATTCACCAGCGGAAGCGAATGGGCGCTCATGCAGGCCGACCTTCTTGCGCGGGAGGCCGGCGTGGTCATGCCGGTTTCTCTGGAACAGGGACAGTTCCGGGTCGTTATCAAGCAACCGAGGGGCCTTTACAGGCGGGCATGGCGGCTTGCTGATCAGGAAGAGGAAAAGGCTCCCTGGTTGAACAACAGAGAGCGGGCCCTGACCGAGACCGTGCAGCTTGCCGGCACAGCAACCATCAAGCCCTAGTCCTCCCCCGCGCAAAAGGACAGGGCCATCCTCGTTGCGAGGACCTGTTTTTTATTCCGGAGGCTGCCGCGCTCCTTCGGGCCCCGGCGCGCAGCCTCCCTCCTTCAGCTTCTTCATGATCGCTGCGCAGACCTCATCATGCGTCAGGTCATTACAGTCCACAACGACATCGGCATACTCCATATACAGCGAGAAGCGCTCCGCGAACAGGTCTTCAAGGCCCTGGTCCGGCCGTTTGGCAAGGCCGCGTGTCGAGAAATCGCGGACCCGTGAACCCAGGGTGCGCAGGGTCACGTTCAGAAAAACGGCAATGCCGTGTTTTTTCAGATGGGCCATGGCAGCAGGACTGTACACGGCGCTGCCGCCGGTGGCGATGACGCTGTGGCGGACAGCAAGCCCGAGAATGGCCGTTTCTTCAATGGCGCGCAAAGCCAGGTGGCCCGAAGTGTCAACGATGTCCTGCAGGGACCTGCCCTGCGATGTCTGGATGAGCACGTCGGTATCAACGAATCCGCGGCAGGTCAGCCGGGAGAGAAGAATACCCACCGTGCTCTTGCCTGCGCCGGGCATCCCGATAAGGACGATGTTGGAGGGTTGTTCCTGTTTGATGGTCATTTAAACTCGTAAGTACTTGATCAGGTCAACACACTGTCCGCAGATTGCGCAGATTTCGCAGATCAAAGCAAAACTGATTTTTTTTAAAATCTGCGTAATCTGCGGATAAAATAGTTTTTGCCTGGTATAAAGCTCTTCAGTGTTCAGAGTTACGAAAACGTATCAGCGGCGGCGGGCAAGCTTCAGACGCTTTATCCCCTTGCCTGCCGCTCGCTCCACCAGCCTTCCCCTGCCCTCGCCGTAGACCTGCTCGATGGCTTCGGTAAAACTCGAGCTGAGCGGGCTCGAGCCTTTTTGTTTCGGCCTGTTGCAGTGAAAAAGAAGCGCATCATCGGTGAGCGACAGGACCTCCGCGCCCTCGGAAAAGGTCAGGGGCCAAAGCAGGCATGCTTTCGGCTTCACTGCCGAGAGCGGGATCCCCCGCTCCAGTCCTGCCGAGTGCAGGGCGCATTGGATCCTTCGCCGGACACGATACGCGAACGAACAGAGTCCGTCCTCGGTCGTGTCAATGGCATAGAGGCCGGGCTCAACGTACTCGAACACATTGTCGTATCCGTCCGACCTTCCAAGGTGAGGACAGAACTTTACCACCTCGGGCATGATCCGGATGATCCGGCGCATTTCAGCGGCGGTAACGCAGACCTCGTAGGTCGAACAGCAGCACGATTCGCCCGAGGCACAGCAGTCGCAGTCATGCTCGATGGAGCGGAGGGACGCAAGGTCGATGTCCACGATGCTCCGGGGCTTTCGCGTTCTGGTCTTTCCGGACTTTGGCGCTGACACGGCGATTTCGGTTCGCTTTCTTTTTTTACGGTGGGGGTTGGTGAACCTAAAAAGAGCTGTTCAGCCACAAAAGGCACATAAAGCACATTACCATGAAGATGACTATGCTTTCTGCGTTAAGCGACTGATGTTACTGTGTGAATTTTGTGACTTATGTGGCCAACTGCCGTAACTAATACGAACGCATTAAATAATGACACATGCTGTTCCCTTTTTATCCTCTCCCCATGATCCGCTGCAGCTCGTCGCTCAATTCATCCATGGTGTAGGGCTTGATGATGATCCCGGCAAAACCGTACCCGCCGTAATTCGCCATGACCGCGTCATTGGAATACCCGCTGGAAACAATGGCCTTTGCGGCCGGATCGATCTCCAGCAGGTCCCTGATAGCTTCCTTGCCGCCCCTCCCGCCGGGAATGGTAAGGTCCATGATTACGACGTCGAAAGGGGCTTTCCCGGACCGGGCCTTCCGGTACATCTCGATCGCCGCGTTCCCGTCCGCCGCG
>MHDY01000209.1:0-11932 GCA_001803705.1 Nitrospirae bacterium GWC2_56_14 | reverse complement strand
TTCCCTGACGATCTCGTCGTCATCCATGAGCAGGACCCGGCCCGTTCTCTTTTCATCGGGGGCCGCGGGAGAAAGCGGGACAGCAGGCCCGGCATGTTCGGGCGAGGCCGGCAGGAAGATCGTGAAGGTGGTGCCGTCCCCCACCGTGGACTCAACGTCGACAGCCCCTTCGTGCTTTTTGATGATCGAGTAGGTCGTTGCCAGCCCGAGGCCGCTGCCGCCTTCTTTTGTGGAGAAGTAGGGCTCGAAGATCCGTCCGATCTGGTCCTGCGGGATCCCCCGCCCCGTGTCCTGAACGATGATGTTCACGTAGTTTCCCGGCTTCAGCTCTTGAAATTCGCCGGCCCGTACCCGGGCGTTGCGTCCGCTGATGCGGATGGTCCCGCCCTTCGGCATTGCCTGCACCGCGTTGATGACCAGGTTATTGATGACCTGGCTGATCTGCCCCTCGTCGATCTCGGAAGCCCACAGGTCCTCAGGCAAAGAGAATTCGCACCGCACCGCGGAACCCCGTGTGCCGAAGTCGGCGCTATCGCGGATCAGGTCCCCGATGGCCGCAAGTTTTTTGACCGGCGCACCGCCCTTGGAAAAAGTAAGGAGCTGCTGCGTCAGTTCTTTCGCCCTGGTCGAGGCTTTTTCCGTGCGCACCAGGCTTTTGTACACTTCGCTCTCCGGCGCCGAGAACCTCTTGCCGATATCGATGTTGCCGATGATGGCGTTCAGCAGGTTGTTGAAATCGTGCGCAATGCCTCCGGCCAGCACGCCCAGGGATTCGATCTTTTCGGACTTGCTGATCCGGTCCTCCAGCTTTCTCCGCTCGGTGATGTCGCGAAAGACCAGCACCGTGCCGGACATCACGCTGTCCTTGTCCATAATGGGGGCGACGCTGTCCGTGATGATGAACCGCGATCCGTCCCGCGCAACAAGGAGGGCCTGCCCTTCGAGTTCGCATGCACTGCAGGTCCTGAGCACCTGCTCGACGGGGCTCACGCGGGGCGCGCCGGTCATTTCGTCCTGCAGGGGAAAAACCTCCTTGATCGGCCTGCCTTGGGCTTCGGTCTGTTTCCAGCCGGTCAGCCGTTCGGCGACCTTGTTGATCAGCACCACGTTCCCTTTGATGTCGGTGGTGATGACGCCGTCGCCGATGCTCCTGAGGGTCACGGCC
Organism: Nitrospirae bacterium GWC2_56_14; assembly: GCA_001803705.1. Classification (GTDB taxonomy): domain Bacteria; phylum Nitrospirota; class UBA9217; order UBA9217; family UBA9217; genus GWC2-56-14. Next base: position 10,767 of record MHDY01000209.1, on the reverse strand, counting down.
AGCCGCTCCCGCTCGGCCGCGACCATGGTCTCGATGCGCTTGCGCTCCGTGATGTCGCGGAAGATGCCCCGGGTGCCCATGAACCTGCCGTCCTCGGTGATGGCGCTCACATTGCCCTCAACCACGAGCTTTCCGCTCTGCTTCGTGATGAACGTGGTCTCGAACCGGCCGTCCCGGTCCCCGCAGACCACGCTCTTGAACTCGGGGCCGCAGTCCGTGCATTCCGGATGGATCAGGTCGAAGATAGAGAGGCCGGGCAGCTCTTCTTCCCGGTAGCACAGTGCGTCCATCCAGGCCTTATTGACATAGCGTATGGAACTGTCGGCGCCCAGGACCTGGATGAGGTCCGTGGAGTTCTCGAACAGATCGCGGTAGCGCTCCTCGCTCCGTTGCAGTTTCTCCTGGGCAAGGATGCGTTCGGTCATGTCCATATACACCAGAACGACCCGCGACACAACGCCGGACTTGCCCTTGATGGGAGTGGCCACCATATTATAATGGCGCCCCTTCAGGTCCATGTCCTGCTGGCAGTTCCTGCCCGATTCGATGGCCTTCCTGCCCGGGCAGTCCTCGCGGTGCTCGACACGGCAGAGCAGTTCGTGGCAAAACCGTCCCGTTGCTGCGTTCCGGTCGAATTGGAACTGGTCTTCAATCTTCTTGTTCCAGGCAATGACGCGCATGTTCCGGTCCAGGACCAGGATGCCCATGCCCGCGGAATCGAAGATGGCCGTGATCTCGTCGTGGGCGGTCCGGAGCTGTTCATTCGTTTCCTTCACGTTCCTAAGGATCTGCAGGAACGAGTCGCTCACGATGCCGATGGGATCGAGCTCGATCAGGGTGGCATCGTCCAGCTCCTCGGGCCTGAGCTGCGCCGTGCCCATGACGTTCAGCAACTGGTTGACCTTCTGGCGGATATACTGCGTCGCGTTCGCGTATTTTTCCCGCAGCTCCCGCACTTCCTGCTGGAGCTCCTCGCGGGTCCGGGGAACTTCCTGCTGCCGTGCCGGTCTCTTTTTTCGCTTATCGTCCGCCACCCTGTCAGTCCTTCTTTCCGGAGATCACGATGCTATAGTATCCATCCTTCTTTTCCACGGACACGCCATAGCCCATGTTGGAAGCTGATTCAGGTATGGTGATCGTGGCGTCCCGGTTGTCGGTGAGAAAGCAGAGCTGCACGCTCCCTTGCCGCAGCCGTTCGGTCCGGCTGTTCACTTCCTTCAGCGCCACCAGGAGGGAGGAAGGGCAGATCTGTCCCCGGATGTCGAATTCAATGGTTTCCACACAAGCTCCTTACGTGATTGGTCGCTCCTGACCGTGTATCGGTACAGTTATCTAATCCGGACTGCCCGGCATAAAATCTTCGACAGGATAACAGGATAAAATCCGATAAAAAGCATTTCATCCTGAAAATCCTGTTATCCTGTCGAAAAGGTTCGCCCCAGGTTCAGACGGTCCTGCCCGGACCTGCACCAAGAACCTTGATCAACAGCATGCCGCCGATCCAGGCGCCGCCAAGCATGCCGAGGAAAAAGAGCATGCTCGATGCCGACAGAATAGGAAGCCCCCCCAGCAGGTGCCAGACATTGCAGGACGGCGCCATGCGCGACGCCAGGCCCATGAGGGTACCGCCTGCCGCGGCCAGCACATATTGACGAGCCGGCACTTTGTAATAGAACTTCAACTCTCCAAGCAGGGCTGCCGAGATGGCGCTGCCGGCAATGATGCCCGTGATAAGCGGGACCTGGAACGCTGCCTGCGCATCGAACCGGGGCGCTCCCCCGCCGGTCAGAACAATGCCGGTCAAGTTGTGGGTGTAGTTGAGCGGGACGGCCTTGAAAGCGGCAAGACCGTCAAAATGCGCGGGGAACAGGACGCTCTCGATGAAACCGGCGATCTTGGTAAAAGTCGTGGTCACGCCCAGGGGCATGCCGACCAGGACATAGGAAAACGCGCCGATCAGGGAAAGCGCCAGGGCCGCTTTTGCAGGCTGCAAATAACCTGCGGCAAAAGCCGGCCGCACCAGTTCGCCCCTTCGGTGCCACAACAGCAGTAGCAATGTCCCGGGGATTGCGACGGCCAGCACCGGAAGGAGTGGATCGACATGGAGCATCTGCGCGATCGTGATCTTGTCCGGGGCAAGGACCGTACTTTTTGCAAAAGCCGCCCAGGCCGGGTGGAACTCGGCATAGAGTCCGCTGCCGAAGACCAGGCCTGCAAAGGCCGTCAGGCTCAGGACGCTGCCGGCGCCCATTTTGTACAGCGTGCCTACGACGCAGCCTCCGGCAGAGACCATGCCGATGCCGAAAAGAAGTCCTCCCATCAGGTTCGCTGCCGTCGGGGGATACAGGAGCGGGAACGGATAAACGGACAGCAGCCCGGCCTGGCGCGCGGCTTCGAACAGCAGCATGCTGCACAGGACCAGGAGGGCAAAGGATTTTATCATTACGGTACGCTTGAAGAGAAAGAGATCGCGGAACATGCCGGCCATGCAAAAATCCGACCGGTGCATCACGAATCCCGCGGCAAGGCCAAGAACCAGGGAAACGCCGCCGATAAAGATATGAGGATCAAGGGTGAGGATCATAGGAGAGATGCTCCGTCCGCAAACTGGCTAAGATTACAACAATCCATCTGTAGGAGCAAGATTTTTTTCTGACAACAGAACATGTTGCAGGGTTTCGCACGTGTCTTACGAAGCGAGGGTGTCCGTGAAGTCCGTGATTGATCATGAGGGGGCCCCCTCTCACCGGCCTGACAACGAGGAGAAATTTGCTTGCCTTCTTCACCATGTTGGTGTAATTTCCCGGTATTGACCGGTTCCGGCCGGGTGTTCTTTCCCTTCCGGAACCTACCCGCCGGATTAAGAAAACCAAAAGGAGCATCCATGAGCCTGATGAGGTCTTTGATCGCGGTCTGTTGCGTTGCCACACTGGTCGGTTGCGCCACGCTCCAGAGCAAGCCGGAAGATCCTTCCGGAAAACTGCGGGAGGCCGTGGAGCTGTTCAGCAGGAAGGACGAACCGGTCGAGGCGGAAGAATTGCTGCATGACGTTGTCGAGGTCTACGAAAAGAACCAGGACGACCTGGGACTGGCGGAGGCCTACCGGCAATTCGGGCTCTTTTACCGCTCCAACGCCGTCAACAAGTTCGAGGAATATTATCTCAAGGAGGGCTTCCTCGACAAGACCGTGAAATTCTCAGCGCGGTATGAAAAAGCCATTGAGTACTTCAACAAAGCAAGGGACATTTACGCCGCGGACCGGCAGTACGCGGTCCTGTCCAATCTGCAGCTCAGCATTGCCAAGACCTACGACCTCATGAACCAGCACGAGAATGCCTGCGCGGCCTTTGATCAGGGGCTGGAGAACCACCTCGCCTTTAAAAAATCGGCCGATCCCGAAACACTGGAGCTCCGCGCCGACGAGATCGCGAACTACGAACAGTATATGGGGGCCATGAAGAAACAGGCTGGCTGCCCCTGAGCCGTGCCATGCGTGCCGGCAGCGTAGTTCGCAGGCCGCGCCCTTCTGTGCCCCTTGTTCCCGCCTGCTGCGATGATACCCGCATACTTTTCCTTGCAGCTCTCCCGGCTTCTCTGCTGCGCCTTTCTGATTCTGCGCCTCCTGCTTCAGCATCGAAGCGCATAGCTTTGCTGATCGTACTGGACACCCCTGCGCGGAAAAAGGGCCGCTGCCTCCGTTGATGAAGCTGTTCGTGAGCTTGTGTCGAGGAAAACCGTTTTGGTGAGGGGTTATTGAGAGGGCTGGAACAGGTCGCTATGGGGTGTTCCGCGGGACCCGTCTCCTGCTTATAAGGTGGCCCAGCTGCAGCCGACGCAGGTGAACTCGCCGCGCCCGTTCAGTTCGCGTTTGCGGAGGGCGCAGATGCGCTCCGGCACCTCATCTGCAAAGAGTTTGCAATAGAGGCTGTTGGTGTCATCCTGTTTATTGAGGCGCTGGTCACCCTGCTGTTCAGACGGCATCATGATGATCTTTCCTTTTTTTGTACCGCCCGGGCCAGGCTTTTTGCCTGAAAAAACCGCGACCTCGTTCACCGGCACAGGCCATACCGTATAGTGAACAGAGTATCAATTCTATGCGCCAAAATGTCAATCCCCCGGCCGGGGGGTTTTAAGGGTATTCCGGCATCTCGCGCGGAGACCAGGTGATGCCATGAGGCGGCTTTCCTAGAGCGGCGCCCCCGTCATCGGCCTTCTTTTGGCTTTTAATGGTCGTCTGTCCCGGACGCCACAGTTTACCTTGACAAATTGACAGGAATCGACATAATATTACACGTTTTACACGACTGAGGTTCCGAAACAGGGCCTTCCTGCAGAAGCTGTTCGCTTACTACTTCAATACAAGGAGAACCCGGTGAAGGTCGAACAGATATCGATATTCCTCGAGAACAAGTCAGGGCGTCTGGCCGAGGTGACCGAGATCCTCGCCCGGAACGGGATCAACATCCGGGCCTTGTCCCTGGCGGACACGGCCGATTTCGGTATCTTCCGCCTGATCGTGAACGACCAGGAGAAGGCCAAGACCGTGTTAAAAGAGCAGGGCTTCACGATCGCCGTCAATGAGGTCGTTGCCGTGGTCCTGCCCGACCGGCCGGGCGGACTTGCAAGCATCCTTGCCCTGCTCCAGGGCAAGACGATCAATGTTGAATACATGTATGCCTTTGTCCAGAAGAGCGAGGGCAACGCCGTTCTGATCTTCCGCTTCGACGAGACCGAGCAGGCCATTGAGGTCCTCCATGAGGCGGGCGTCAGGGTCCTGAACAAGGAAGAAGTGCAGCAATGGTAAATCAATTCCCCGGCATGCGGCCGGGACATCATTCCTGAGGAGGAAAGCACAAGATGAAGATCTTACGGTTGTTCGCAGCAGCAATCATCATCGCCCTGTCGGCAGCACCGGTCCTGGCGGCCCCTGCCATCAAGGTCGGCGCCATCCTGGCCGTGACCGGCCCGGCATCGTTCCTCGGCGCTCCCGAAGCAAAGACCCTGGAGATGCTCGTTGAGGAGATCAATGCCAAGGGCGGCATCAACGGCAGCAAGATCGAGCTCGTGATCAAGGACTCCGGCGCCAGCCCCGAGAAGGCCATCTCCTTCGCCAAGCAGCTGATCGAGGAAGAAAAGGTGTTCGCCATCATCGGCCCCTCCACCACCGGCGAGACCATGGCGATCAAGAACATCGCCGAGGAAGGCAAGACCCTTCTCCTGTCCTGCGCTGCAGCGGAAGTGATCGTGAACCCCGTGGCGAAATACGTGTTCAAGACCCCCCAGATGGACAAACATGCCGTGATCAGGATCTTCCAGCAGATGAAGAAGATGGGCATCACCAAGATCGGCGTCCTGTCCTCCAACACCGGCTTCGGCAAGGCAGGCAAGGAGCAGATCGAGAAGCTCGCGCCCGAGCACGCCATCCAGATCCTGGTGAACGAGGTCTATGACAAGGCGGCGACCGACCTCACCGCGGAAGTGACCAAGGTCAAGGCGGCCAAGGTCCAGGCCATCGTGAACTGGTCCATCGAGCCCGCCCAGGCGATCGTCATCAAGAACGTGCGCCAGACCGGCATGACCGTGCCGATCTTCCAGAGCCACGGCTTCGGCAACATCGGATACGTGAAGGCCGCGGGCGCTGCGGCCGAGGGTGCGATCTTCCCCGCGGGCAGGCTGCTCGTTGCCGAGGTGCTCTCGGACAAGAACCCCCAGAAGGCCGTACTCCTGGCCTACAAGAAATCGTACGAAGAGAAGTATAAGGAAGACGTCAGCACCTTCGGCGGACATGCCTATGATGCCATGAAGATCCTCGAACAGGCGCTCAAGGCCGCAGGCGCGGGCGCGGACAAGGAAAAGGTCCGGACGACCATCGAGAACATGAAGGGCCTCGTCGGCACGGCGGGCATCTTCAACTTCTCCCCTGCGGACCACAACGGCCTCGATCTGAACGCTTTTGAAATGCTGACCGTGAAGGACGGCAAGTTCACAGTGCTGGAGAAATAGTTTTTTTGATCGCGCAAACAGGGAGTGTCCGGATCGCGGGCACTCCCTGTTGTTTTCGGCCAGAACAAAGCCCCTCCCCAGAGGGCCTTCGTTGTGTCCGGAAGGTATTACACCAGAGTAAATCTTTTTATCCGCAGATGACGCAGATGACCGCAGATTTTTAACACCATAATTCAGGTTTGCTTTCATCTGCGTAATCTGCGCAATCTGCGGACAGGATGTTGACCTGCGCACTACATTTTGTTGTTTCTTTGTCGTTCCGGATTAGAGGTTTACTTACAATCATGTTTTTTGAATTGTTCTTCCAATACCTGGTCGCCGGCCTGACCTACGGCACGATCTACGCCATCGTCGGCATCGGGTTCAATATCATTTACAATACCACGGGGATCATCAACTTCGCCCAGGGCGAGTTCGTGATGCTGGGCGGCATGACGGCGGTCACGCTCTACGGCTTCCTGCCGCTCCCGCTCGCCGTCATCGGCGCCGTACTCATCACCATGGTCATGGGCGGCCTGATCGAAATGGTCTTCATCCGCTGGCTCGTGAAACCCACGGTCCTGCGCATGATCATCATCACCATCGGCATCTCGATTCTGATCCGCGAAGGCGCGCTTTTGGTCTGGGGGGAAGGCGTGCGCTCCCTGCCGTACTTCACCGGCAACGAGATCTCGGCGCTCTCCCTGGGCGGCGTGCGTTTGTCGCCGCAGGTGCTCTGGAGCATCGGCGTCTGCATGGTCATCGTGCTCTTTTTGAACCTCTTCTTCAAACACACCATGCTCGGCAGGGAAATGCGCGCCTGCGCGGCCAACCGCGATGCCGCCGCGCTCTGCGGCATCCCCACGAAGAACATGATCACGCTCTCCTTCGTGCTTTCCGCCGGCATCGGCGCCCTGGCGGGATGTGTGGTCTCGCCCATCACCTACACTCAATACAGCATCGGCTCCGGCCTTGCCATCAAAGGCTTCACCGTCGCCATCCTGGGCGGCCTCGGCAACAGCATGGCCGCTGTGGCGGCCGGCTTCATCCTCGGCATCCTGGAGTCCTTCAGCATCTGGGTGCTGCCCACGGCCTATAAGGACGCCATCTCCATCGCCATTCTGCTCGCCATGCTGTTCATCAGGCCCAGCGGCCTGTTCGGCAACAAGGAAGCCATGCGGCTGAAGGATTTCTGATGAGGACCTCAAGGTTCATACCCATTCTGGCCCTCCTGGGAGCGGTCGTCCTGGTCCAGCTCCTGACCCTGGCAGGCGGCAAGGCCTTCTTCCTTACGCAGCTCACCATGAGCGCCTACTATACGCTCATCGTCATCGGGCTCTGTCTCTTGATGGGGTTCGCCGGCCAGATATCGCTGGGCCATGCGGGCTTTTTCGCCATCGGCGGCTACACCTCGGCCGTGCTCACCACGCTGGACCTCGCGGCCTATAAGGAAAACCCGCTCGTAGCAATGCTGGCGAAAGCCGGCGTCCTGACCGCGCGGCAGGACCTCTACGGCGGTAGCCTGCTCTCCGTGCACCCCTGGGCGGCCTGCGTGGTCGCGGTCCTGCTGGCCTTCGTCATCGCCTGGGCCATCGGCATTCCCGTGCTGAAGCTCAAGGGGCATTACCTGGCCATGGCCACGCTCGGCTTCGGCACCATCATCTACAGCATCGTGCTCGGCACACAGCGCTTCGGCGCCGCCGACGGCATTTCGAGCGTGCCGCCCTTTCCGCTGCTCTTCGGCGTCAGCGTCAGCGGCGACTCGTCCCTGCGCGTGCTCAACTATTACTTCGCCTGGCTGCTCGTGACCGTTGCCATGGTGCTGCTTTTGAACCTCATCAGCTCGCGGGTGGGGCGTGCCCTTCGCTCCATCCACGGCGCCGAGGACGCGGCAGGCGCCATGGGCGTGGACACGGCCAGGTTCAAGCTCTCCACCTTCATGCTGAGCGCGGTGCTGGCCGCGGTTGCCGGCGTGTTCCTCACCCACTATAACGGCGGCATCGGCCCGTCCGAGGCATCCATTATGAAGTCCGTGCGCTACGTGGCGATCGTTGCCGTAGGCGGCATGGGGAGCCTCTGGGGTACGCTCATCATGAGCGTGGTGCTGAACTTCCTGTCGCTGCGCGGCTATTTCGGCTCCTTTGACGACGCCGTGTTCGGCGGGATCCTGATCGTGATCATGCTCTTCGCGCCTGACGGCATCATCGGCGCGGATTTGCGGAGGCTGGTGGGAAAAATAGCAAATTACAAACAACAAAATTCGAATAAATCGCAATAGCCAAAACAGAATGACCGAAACATTTAGAATTGATGTATTCGTAAGAAGTCGCAAAAGCCGTCTTTGCGAGCGCAGCGAAGCAATCTCGTAGTTTGTATCTAGCGGATCAATCGAGATTGCCGCGTCGCTCCGCTCCTCGCAATGACGGCAGTAGGGACTTTATACGAGACTATCAGCATTTTAATTCTTGGAATTTGGTGCTTATTTCGGATTTAGTATTTGATGCTTAGTGCTTGGTGTAAATCATGGCTCTTCTTGAAGTAAAAAACATCAGCAAGCGCTTCGGCGGTCTCCAGGCCGTGAAGGACGTGAGCTTCTCCGTGCGGGAAGGAAGCATCAAGGCCGTCATCGGCCCCAACGGCGCGGGCAAGACCACGCTCTTTAACCTCCTTTCAGGCTTTCTGCTGCCCGACTCCGGAGCGATCGTGTATAAGGGCAGGCCCATCCATGCCAAAAGCCCGCACGAGATCGCCCAGCAGGGGTTGTCGCGCACCTTCCAGCATATCAGGCTGTTCGCCCATATGACGGCGCTGGAGAATGTCATGGTCGGCCGGCATGTGCGGAGCCGTGCCGGGTTCCTGGCAGGCATGCTGAACCTTCCTTGGACCTGGCGCGAAGAGCAGGAGATCCGCGAGAGGGCGCTTTCGCTCATGGAGTTCCTCGGCATCGTCGACCTGGCGGACGCGAACGCCACGAGCCTTTCCTACGGCCAGCAGCGCGCCGTGGAACTGGCCCGCGCCTTGGCCGGCGACCCCGCCATGCTGCTGCTCGACGAGCCGGCGGCGGGCCTTAATATGCGCGAGACGGCGGATACGGCCCGGCTCATCAGCAGGATCCGCGACCTGGGCATCACGGTGCTCATCGTGGAGCACGACATGTCCCTGGTCATGCAGATCTCCGACGAGGTGCTCGTGCTCTCCTACGGCGAAAAGATCGCCGACGATGCGCCGCGCGCGGTCCAGGGCAACCCCGAGGTGGTCCGGGTCTATTTGGGAGAGGACGATGCTTAGGATCCGGAACCTCGATGCAGGGTACGGCAACCTGAACGTGCTGCGGCGCGTCTCGATCCACGTGAAACCGGGCGAGATCGTCACCATCATCGGCGCCAACGGCGCGGGAAAGACCACGCTGCTCAAGACGATCACGGGCCTGCTCAAAGCGCAGGCCGGCGAGGTCCTCTTCAACGGGCAGGACATCGGCGCCATGCCTACGGAGCGGATCGTCTCGGGTGGCTGCTCGCTCGTACCCGAGGGCCGGCAGGTGTTCCCCGCCATGCCGGTCAGCGAGAACCTCCTGCTCGGCGCCTACGTGCAGTTCAAACGGGGCAACAAGCATGAGGTGGAGCGCGATCTCGACCGCGTGTACGCGCTCTTTCCGGTGCTGAAGCAGCGCGAGCACCAGCTGGCGGGAACGCTCTCCGGCGGCGAACAGCAGATGCTCGCCATGGGCAGGGCGCTCATGGCGCGGCCCAAGCTCATCATGCTCGACGAACCGTCCATGGGCCTGGCGCCGCTCATGGTGAAGGAGATCTTCAACATCATCGTCAGGCTCCGCGCCGAAGGCAACACCGTGCTGCTCGTGGAGCAGAACGCTCGGAGCGCGCTCAAGATCGCGAACCGCGGCTACGTGCTCGAGACCGGCCGCATCATCCTCGAAGGCGAGGCCGAAGACCTGCTGGCGAACCGGGATGTGCAAAGGGCGTATCTTGGCCGCGACGCGGAATAGATAGGAGATTATTGGAAATTGAAGATTGGAAATTGGAAAATTTAAATTTTTTGTTCTTTCAATCTCAACTCTTCAATTTTCAATTTCCAATTTTCAATTGCACCGGAGGTGCTGATATGTACTGGCAGCCTGAAAGCGAATGCATGGACCGGGAAGAGCTTGCGCAGCTGCAGCTCGAGCGGCTCGAGTCGACCCTGAGCCGGGTGTACCAGAACGTTCCCTTTTACCGCAAAAAATTCGACGAGGTCAAGTTCAATCCCGACGATCTGCGATCGCTCGAAGACCTCCGCAAGCTTCCCTTTACGTCCAAGAGCGATCTGCGGGACAACTATCCTTACGGGCTGTTCGCCCTGCCGCTCCGGGAGGTCGTCCGCCTCCACGCTTCGTCGGGAACGACCGGCATGGCCACGGTCGTGGGCTACTCCAGGAACGACATCAAGACCTGGTCGAACCTCGTGGCGCGCGTGCTGGCCGCCGGCGGCATCACCAAGGACGATGTGGTCCAGATCGCCTTCAACTACGGCCTGTTCACCGGCGCCTTCGGCCTGCACTACGGGGCCGAGCGGCTGGGCGCTTCGGTCATTCCGATCTCCAGCGGCAACACGCGCCGCCAGATCCAGATCATGCAGGACTTCAAGACCACGGCGCTCGTGGGCACGCCGAGCTACGCCATGCTGATCGCCGACACCATGATGGAAATGGGGATCAACCCCAACGCCCTGTCCCTGAAATACGGACTGTTCGGCGCCGAACCCTGGTCGGACGCCATGCGGAAGGAGCTC
>MHDY01000208.1 GCA_001803705.1 Nitrospirae bacterium GWC2_56_14 | reverse complement strand
TCCATGACCACCTGGTCCAATCGCTTTACCCTGTCAGGGCGGGCATTTTGTTACCGGTTGGGAGGGCGCTGTGAATTCAGGAAAATTTACCTGCAGGAATGTACGGCGACCCGGAATGAAAGCTGAGCCGGATATTCAGCTATAGTGGAGGAGATAATGCCCAGTCTGCAGAGCTACTTTCAACGATGGATTCTCAGCTACAACAAATCGTCCCATTCCGCTCCGGCACCCCTTGAGGAACAACGCGCCGCGTGGGAGGAAGAGACAAGCCGGATGCGGCTCCCCAATGGAGTACTGAAGCAGCCGGTCACCGCCGGCGGCGTCGCCGCCGAGTGGATACACCCGCAGGAGGCCCCGAGGGAGAAGGTGCTTTTTTATCTCCACGGCGGCGCTTACGTGATGGGTTCCTGCAACACCCACCGCAACATGGCGGCACACATGGCCCGCGCCTGCGGAATGCGTGCCCTGCTGCTCGACTACCGGCTCGCTCCGGAGCATCCGTTCCCCGCGGCGCTCGACGATGCCGTCGCTGCGTATCACTGGCTGCTGTGCAATCTGATCTCCGCGGAAAATATCGTCATCGCCGGCGATTCGGCGGGCGGAGGGCTTGCCCTGGCAACACTCGTCTCGCTTCGGGACGGCGGATACCCGCTGCCGGCAGCCGGCGTCTGCCTCACCCCCTGGACCGACCTGGCGGGAACGGCGGAGTCGCTGGAGACACGGGTCAAGGCCGACCCGAAGCTCACGCTCCAGGACCTCGTCCCGGGGCGCCACTATGTGGGCGAAAACGACCCGTGTCATCCGCTGATCTCCCCCCTGTACGCGGACCTGCGCGGACTTCCGCCACTTCTGATCCACGGTGCCGGGGACGACATGCTGCTCGACGATGCTGTTCGCGTGGCGGAACGGGCAAAAGCCGCCGGAGTGGACGTGACCCTGGAAGTCTGGAAGCGGATGTGGCACGTCTTTCATCGGCATGCTCCGAAGCTGCCGGAGGCGCGGCGGGCGGTGGAAAGTATCGGTACGTTCGCGCGAAGACGCCTTGCAGAGGCGGGCGGGGTTGTCGGCAATGCTGCCTGAGGATGCGGCTGCACCGACCAATCCCGCATGATCAGGGATGGGAGCATGGGCACAAGGCGCTTGGCACAGGGCACAAGATGCTATCGAATCCCACATGATCAGGGATGTGAGGAACCTGACCGGCTGCCTTCCGGGGGAGATATCTCGATGCCACATTCGACGGTTCCCTGAGCAGCCTCGATGCGCGGTCACGCATCGCCTCTGAATAATCTCCCGATCACTGTCGCATTTTTACAATACACGTGGTGGTCGATCTTCTAAGATCCGGGAAGTCTGAATGCAAGGAGATCCCATGGCCGGGCTGGGGTTCAAGACCGTGAGGATGAATCGTATCGGATTGACCGGAGCTTTGGTCGTAAAATGGTGAGGGAGCTTCTTTGGTACAGTTCATGAGACCGGCGCCGGACCTGGCGCACCAGATCGAAACCTGTTTGTTCATCTCCGGCGGCGAGGGAAGCGGCAAAGTCCTCTACGAGTTTCTTCCGGACCCAAGCATGAGCCTCGTTTTCCGTTCTTCGTCCGCCATGTCCAGGGTGGTGCTCCTGGGGCCGGCTACCAGGACGTACTGTGCCGAGGTGGACGGCTCATCCGATTATCTCTGCCTGCGCTTCCGCCCCGGTCAGGCTCCCCGCATCGCGGACGCGCACCCTGCGGAGCTGGTGGACAGCTATATGGAAATCGACAAGATCCGGGGGGAGACAGTGGCCTCGCTCGCCGACCGTCTCCACTTCCTGCCGGACGCGGCATCACGGAAACGCCTCATGGAGGACCTTGTGCGGGGAGCCCTGCCGCTGGTCCGGGACGAGCGCTGCCGGCAGGCGGCCGCGCTTCTGGAAAGCCATGGCGGCGATCTCCACGTCACCGAACTTGCCGACGAGCTCGGCCTTCACGTCCGTAGCGTTGAGCGCCTTTTTCTCAACCAGTTGGGCCTTCCTCCCAAGCGTCTGAACCGACTTATCCGTTTCCGGCATCTTATCGCTTCGTTTCGCAGCGGCGGCTTCGAAAACCTTGCCGACCTCGCTCACGCCTGCGGCTATGCCGACCAATCCCACATGATCCGCGAGTTCGGAGAGCTGACCGGGCGGCTTCCCGGCGAAAAGGGGGCGCACAAGGTGCGACGGGTGACAGGCGAGGCGTCGGGCAGGGTACTTAACCGCGGGTGAATCTTAGGAGGTTGTTGAAAAACAGCCATCTCGCCGCCGTCCTCGAAAGCCACCTTGTGCGACGTAGCGCTGCTACGCCTCCGCGGGGCTTGCTGCGGATGCGGCGATCTGACTATTTTTGAACAACCTGATTTCAACAATCTGCAGGGGCTGTGTTCCCATTTCATTCGGGAGAGTGCATATGAGTCCGGAGAATCTTGCGCTGAAAATCAGGGAAAAGGCGATGGGAGCGGGTTTCGACCATTGCGGGATCGTGAAGGTCGATGCCGTCGCGGAATATGCTTTGCGGCTCGAACAGCGGGTGGCGGCATTCCCCCGGTCGAAGCCGTATTACGAATTCCTTGCGAAGCTCGGGACACCCAACGCAGCCCACGAGTGGGGAAGGTCGATCATCGTCTGCACCATGCGGTACGGGAAATACCGAATTCCCAATCAAGCGAACAACCACATCGGCAAGCTCTACCTGTACGGAGGATACAAGCAGCCCTCCTATTCCAGGGAGTATGCGGGCATCGCGGCCTTCGACGCATTCCTCGCGGCGGAAGGGATCAGGTTCGCGAAAGAACTGTTCGGAATCGCCCCGGCGCGGCTGTGCGCCGCAAAGGCGAATCTGGGGATCATACGGAACAATAATTTCCTCTATACCGAGCACGGTTCATGGGTGTGGCTGGAAACGTGGCTTATCGACCGGGAGCTGGAATACCGCGAGAGGCCGAAGACTCTTCCATCCTGCCCTCCCGGCTGCTCCAGATGCATCGACGCCTGCCCCACTGGAGCGTTGAAGGCGCCCTTTCTGACCGACATGGGGACCTGCATCGCCCGTCTCACTTACAGCCCCTCGGGCGAAGAAGCCCCCGAGCATCTGCGGGAGAGCATGGGCGCCTGGCTGTACGGCTGCGACGACTGCCAGAACGCCTGCCCCATGAACCGGGATAGATGGGAGGAAACGGAAGAGTATCCGCAGCTGGAGGAGCTGTCGCGGCACATCTCACTCGAAAAGATAGCGGAGATGGATGAAGAGACCGTTTCCCGGATTCTTTCCCCCATGTTCTGGATCATCGGCAAGGACAAGCTGTGGATGTGGAAATGCAACGTCATACGGGCTATGGCGAACAGCAAGGATGCGAGATATAGCGGCGCCATCAGGAAGCTGTGCGACGACGGTAACGACAACGTAAGGCGGACGGCGGAGTGGGCGTGCCGCCAGCTCGGCATCTGAGGAGCGGAGGATGTCGCGGACTGATGACCGGAAATTACGGATGCGGCGATTATTCGCCCGTTGCGGCGCCCTGGTTCTTTTGCTGGCCATCGTGGTAGCCGGTTTCAGCATATGGGGGTCGGGAACCGTGGAAACGAAGCCGCATCATCCCTTCCGCTCGGCGGAAGCGAAAGAGCGGTATCTGAAATTCTACGACCTGAAGGCCGCTAAGTGGCCGGTTCCTTCGGAAGAGAGAGTCGTACGGACGTCGTTCGGCGAGACCTTCGTCAGGATCAGCGGACCGGCGGATGCTCCGCCGCTGGTGCTCCTGCCCGGGATAAACGGGAATTCGCTGCAGTGGATGCCGAACATCGAGGCATTATCAGCAGGCTTCCGCGTCTACGCCGTGGACAACATCTACGACTGCGGGCGAAGCGTCTATACCGGCGCGATCACGTCTTCCGCCGAATACATGAAGTGGCTCGACGAGCTTTTCGACGGCCTGAGGCTTGGGCGGCACGTGAATCTGGCGGGCCTGTCGTACGGAGGATGGCTCGCGGCGCAATACGCGCTCGACCACCCGGACCGGCTGGAGAAAGTTGTCCTGCTGGCGCCGGTTTGCACGGTGTTGCCTCTCTCATACGAGTGGATCGGACGGGCGGTGTTGTGCGCGGTGCCGCACCCCTATTTCACGAAAAGCTTCCTTTCGTGGCTGCTGGAGGACCTGGGGAAGACCGGAACGGGGCGGGCAGCGATTCAGGAGCATGCGGACGAATCGTATCTCGCGCTGCGGAGCTTCAAGTCGAAGCGGATGGTGAATCCGACAGTCCTCTTGGATGGGGAATGGCAGGGTCTCAAGGTCCCCGCCCTGTTCATCGTGGGGGAAAACGAGAAGATCTACTCGGCTCAGGATGCTGTGAAGAGACTGAACGCGGTGGCGCCGCAGATACGGACGGAAATTATTCCCCGCGCTGGCCACGACCTGACGATAGTGCAGGCGGAACTTGTCAACAAGCGGGTAGTGGAGTTTCTGAAACGGTAGTGATGCAGAGACGTTGCGCGAACTGGAAACGCGGGACAGGCTTGATGCTTGATGTAAAGGAGGATGGGGGAGAGGCGTTGATATTCAGCCCACGATCATCCCGCCGCCTCGTGGGAGTCATTTCAATACGGAGATTGCACAGTACGGCGCTACCCGGAGAGCTACGGCTATGTCTGTTATCTGCTGCGCAAGCGCGCTGTTAGATTGTTATTCGAGGAGGTATAATGTCGAACGTTGAAAATGCTCCCTGTCCTTTCCCGTCGGTAAAAGAGACTTTCGATACCGTGGCATCCGGATACGACAACCGGTCGCTCCGGTTCTTTCATGATAGCGCTGCACTCATGGCGGAACTCTTCAGCCCGCGCGAAACCATACATCTGCTCGACGTCGCCACCGGCACGGGTAATGTGGCCCTGACCCTTGCCCGTCACATGCCCCGTGCGAAGATAACCGGCGTTGATTTCTCGACGGGCATGCTTGCGCAGGCGCGGGCCAAAGCAGTGGCATTGATGCTTGGCAACGTAGAGTTCCTGGAAATGGACATGGAGTCGCTGGAATTCCCGGACGACACCTTCGACGCTGCCGTCTGCGCTTTCGGAATCTTCTTCGTGGACGACATGGAAGGTCTGTTGAAACAGATTGCCGACAAGGTGAAGCCCGGAGGCAGAACAATCA
Source organism: Nitrospirae bacterium GWC2_56_14 (assembly GCA_001803705.1). Taxonomy (GTDB): domain Bacteria; phylum Nitrospirota; class UBA9217; order UBA9217; family UBA9217; genus GWC2-56-14. The sequence continues at coordinate 7,166 of MHDY01000208.1, read as the reverse complement.
TTTCCTGCTTTTACGAGGGCACGTTTTCTCCTTGCGTTGAACTCTTCCTGGACGGCATCGAGCGGTATGGAGTCGAAAGACCTCCTTTGAGATGGAAACGTATCGCCACGGAAGATGCATGCATTGCTCTGTTCCGGAACGCGGGGTTCTCTGATGTCCGCGTGGAGAGAAAAAGCCTCGGCTACCATCTTGATGATGCGAAGGACTGGTGGGAGGTGATCTGGAACGGGGGTTTTCGTGGACTCGTGGACCAATTGCCTCACGGGGAGGCCGAACGGTTCAGGAGAGAGCACCTGGAGGAGATCGACAAGCTTCGTACCGATGAAGGTATCCGGTTGAACCTGGACGTGCTGTATACTTTAGGGGTCAAGGCATGAATCCGTCTGGGATTGCGCAGGTTCCCGGTGGCTGCGAACCTGTGGTAGCCTCGTCTTTTAATTTCAGGTTTGATGCACAGGCATGGCCGTAACTGCCGCCGTTTACCGGGTAGCCCCCCATGGCAGGCCGGACAAGTGGAGCGGGTTATAACTTGACTCATCCCGCTCTCCGCTGTATTTTAGGCGGCATTAATCCGGCGCCGGCTTTTCTCGTTCACGTTCCCCCCTCAGGCTGTACAGCGTTCATTCAACAGGTGGTATCGATGCCCCGTCTCACGATGATGCTTCTAACTATTCTTTGTCTGCTGCTTCTGACCGGATGCAGTAAAGACTGGTTCCTGCATGGAATGTATGAAGGACTCCGGACCCATAACGACCTGCAGAGCACCCCGGCCGAGCGTGTCGGCCAGCCCGATTCGCCCAATTACGGGGATTACGAAAGGATGCGGAAGGAACGCGCGACGCAGAATCCGGGAGGGCATCAATGATCGTCCAGGCCGCGACACCGGCCGATGCGGAGAAGATACTCGCGCTCCAGCGGCTTGCCTATCGCTCGGAAGCGGAGCTGTATGCCGATGACAGGATTCCGCCGCTGTTGCAAAGCCTTGACGATATCCGGGAGGAGTTCACCTGCCAGCTGTTTCTCAAGGCAAGCCTCGACGGCAGGATCATCGGATCCGTGAGAGCTTTCTGCGATGAGGGCAGCTGTTTCATCGGCAGGCTCATCGTGCATCCCGACCATCAGGGGAAGGGGATCGGCACGGAGTTGATGGCGAGGATCGAACGCCATTTTCCCGAGGGCCGCCGCTTCGAGCTCTTCACCGGGCACCGGAGCGAACGCAACATCCGCCTGTACGAAAGGCTCGGGTACTCGATCTTCAGGAGACAGCAGGTAAGCGATAGCCTTACCCTCGTTTTCATGGAAAAACTCCTGGAAACGTCAAGCTGACGCGTTCGTTTGACCAGTGATACTTTCCCTTTTGACAGCTGCCCGATATCATAACTGAAAGGACACTACATGAAAAAGATAACCCTGCTGTGCACACTCATCCTGCTTGTTGCCGCTCCGTCCTTTGCCGAACTTACGAAGATCGCCGATAACGTCTATTCCTACGTCGGCCTCGCCAATGACTCCCCCGCCAATAGTTTTGCCGCCAATGCGGGCATCGTCATCGGCCGGGACGGCATCCTCGTGGTCGATACCCTCATCTCGGCCAAGGAGGCGCAACGTTTCCTCGCGGACATCCGCAAAGTCTCGGATAAGCCGATCCGGTATGTGGTCAATACCCATACCCATCTGGATCATGCCTTCGGCAACTGCGTCTTTGCGAAACTGGGGGGCGCTACCGTCATCTCCCACGCAGCAGATCGTGCATTCCTGGAAAAAGCCGGGGAGGCTACCTTGAAAAACATCGGTGCTTACGGCCTTAAGCCCGAGGATATGGCGGGGACGGAGATCACGTATCCGACGTTGACCTTCAGTGAGCGGCTCACCATTGATCTGGGAGGAGAGACGGTCGAACTGATCCGTACTGCGCCTTCTCACACCGAAGGCAGCCTGATTGTGCACCTTCCGGCGAAGAAAGTCGCCTTCAGCGGCGACATACTCTTTACCGATTTCCATCCTTTCCTCGCAGATGCCGATATCAACGGCTGGACAGCGGCTCTCGATGCAATGATGGGAATGGATATTGAAAAAATCATACCCGGACATGGCCCTCTCTCCACAAAGAAAGACCTTCGCGATTTGAAGGCGTACCTTCTCCTCTTTGATGCCAAGGCCCGGCAAATGGCAGCCGACGGGTCAGGAGATGCTGAGACGGTCGCAGCAGCCCTTAGGCAGATCCTGCCTAAGCGGTCGCAGGCAGAGTGGATGATACCTATCAATGTGAAGAGCAGGTATCTCGGGAAGCGGTGATGGGGACAAAAATGCACTGCCATGGCTGCGGCGCGTGTCGCTCCGCATGCAAACCGTGCGTGAATGGACCGCGACATCCCATTGGCGCAATGTCTGCCGTTACAGAGGCAAATGCATGAAGGATAACGTATCTTTTAGCAGAGTGATAACCCGCGAATCCTTGCAACTCCTGCGCGACCTTGCCGCCAACAACCGGAAGGAGTGGTTCGAGGCGCACCGGGCCGAGTGTCGCCGTCTTCTCCAGGAGCCGCTGGAAGCGCTTGCCAAATCCCTTGGCGGCTTCATGCTCTCCATTGACCAGGACCTGATCACCGCGCCACGGCGGGTCGTCTCCCGCATCCACCGGGATACCCGCTTTTCCCGCGACAAATCCCCGTACAAGACGACCATGTGGCTTACCTTTAAGCGACCGCTGGAGCTTTGGCAGGACGCGCCGGCCTGGTTCTTCGAAATGGGTGCCGAGTCGTGGCGCTACGGCATGGGGTTCTTCTCCGCTTCTCCTGCCACCATGACGCTTCTGCGCACCGAACTTGCCGTTGGCAGACCTTCCCTTCTGGCGGCAATTACATCATGCCGTGAAAGCGGTCGCTTCATCCTTGAAGGGGAGCAGTACAAGCGTCCGCCGGAACCGGCCGTGCCGGAGGAGTTGCGGGAATGGGGGGAGCGGAAGAACGTCTACCTTGTCTGCAACCGGGAGCCGGATGACATCCTTCTCGGGCCGGGGCTGGCGGAGGAACTACGGAGCGGCTTCGCCCAGCTCGCACCCCTGTACGAGGAGCTTTGGAATGTGCGGCGGGCAGCCGGACGGCCGCACTAACTTTGAGGCGACAATGGGGAAACTGACCGACCACCTGATCGAGCACCTGCTTGAGGTGTTGTGGGCCTTCTTCATAATCTGTCTTATTCTGGCCGGTCTTGCCCTCATCTTCGGCAGGAGCGTGGGGTATGAACTTACCTCGCTGGCGGGTGCCGGTTTTGCAATCGTTGCCGCAGGGATCTTCGCCGTCATTGTGGCGGCGAATCTCATATGGATCGGCCTTGTCAGACTCAGGGCGCGATTTTCGGGAAAGCATCACAAGAACAGCAGCATGAAAAAGGGAGAGAATGAGCCGAAACCATGATGTAGAAACCATATACCGCGACTTTCATCCGAAGATCCTCCGCTACCTGCAAAGGCTGTGCGGCGAAGAGGATGCCGCCGATCTGGCGCAGACGGTGTTCCTTAACGTGAGCCGGTCTCTCGACTCCTTCCGCGGGGAATCATCACTTTCCACATGGATTTATCAAATTGCCACCAATGCGGCGCGGGACCATGCAGGTTCGTCGGTTGCGCGGCAAAGGGAATGGGAAGAGCCGTTCGACGAGGATTCGCTGCCGGAGGAGGTGGCGGACGCCGGACTTCTGCCGCCGATCGGGAGTACATCCCTGTGCTTGACGGCCAACGGGATGAAACGAATTCATGAACGAGGAGGCCTAATGCAACAGAAGAGGTGTGAAGAATTTCTTCTGCTTCACCAGAGTCTGGATCTGCTGGTGGGAGTGGCGCGGTTGAGCATCGGCGCCGGAGCATTCCGGGCTGCTTTGGCGCGTGTCCGGAATATTGCACGGGAGCTGGCTGAGCATGGCAGGTACTCCGCACTGTTTGGCGAAACACTGAGCAAGGCTGATGTGGATAGCCTTCTGTCTCGTTCCCAATGAACCTCCGTTGATCACTATTCGCAACCTGCCCCAAAAATTACTTGCAAAACACAACTAAAAACGGTACCCTTTTCCCATGGAAACAGTCGCCTCTATTCGAGAAGAATTGCAGTTGTTCGTGCGCCGTTTCGGGCTTTTGAACGCGTCCTGCTGTGATGAGTGCTGCGGTGAGAGGGTGTCGCTCGTCCAGGTGCGTATACTCTTCGAAATTCGCAGGACCGGAATGCCTTCGATGCAGCAGGTGGCTGAGGAGCTGGGAATGGACATCACCACCTTCAGCCGTCAGGCAAAGACTCTTGAAGCAAAAGGTTTGATTGTCAGGCGTGGATCTCCGGATGACGGTCGCGTTAGCCTCCTGAGCCTGTCCACCGCGGGTGAGGATGTCATGGAGCGGATCGACCGCCACATGGCAAGCAGTCTCGAAAGGGTTTTTTCTTCCATGACTCCCTTCGAGCGTGAGACCGTTGTTAAGTCGCTCGGGCTTCTGAATCGTGCGCTTACGAATGCAGGGTGTTGTGGCTCGTCCCAATAATAAATTTGCATTATACAAGGAAATATACAGAGAGATCCTTTATGAAGATCAAGGAAATCAGGGCAATTACAAAAGCGGAAAGGCCGCTTGTTCCCACCATGTGTGACTCTCCCGCTGAAGGCCAGGACAACCCCCCCTGCTGAGGCCCCCCCGTTTCCGCCGGTGGCGGAACAATCAGCGAGAACGTACCGGGTTTTCAGGAGTGGTTGGAGACTCCGGCCGGACGGGTGCCGCTTATTGCGACCGAACTCCTCTTCAGCGACCGTCTCGGCGCCTGGAAGACCCGTTGGGGTATCGGCCGCATGAACTACCTCGTCCCTCCGGGACTCTACGCCATTGGTACTCCCGGTGCCACTGATCCGGTGGTGGTTACCGCCAACTACAAGATGAGCTACGACATCGTCCGCTCCCAGTTTGGCGGGCGCAACGTCTGGTTGCTGGTGCTGGAAACCTTCGGGATCAACGTCTGGTGCGCGGCCGGCAAGGGGACTTTCGGCACCGGCGAGCTGGTGAGAAGGATCAGCGAAACACGGCTCGCCATGGTGATATCGCACCGGCAGCTGCTCCTTCCCATGCTGGGAGCGGTCGGCGTTGCCGCCCATGAAATCGCTCGGCGAACCGGCTTTACGGTCAGGTATGCCGCCATCAGAGCAGAGGATCTCCCCGAGTTCCTCGATAAGGGTAGGGTGACGACGTCAGCCATGCGGGAGATGACATTCACCTTCCGCGAGCGGGCGGTACTGGTGCCGGTGGAATTCGTAATGGCCTTGAAACCTGCGGCGGTCATCATGCTGTGCGTCTCCCTTTTCGGGGCGCTGCTCGGCAGACCCGGTGCGGGCATCGAGGCGGCTGTCGCCTACTTCGGGGCGATGCTTGCCGGAACTGCCGTCGCGCCGATACTGCTTCCATGGCTGCCAGGGAGAAGCTTTTCCATCAAGGGAGCCGTCCTCGGGTTCGCATGGAGCGCCTTATGGCTGCTTCTCACGGGGGCCGCCTGGAATAGTCTCTCCACCGTTGCCGCCTTCCTGGTGCTGCCTGCGGTAAGCGCCTTCCATGCCCTGAACTTTACCGGGTGCACTCCATATACTTCTCGCACTGGTGTAAAAAAAGAGATGCGGGCTGCCCTCCCGGCCATGGGTACAGCCGTTTTAGCGGGGGGAATATTATTGATCATCAACGGGATTCTTGGATAAGGAGAGAGATGAAAGGCTTCAGATACCTGAAGGATGCGACAACTCTGGAATTACGGGAGCCCGCCTGCATCGGCTGCGGTCGGTGTCTTGAAGTCTGCCCGCACCAGGTTTTTACGCTCGCGAATACAAAAGCCTCGATAGTTGATCGAGATGCCTGCATGGAATGTGGCGCCTGCGCGCTCAACTGTCCCGTCAACGCTATCTCGGTGGATTCCGGGGTCGGCTGCGCTTCCGGACTGATCAACGAATGGCTGCGGGAACGGAAGCTGCCACGTGGAGGCGGCGCCTGCTGTTCCTGACTTTTCTGCTTACAAGTCGAAAGACTCGCTCCCGAAGTCATCCCCTGAGTAGTACGCTCTCATGAAGTCCCGATTTCGTTTGACAACCACATAGGAAAGTCCTGTGGCAGCGACCGCTGCATCCAGAAGCTGCTCATCGTTCAACCCGGGATCTTTTTTCCGGGCAGCTTCGATGGCTGTCATGACGATGAGCCCGGCGCTGAAGGCTTCGCCGTTGGGCTGAAACAAAAGAGGACGGTCGAGAGTCTTGCCCGAAGCTGGTTGGCCGATCTGACGGTTGGACTCCTCGATCTGCTCTAAGGTGGGGGTGCCGTACGCAAGCTTCACTCTGCCGTTGTCATACCTGGCTTCCGCTATCAGGCAGTCGGGGCAGTTGACCGAGGGAGTGAGATCCAGTGCGATCTGCTGCGCCGCAGGGAACTTTTTCCTGACCACCTTCAACATCGCAATGACGACCGGCTTGATGTCGCCGCGACTGATATCGAATCTGACGATGCCAAGGCCTCCTACGCTCTTTTCCCCTTCCGCCGCCTTCACATTCCTCAGTTCGTAGGGAAGATCATCCCGCACCTTGCCGGTTGCGAACGCCGGTTCCTTTGCAGTATATAACGGCGTCGACAGCGCGCCTTTCTCTGCCGGCGTCGGCTCAAGCCAGAGGCCGATCCGCCACGCCAGGAACAGGGATACGAGAACCGTGATGGTGCCAATGATGATGCGATTATTTTTCATTGCCGGCCTCCTTCGAGATTAAGGGAGAATAGCACTCATGTGAACGGCCATCAATTGGAAACACCGCAAATTTTGCAGCTTTTTCTCCGGTTGTGACAAAAGAGGGCACTGCTCTGGGGCCGGTTGCACTCAACTGGCGACAAGGACACTTGCCATTTCATCGCGATTAAGCTACCTATAGGGGCGGCCTTATGGGCCGGAAACTGGAATGGCGGGGGATGCCCGTACCGGAAGGATTGACTGATGGCTGTTACGCGAGAAAAAGGAGGCGGAGTGCTGCCGGCGAAGGAACATAAGGAACGGTTCGTTCGCGACATGTTCAACTCCATAGCGGGGCGCTACGACCTGATGAATTCACTCATGTCCATGGGGCTCGACCATTCGTGGCGTCGGTTTGCGGTGCGGCGCGCCGAACTGGCG
>MHDY01000207.1:1337-6291 GCA_001803705.1 Nitrospirae bacterium GWC2_56_14 | reverse complement strand
CAAGGTCGGCGTGGAGCGATCGTTCCTGGAGAAGCGGATCGAACTGGTGAAGCAGGATCTGAAGAAGGCAGAGGATGACCTGCGGTTGTTTGCCGAGCAGAACAAAACCATAAAAGTTGAATCTCAGGCAACGGCTACGATCGCCGGAGTAGCCCAGGTAAAAGCGGAGATTGCCAGTCGCGAGGTCCAGTTGGCGGCTTTGCGCAGCTACCAGACCGAAGAGAGCCCTGAAGTAAAAGCCTTGAAAAGTTCGATTGCCAAACTGCAGAGCCAGATGCGGGTCGGCGAAGGGAGCGGTAGTGGCGGACTGATTCCAAACGTGGGGAAAGTTCCCTCGCTCGGGCTCGAATATGCCCGCCGGCTTCGGGAGGTGAAGATCCAGGAAGCCATTTTCGAGCAGCTGGCCAAGCAGTTCGAAGCTGCCAAGTTGATGGAGGCGAAAGATTCCTCTTCGCTGCAGATCCTTGACGAGGCCGTTGTACCTGTTAATAAAAGCAAACCGAAACGCTCTCTCATAGTAATTCTCTCCACAGTCACCGCCTTTTTCATTGGGATATTCGGTGCGTTCCTTCTGGAGTACGCTGAGAAGATGTCACCGGACGACAGAAGCCGCTGGGAAGAGATAAAGGCGTCGTTGCGCCTGTCCTGGACCAAACGGCAAGCTCTTCCCAAATGACAGTATTGCCAAATATCGCTAGGCCCTTCAGAAACATCCTGCTTGTTCTCTGGGCGCTCCTTGTCCTTTGGCTTTCACTCGACCCTTCCCCCCCGGTCCCCGAAAACGAGCTTTTCGGCTGGGATAAACTGCAGCATGCCGCCGCCTACGCCCTGATGACTTTTCTGGCCGGCTTTGCCTTTCATGCCTACAGCGATAATTTCTACAGGAGCTGGTTTGCTGCCGCAGGTATGTCCATTGCGTATGGGGGACTGATCGAGCTGCTGCAAGGCTGGTGCACCGAAGCCAGGTCTGCAGAGTTTGGTGATCTCGTTGCCGACACTATCGGCGCCGTTGTCGTTCTGGCGGTTGTTTCCGCCGTACGGTACTTCCGGATTGCCCGGTAATGAGAAGAGTTGAGATGCGCCTCTTTCTGACGGTATGCCTGACGATATTCCTATTTTCTCCCTCATGCCTACCTGCTGCGGAAGTGCCATTTTTCAATATGTCGACAGTACGACATGAATCCGTCCGGCTCGGTACGCAAACGAAATCCCTCGTCACCAAACCTTTCGATGTGAAAAATGGCGGCATCTGGGGTACGCTGGCAGCAACAGGCGCTACTGCTGTCGCGTACATTTTCGACCAGGACATCAGAGGCAATCTCGCTGACAGCAGAAGCAGCTCCCTTGATTCTCTCACGGAGGCCGGAAGTATCGTCGGCAATCCGTTTCTGCATCTTGGCATTGCCGGAGCTGTCTATGGCGGCGGCGTCGTTGCCGAGTCAGCACGTTATCGTGACCTGGGCTTGATGCTGGGTGAAGCAGCGATTCTCGCGGATGCCTCGACATTCGTCCTGAAACAGGCTGTGGGGCGAGCCCGCCCGCTGACCGACAGGGGGAGGGACAGTTTCCGCCCATTCCAATTCGGATCTGATTACGATTCCTTTCCGTCCATGCATACGTCAAGTTCCTTTGCCATGGCATCAATAGTTGCCGGAACCAGCGAAAGTATGATGGTGAAAGTTCTTTCCTATTCAACTGCTCTTTTTGTTGGATTTTCAAGAATATACGAGGATAAACACTGGGCAAGCGATGTGGTCATGGGAGCTGCGGTAGGTGAATTGTGCGGCAGGGTCGTCATGCAGTCCCGTGTCCGCGAGGGCGCCCGGGTACGGATTACGCCGCTTGTCGCTCCCAATGCGCTTCTTCTGTCAATAACCAGTAGCTGGTAAGATATACATACAAGGAGCTGCCATGCTTACGGCTGTCATTTTCGACTTCGATGGTGTAATCGTTGATACGGAACCCCTTCATTACCGAGCCTTTCAGGAGGTGCTCAAGCCGTTGGGCATGGGGTATACGTGGGATGTATACCTTGCTACCTATATCGGTTTCGATGATCGAGATGCTTTTCGGGCAGCCTTCGCATCGGTGGGGCAAACCATAAATCCTGAACATCTCGGGGACCTGATCGAGCTGAAAGCACAGGCATTCAATCGAATCATTTCCAGCGGTGTAGAGCCATATCCCGGAGTAGTCAACCTGATTCTCTCCGTGAAGAAGGTTGTTCCCGTGGCGCTGTGCAGCGGAGCACTCCGCTGCGATATCGATCCGATCCTGGAACAGTTGTCTCTATCGGGTACGTTTGATGTCATCGTCACAGCTGACGATGTTCCGATCAGTAAACCCGACCCTGCCAGTTACCTTCTTACCGTGCAGCGTCTGTCGGAAAAATTCCCGGCCGCCGGAATGATACCCTCGTCCATCCTTGCCGTCGAGGATACTCCTGCCGGCATAGCATCGGCCAAAGGCGCCGGTCTGCGTGTCCTTGCCGTGACCAACAGTTACCCTGCTGACAAGTTGGGCAACGCTTCTTCCATCGCCTCCTCCCTCGAAAATTTCGACTTCCAGCGACTGTGCCAGGTGTAGCAGGGAGATGGGCTTTTACCCCGTCCAGGAGATCCTGCCAGTGCTGTTGCAGGATCTAGCCTCCGCCCCCTCGGTTGTTGTCCAGGCTCCGCCCGGTGCAGGGAAAACCACTGTCATACCCCTCGAACTTCTGAAACATTTTCCACTGAACAACAAAAAGATCGTGATGCTGGAACCGCGGCGGCTGGCAGCGACCAATGCCGCCCGGTGGATGGCGCACCAGCTTGGTGAAGAGGTCGGTGCAACTGTCGGGTATACCATACGCTTCGACAGGAGAGTCTCGGCTGCAACGCGCATAGAAGTGGTCACCGAGGGTATTCTTTCCCGACGCCTGTACAATGACCCCCTTCTGGAAGACACCGGCATCATCATTTTTGATGAGTTCCATGAACGGAATATTAATTCCGACCTCGGGCTGGCGCTATGCCATGACCTTCAACAAGGGCTGCGGAATGATCTCAAGATACTTGTCATGTCCGCGACGCTCGATGGAGCATCAGTTTCCCGGATACTTGACGGGGCACCTGTTATTTCAAGCGAGGGACGCAGTTATCCGGTTGAAATAAAGTATGCCGGCGACCACGCACCCGAGACCATGACGGAGGCAGTGGCCAGGTCCGTGCGGCTTGCTTTGCAGGAAACGGAGGGAGACATCCTCGTGTTCCTGCCGGGCGCCGGGGAAATAAAGGCAGTCCAACGTAATCTTGATTCAGGCTCGCTGCAGCATGCTCCCCTGATTGTCCCCTTGTATGGCGACCTTCCCTTTGCTGCGCAGGAAACGGCCATTCTTCCCACAACGCGACGTAAGGTGGTACTGGCAACAAACATTGCCGAAACAAGCCTAACCATCGAGGGGGTACGGGTTGTCATTGATAGCGGTTGGGTCAGGCTACTGCGCTTTGACCACGCCAGCGGCCTCAGTCGGCTGTGTACTGCCCGCGTGCCGGCTGCATCGGCTGGACAGCGGACGGGGAGGGCGGGGCGAATCGGACCAGGCACCTGCTATCGCCTCTGGAGCGAACACACACAGCGCACGCTGGTGCCCCATGCAGCTCCGGAAATTCACACCGCTGACCTGTCCCCGCTGGTGCTGGATCTTGCTTCCTGGGGAATTCTGAATCCTGACGCCCTGCAGTGGATCGATCCTCCCACTCCCGCTGCCGTGGCGGCAGCAAAAGCCCTTCTGATCCGGTTGAACGCACTGGACACCAGTGGAGTCGCTACCCCTGCAGGTCTCAGGATGGGATCGTTGCCCATGCATCCGCGTCTTGCCCATATGCTCCTTTACGCCGTGGAGAGAGGATGGGGAAGCCTTGGCGCTGTTCTGGCCGCACTGCTGTCGGAAAGGGACATCTTCCGAGTCGTGCCGGGTACCGCCAGGCGCACAACGGACAGTGACCTTGGAGACCGGCTTGAAGCATTTTCCAACTGGCTGCTCAACCATGGGAATCGGGACGAAACTGTTGACACCTTCGCATGTCGAACAGTGGAACGTGTGGCGAAAACTTTCTGCAAGTCGGTCGGCATCTCCTTTTCATCGTGCGAGGCAGACATCGAGAAGATCGGTATCCTACTAGCGGCGGCCTACCCGGATCGACTGGCACAGAAACGGGAAAATTCTGACAGCTACCTTCTGGCCAATGGCCGTGGAGCCTCTCTTTCACCGCGCAGTGCCGTTGGTAGACCTGCACATCTCGTAGCAGTAACCGTTGAGGATGGAGATGGCGGTAACGGGATGATTCATTCCGCCAGTTCGATTGACATAACTGCAGTGCGACGGGAATTTCCCCATTGGTTCGAAAAGCGCAGAGCCGTTTACTGGGACAGCCATCAGGGGAAAATTTGTGCGCGTGAAGAGGAGAGGCTGGGAGCCCTGGTTGTGAGCAGCAAGCAAGTATCGGCTTTTCCCGGTGAGGTCTGTGAGGGACTGCTGGATGCAGTCCGGTCGGAGGGGCTCCAGATACTGCACTGGAGTGATACCGCGGTACGGTTCCGCGACAGGGTCAGTTTTCTGGCGCGCTACTTTCCTGGTGAATGGCCTGACCTGTCCGACGCCGCCCTGCTGTCGAACCTTGACAACTGGCTCAAGCCGTGGCTGATGAACTGCAAGCCTGCAGCTTCGTCGCGGCTGGATATTTTCCCAGCCCTGCAGGCATGTCTCAGTTTCGAGCAGCTGCGGAAAATGGAAGGGGGGGGGCCGTCCCACCTGACGGTTCCCAGCGGCTCTCGAATTCCCCTTGATTATTCGGGTGAGGGCCCGCCTGTGCTGGCCGTAAAATTACAGGAACTGTTCGGCCTGCCGGAAACACCGACTGTCGGCTGGGGAAGGGTGCCGGTTGTGCTTCACCTGCTTTCGCCGGCTCGCCGC
>MHDY01000207.1:0-1298 GCA_001803705.1 Nitrospirae bacterium GWC2_56_14 | reverse complement strand
TCAGGTTATCGTGAGGTAAAAAAAGAACTGAAGGGGCGTTATCCCAAACATCCCTGGCCTGATGATCCATGGAATGCCGTGCCTACCAGGCACACCAAAAACAGAAGGGACGGATGACGGATATTTCAATTGAGATTTGTCAGAAGGAGGGAGCCGTCCGGATTAATACTCATCCGGATGGCATTGGGCTCGTTTTCGGCGCTGGCACTTGAGTTTGCAGTGCCAGTGAAAGACGATGTTATGTTCTCTCCGTCCCGCCACGCCTCAAAATGGAGATGTGGCCCTGTTGAACGCCCTGTAGAACCGAGCAGCGCTATGGTATCCTCTGGTTGGGCGTACTCCCCTTCAACCTTTACATTCAGCAGGTTGTGCGCATAGAGGGTGATGGTGCCGTCGGCATGCTCCAGGATGATCATGTTGCCGTATCCCGGGCGGGTGCCACTGAACACCACGGTTCCGGGCAGAGCTGGTTTGATCGGCGTCCCGGAGGGGGCTGCTATATCAACTCCATTGTGCATTCTCAGTGTGCCGTCGATCGGATCATGCCGTAGCCCGGCAGGAGAGGTGATCCTTCCCTTGATTGGCAGAGACAGCTCTCCCGGACCCATCGGCGAGGCATTGCCGTCTTTGCCGATTTTGTTGTCAATACCGGTCGCCGCCAGATGGAGGGGGACTTTCTTCCTCTTTGAACCAGGTTTCTCCAACCTTGCTTCTTTCATAACGACGACCGCATCCGGTGTGGTCGGAGTATCGGTGAAACAGGCCACGCCGTCACTGTCAACATAGTAGTAGATGTCGGCGTTTGCTATTCCGTGGCAGAAGAATGCGGCTGTCATCATCTGCCCGATAAGCAGTGCGGAAAGTTTCATCTGAATCTTATCGGTGCGGGAGATGAAATGTTAAATGCGTACAACTCCCCGGGGTTCCCATGTTCTGGTAAAATAAATAAAAGTTGTGTGCTGCCTATGAATTGTGCATTAGCAATGGGAGATGCCTTTTTTTTAGCCGTTTGCATGAGCATCAATCAGATGGTTATATGCCAGAACATACATAAGATGCTGTAAATAAGATGAAAATATGATGTGTTGCATTTCGGCAAAGTATTTGCTATCCATCTACGTGTGTAATGAACAGGCGCTGCAGAATTATCGGGTTACGGTGCGGGAAGATCAAGTCTGGAGGTGATTCTTGAAAAAAGTTGAAGCTATTATCAAACCTTTCAAGCTTGACGAGGTGAAGGAGTCTCTGAATGAAATCGGCATTCAGGGCATCACTGTCAGTGAGGTCAAAGGATTCGG
>MHDY01000206.1 GCA_001803705.1 Nitrospirae bacterium GWC2_56_14 | reverse complement strand
ACTCCCACATGAGGGAAGGGTTTTCGGGATCGGTGACGTCCAGTGCGAAATAGGAGGAGTATCCCACCCCCTTTTCGGTATCGTCCGGGTCGTCGATCGGCGTCTGCACGCAGTTTGCGCCGGCGGTGCAGCTTTTCCGCGAGGCGCCCCCGAAACCCATGCTGCCGATCAGGATGGAGCGCCATGAGGTCTTGGACAGGTCGAGGTCGTTGTTGGCGTCAACTGCCGAATAGTTCTTCTGGCAGAGCGAATAATCCGTGGCACAGCCGGACGGAACGCCGATGCTGGCATCCAGCAGCACCGTCGGTCCATCGACGTAGTAGATGTGGTTGTACTCCGGATCGGCCAGGTATTTCAGGTAGGGAAGGGCGTTCTTCGGAATGAAGCTCCACTGCTCCTTCCCCAGATCGTCCCCCTCCAGTTTCGCTTTCCTGCTTCCCGATGCGGTAACATCCAGCTCGCCCAGCTTGAACGCGTGGAGCATCCCGTCGTTGGCACCGACGTATCCCATTCCGCGAGATTTGTACTGGTTCGAGGAGACGAAGGATTTATACGTGTAATCGCTGTAGCCGGCGGAAGGCGGGGAGTCGTAGGCGGCGAGCCGGCTGAAGGATTGCAGACGCGGCGTGGACGAAACGATGTCCCCCAGCTTCCAGACCCCGGTATTCCCATCGATCGTTACCGTTCTGCTTCGGAACCCGGATTGGTCGACCCCCTTGGTGTAACTGACGATCTTCATCGCTTCAGCTTCATTGGCCGCCTGGAGAAGCGCCTGCACGCCGGCTGTGGCGGGATCGAACGCAGAGCCGTCGGTGAAGCTGATGAGGCTCCCGGCTGTCTGGGTATAGATTGTCCTCTCGGAATTCCGCTGCCACAGCAGCTTTCCGGCACGCCAGAGACTGTTCAGGTCGTCCGGGGTCACTGTTCCGCTCGCCACATCTCCGTCTCCGTCTCCGTCGGTGTCTGAGAGGAGATCGGCAACGGTCTGGCCGTTGTCGAAGCGGAACTGGACCACCTTGTCCTGCTTCAGATCGAGTATGTTGTCCGTTACGCTATCTTCACGGATGGTGCTGTTCTGCAACCGGGGATCGATGTAGTACCAGAGGTTCTGCATTTCTCCGATCCACGATGCCTCGGAATTCTCGAACGATTTCTTCGGGTAGAAGACCGCCTGGAGAATGTTGGCGCCGGTCCCTTCGCTGTTGCTCAGGATCGAGGCTGCTGTGCCTGCGGATACGCGAGCCAGGATATCGAGCACCGCCTTTTCCAGCTGGGCGGCAATCGATGCGCCATCCTGGGCTTCGTAAAAGGTGTCGGGGACCCCATCGCCGTTCTTGTCCCATTTTGCCGCCGAATCGGGCTTGCCGGTATTGTCGAAGTCGTCGAAACCGCCATATTTTGCTGCTTTCTTCAGAATATCCCGCCCAATGGGGGAATCATCAAAAGCAAAGACAGTATATATGGTCAGGTTCTGCTTGCCGGGCAGGTCCGACTTGCCGACGGTACTGGTCCGCAGGTCGGTCAGGTGGGCATAGTAGGATACTCCCTCCAGGTAGTAGGTGCCTTCGCTGGTATTGGCATTCACTCCCCATTGGCTGTTATACCCTTCCTGGCTGGCTATTCTGTCCATGTACGTCCTGACGTTGAACCCGTTCGGGTCGCTGACCCGGCCCTCCAGGCTCCAGTTCGACCCGGGAATATTCTGGTCTTTGGTCGATTCCCCGTCGGTGAGGACGAGGACGAAGTTCTTCTGACACGGATACTGGATGGGGTCCTTCCCCGAATAGGTGCCGCCGTTATAGGCGCTGTCGGTCGCCTGAAAATATCTCGTTGCCTCGTATAACGATTCCGCCAGCGGTGTCCACGTTTCAGGATCGGAATTTTCGATCTGCGTTATGAGGTTCGTTCCGTTGGAGCCGATGTCGACGATGACATCGCCGCCGTCCCTGACGCTGTTTCTCTGATCCTCGTACCGGTAACCGTCGTTGAAGAACATGATGCCCAGATTCAGCTTGTCCCGGTACTTCGGGATGATTCCTTCCTGGGGGGGCTGATCCCCCACATAAATCTTTATGCTATACGTTCTGTTGTTGGTCGAGTCGTAGATGATTTCGGTGGAACTGTCCCCTTTGATCTGGTACCTGACATTGTTGTAGCTCTTGTAATAGTCCCGGTCAGGAGATTCGGCTGCGTACAGGAAATTTGCGCTGTTGGCGGAACGGGGCTGCACCTTGCCGCCAACCAGTATTTTCCTCAGGATGTCGACCCTGCGCATTGTCAGCCAATTCAGGAAATTTCCTGACCAGAAGCTGTTGTTGTCCTGGGCCTTGGAGGTGTCGACCTGGAAATATCCACCGGAGGTGGTGAGGTATTTGTACATCTTGGTGCTGTCAAAATAGCCGTAATAGGCTATCCCCGGAGTGTAACTCGTATCGTAAGAATTGTTGCCGCTGCCTGCGGTCTTGTAGGCGAATTCGTACATGCTTCCCGAATTGTCCACCAGCAGGAGGACGTTCGGCATTAACGCCGTTGCGCTGTTGGTGACGAACGGAGGCAGGTGGCAGTAATAATTGAGCGGGGTCTGCCCTGCAGCCCGCCGGGTGGTGAACGACCAGGATTTCGACCTGGTCATTCCATTGCCGGCCATATCCCGTATCCCGGTGGAAATAGTTGCCGTATATCCCGTTGCATAGGAAAGCGCGGCGGTTGGAGTGAACGTCGCGGTAAACGTTGCCGCGTCATAACTGACCGATCCTGTCACTCCATTGACAATAAAGGTCTCCGTGGAGATTGTTGTCGGGTCAATAGCCTCGCTGAAGACTGCCAGGATGGAGGTGTCGACGGCGACATCGGTTGCGTTGGCAACGGGCGTTACGATAGTCACGGTGGGGGGAATATTGTCCGGATTAATCGTACGGAAGTTCCAGCTGAAAGGGGAGGCGAGAGCATTGCCGGCACTGTCCCGTACCCCGGTGGAGACGGTTACGGTGTAGCCGGTATTCGAGGCGAGGTATGAATGGGGCGTGAATACGGCGGTCCTGCCGGAACTGTCCAGGGCGACTGAACCGGTCACACCGTTGCTGACCGTTATGTTCGCCGGTGTTATGGTTGCTGGGTCCATGACCTCGCTGAAGGTCATGGCGACAGGAGCGGTGAGCGCTACGTCTGCCGCCCCCCCTAATGGGGACGTGGATGTGACGACCGGGGAGGTCGTATCGTCATCCGGCCTGGCCGAGGTGGTGAACGAAAAAGAATATTCCCCTGCCATGCGGCTGTTGAGAATATCCCGTACCTGGCGGGCGATGGTTACCGTATACCTGGTGCCGTACCGGAGGTTGCCGGCGAGATTGATGCGGAGCTGGGTGCGAAACTGTTCGAAAGCGAGGCTGGCGATCCCGGCACCATTATCGATGGACACCCTGTCCCGGAAGCTGGCCGGGTCCATATAACTGTCAAAGTTTACGGTTAGGCTTCCGACGGTGATGTCGACATTTTCGTCACCGTTTGCCGGGTATGTCAACGTTACGACAGGCGGGCCACCACCGGAAAGAATTCCTGCATCGCCGGGCTGTGCGACTATACCAAGAAAACAAAGAGCAACAAGGATGTGCAGTAGCGTTTTCATCGCGGCATTTCCTCAACGATCACCAGTTCGGCCAGCCCGTTCCGTTCCACAACCTGCACTATCGAATGTTTGGGTATATCAGTAACCGCCAGCAGGCCGCTTTCACTCAAAACCTTGATATCCGCAGCGGGTGTGAAATGCCTCTTTGCGGCACCCTTGACTTCTACGACCAATCTGGAGGAGGTAGCCTGTTCCACATACCCTTTTGTTATCTCTTCGGCATTCACGCTAACGGAGAGTCCCACTGCGGCAAGAAGCATGGAAGTTTTCAACCATCTCATTTTTGTTCACCTGCCTTTGTATGTGTTGGTTCCGGTCCTGCAAAAAAAGAACCAACGATGCTATCCATCTTTATCCAACTCAAAATGGCACGCCGGCAACCTTTCAGAACAGGCTTATATTGCACCGGCACGTCAATTCCATTAGAATTCATCCGTCGAGAACTACACGTCCTGTCCGGTCTGCCAAAGAGGATTCATGTTTTTACTAACTGACAACAAGGCCGGTGCGCCGTCAACCGTTCAGCCGGCAGAGTTGAAGCATGCCGCTGCGCTTCCATGGCCGGCCGGTGTCGCGCCGCTCATGCTGGCGCCGATGCAGGGATTGACCAATCGCGCCCTGCGGGGCTATTTCATCGAGCAGGTCCGGCCCGACGTGGTATTCACCGAATTCATGCGGGTCAATGCCGCGGCAGCGGTGAAGCGGCTTTCGAAGGTGGACCTGCAGGAAATAGCCGCTGCCGAAGAAGGGGTGCCGCTCGTAGTGCAACTGGTGGGACATGGCCGAGAGGCGCTCGTATCGGCGGCCCGTGCCGCCCAGGAAGCGGGCGCGGCGCACATAAACCTGAATATGGGCTGCCCCTACGGCCGGATGACCAGCGGTCTTACCGGCGGCGGGATGCTGCGCCGGCCTGCAGACCTTGCCGAAATCATCCCGCCGTTGCGGGAGGCGGTCAGCGGCACCTTCTCGGTGAAGCTGCGCGCCGGCTACGACGAGCCGGATCTGGTGCTCGCGCTTCTGCCGCTTTTCGAGCGTGCCGGGGTCGACTTTATCGTCATCCACCCCCGCACTGTGGTCCAGGAATACAACGGCGCCGCCGATCATGCCGTTACCGCCCGGGTGGTAAGGGCGACCCGGCTGCCGGTCATTGCCAACGGCGACATCAGGACCGTGGCCGATGGAGAGCGGGTCATGCGGGAAACCGGTGCGGCCGGGCTGATGTTGGGGCGTGGTGCGATTGCCGATCCGCTGCTGTTTCAGCGGCTGCGGGTGGTTGTTCCGGCGTTGCCGGGGCTGACCGAGCGGCGTGAAGAACTGGGCCGGTACCTGCGGGCGATGCAGGCCCGTTACGCGGGACTGTTTTGTGGTGACATGCAGGTGATGGGTAAACTGAAGGCAATCATTGCGCACATGGACGACCCCGAGCTGACAAAGACGCTGAAGGAGTTGCGGCGGGCGAAGACGCTGAGAGCTTTCGAAACAGTGATTGAACAGCTGGATGCCGGCAAAGGAGGGAGTCTGCCATGATGAAGTCACCCCTTGACCATCCCGTACTCTCCGAGCGCTACTTTTATCCCTGGCCGTGCCGCTTCCAGGATCCATTCTTCATCGAGGGTGACGGTTTCCGGCTCGGTTGCAGGTACCGAGTGGTGAGTCCCGCTGCGCCCACCATCGTCCATTTCCATGGCAACGGGGAAACGGTGGCCGATTACGTCGGGAAGTTCGAAGATAAGATTGCCGCCATCGGCGCCAACCTGCTGCTGGTCGATTACCGCGGCTACGGTATGTCGAGCGGGATGCCGGCACTGGCCGCCATGCTTGGCGATGTGGAGCTGGTCGTTTCAGCTTCGGGGCTTGACCCGGCACGAATCATTTTCTTCGGGCGGTCTTTGGGCTCGCTCTGCGCCATTCACGGCGCCTCGGTCTTTCCCCATGCCGCCGGCCTGATAATTGAAAGCGGCATCGCCGATCCGCTGGAACGAATCCTCATGCGGGTCGAACCGTGGCAGCTGGACACCGACCTTGCCGGTCTGCGAGAGGCCGTAGACCGGGTACTGAACCAACAGCGCAAGATTGCCTCTTTTCGCGGCCGGACCCTCGTCATGCATACCCGCAACGACGATCTGGTGCCGGTTTCCCATGGAGAACGGCTTTTTTCCTGGGCGAACGAGCCGAAGGGCCTGCTGGTCTTCGAACGTGGCGATCACAACACCATTATGCCAGCCAACGAAGCAGCCTATTTTGCCGCAGTGCGGCAATTTGTACGGCAGCTGTGACTTCAGCGTGGAACACAGGACCAGCTGCCTTCGGTACTGAAAGGGAAAACATGACTGGTACGACTCTGCGGACCATTTGCGTCTATTGCGGCTCTTCTATCGGCCGGGAAGCGTCGTATGCCGAACAGGCGAGGCTGCTCGGAACGACGCTGGCCCGACGCGGCTATGGACTGGTGTATGGAGGAGCCCAGATCGGTCTCATGGGGATAATTGCGGATGCAGTGCTTGAAGCGGGAGGGAAGGCGGTTGGCGTCATGCCGAAGGCCCTGCTGGAAAAGGAGGTCGGCCATTCGGGACTTACCGAATTCCATGTTGTCGAATCGATGCATGACCGCAAGGCGCTGATGGCCGAACTTGCCGATGGCTTCGTGGCGCTTCCCGGCGGCATCGGCACATTCGAAGAGTTATTCGAGATCTGGACCTGGGCACAGCTCGGGTTCCACCGCAAGCCATGCGGCCTGCTGAACGTGGCCGGATATTACGATCATCTCGTCGCCTTCCTCGACCATGCGGCTGCGGAAGGTTTCGTAAAGGAGGCCCAGCGGGAGATGTTGATCGTCGCGGAATCGGTGGATGAGCTGCTGGCCCGGTTCGAGAGGTATATGCCGCCGCCCGTTGCCAAGGTGATTGATCGGCAGGAAACGTAACCGGGAGAAACGGTGCTCGGAAGTTGACAAGAGGGTGCCGCTGACGGTATAACTGCGACTCTGTACCAAAGCCATACCCACTAATGCTGCTGGAGATCTCACATGCTCGTTGACCTGCGCCTGCTGCGCACTCTGCTGAGGACCCGAACCGGTGAAATCGAAGAGATCGTTGCCGGAACCGGCTATCTGCCGAGAACAGTCATCGGAGTTGCGACCTTTCTGCTCGACAATGAAGGGAATCTCGACCTGCTGACTGCAAAACAACAGGTGGTCTTCGAAAAGTTCCTCAAGCCGCTTCTTGATTCGCCCCGCCGGTAGCCGGCCGGCAGGATCCTCTTCGGGCTGCACAATTCTTCATTCCTCCCTGTCACGGTTACTCCATATTCAGGACCTTTGCCTATGAAAATTCAAAAAGTGACAGAAGAACACCGGGCGAAAGTCTATGCGCTGCTGCGTAGTGCATTTCCCGGCAGCGAATACGAAGCGGACCTGGTTCGCAACCTCCACGAAGCCGGCAGGCCTCTGCATGAATGGGTTTGCCTGCGCACCAACAGGGTGATCGCGTATATTGCTTTTTCTAATGCCTACGACGGCAGTGAGGTGTGCGGATTGCACCTGGCGCCGATGGCCGTGACTCCCGAGTTTCAGAAGCAGGGGGTGGGCTCGGAACTGCTCCGGTTCGCTTTGCGGCAGGAACCGATTAAAAGCAGCACCCTCTTCGTACTGGGCGAGCCCGGCTATTATACAAAATTCGGCTTCGAACCGTGCAGCTCGCCCCGTTGCCCGTTCAATCCGGATAACTCCCACTTCCTGAGCATGCGGAACAGTACCGTTGCCAAGTTTGTCGTCGGCTACGAACCCGAGTTCAAACCTGTGGCCGAGGCTCCCAAGGAGCCACGGAAGAAGCGCCGCCGAACATGAACGCGCCGCCGCAGCTCTATTTACTGGACGGCTCCAGCTATATCTACCGCGCCTACTACGGATTCAGGGAGCTTTCCGCCTCCGGGGGGATGCCGACCAATGCCGTCTTCGGTTTCACCAGGATGCTCCTGACCCTGCTGCAGGAGAACCGTCCCGATTATTTTGCCGTCGTCTTCGACCCCCCGCGTGACGAAACCTTCCGCCGCGAACTGTATCCAGCCTATAAAGCTCACCGCGAAACCATGCCTGAGGACCTGGTGCCCCAGCTTCCCTGGATCAGGAAGGTATTGCAGGCTCTGAATATTCCTGCCCTGGAAGCTCCCGGGTTCGAGGCGGACGATGTTATTGCCACCCTGGCGCGCGCCTTTGCCGCCGAAGGAGTCGAGGTGACGGTGGTCACCGGCGACAAGGACCTGCTGCAGATCGTGGGGGACGGGATCGCCCTCCTGGATACCATGAAGGGGAAGCGGTCGGGGCCGCAGGATGTCCTGGAACGTTTCGGCGTGCCTCCGGAACTCGTGGCCGATGTTCTTGGCCTGGCTGGCGATACCGCCGACAATATCCCCGGTGTTCCCGGCATAGGAGAGAAGACTGCGGCTCGGCTGGTACGGCAGTTCGGTTCACTGGAGGGGGTGCTGGAGTGGAAACATCTCGTCAGCGGCAAGGCCCGCCGGGAAAGCCTCTATGTCCATGCCGATCAGGCACGGCTCTCCAGGAAGCTGGCCACCGTTCGTTATGACGTTCCCCTGGAGGTGTCCCTTGCCGATCTGCAGTGCCGGCCTCCAAATCTTCCCGATCTTATCCCTCTGCTCCGCAAGCTGGGTTTTGCTGCTCTTGAGGTTGCCTTTACCCCGCCGCCGCCCGGTGTGGTGGAGTTGTACAGTGATGGTTCGGGCAGAGACGCGGGGCCCGGTGGATATGGCGTAATCCTCCGCTATGGGGAGTTCGAAAGGGAGTTGAGCGGTTTCGAGCCGGAGTCAACGTCCCAGCGGATGGAACTGATTGCGGCAATCAGGGGGTTGGAAGCGCTGAAAAGCCCGAGAAGGGTGCGGGTCTACAGCGACTCGCAGTATCTGGTCCGGGGGATGAGCGAATGGCTTAAAGGCTGGGTCCGCACCGGCAGATTGGAGTCGCCCGATGCTCTCAAGAATCAGGACTTGTGGCAGCAGCTCGCGTCGCTTTCCGGCAGGCACGAGGTGACGTGGGAATGGCTGCCGGGCCATTCCGGACACCCTTTCAACGAACGATGCGACAAGCTGGCCAAACGGGCGGCGGAGGATGGGGCGCGGTCCGTAAGCGAGCGTCAAGCCGGGAAGGCCGCAACAGAAAAAGCTGCCGTACCCGCCCCTGCTCCCGTTCTTCTGGTGCCGGCTGCCGATGCCCGTGACGTGGTGTTCGACTCCGACGCTGACGGCCAGTTGCGGCTCTGCTGATTTCCGCTTTCGGTCGGAATCCCCCCATACTGATATTTACTGATCCTCTCCTGCCGGAAACAATGCCGGATCGGCAACATTGCTGATGTCGATGCTGAAATGAATGAACACATCCTCCAACCCGACTACCGGCATCCAGTAGCTGTCGAGAAAGGCCCCGAACTCTTTTGAGTAGCCTACGAGCCGTTTTGCTGCATTTTCACTGAGGGCGCAATCGGCGAGGCAGCTGCTGTGTGACTCTTTGATGCCGACGTCGCAACAGCGGATGCTGGCATTGATTCCTGCGCGCTCTGCAGCAGGGTTCGCTGCCAATATCGTCCGGTCCCGGCGGATCATGAGAGCAGGGTAGGGGAAATACTCCCATTGCAGCAGAAAATGACGGGTGTGCTCATCCAGTTGCGGGTTTTTTTCCATTGTCCCTCCCTTTGCTGAATACGCTCTGTTCGCTATCATAAGTTTACCCTTTTCTGGCGCCATGTCACCCGCCCCATGCTCACTCACTCATTGACGACGGCCTGTACCGGTGGTACTTAAGGAAGTGACATTACATTGAGGAGGGAAAAATGAAGAGACTCGTCATAGCTGCTATTGCCGCCACCCTTGCGGTCCCGTGTTTCGCCATGGCTAACGAGACGGTCGAAAAGGCCGCAAAGGAAAAAGGAGCCGTGAAAACTTCATCGGGCCTGGTATACAGGTCCATCAAGGAGGGGAGCGGTAAGTCGCCCACCGCCGCAAGTACCGTCGAGGTCCATTATCGCGGCACGCTCCCCGACGGTCTGGAATTCGACAGCTCCTACAAACGGAAGCAGCCTGCCACGTTCCCGCTCTCGAGGGTTATCCCCTGCTGGACTCTCGGTGTACAGATGATGAAGGTGGGCGGCAAGGCACAGCTGGTATGTCCGCCCGAGCTTGCCTATGGCTCCCGTGGCGCAGGGAGGGATGTCCCTCCCAATGCCACCCTCATTTTCGACATCGAATTGCTGGATGTGAAATAACGACAGGGACAACAAAAGGCGGCTTTGGCCGCCTTTTCCATGGTCCACCTGCACTATTGAGCAGAAAAGACCGGCAGTAATTCCTGAAGGACCCGATCATTGGCTACATCCCTCTCACACATATTCCGCGGAGTTATCGTCATCGACGGCTCAGGCGCGCCTCCCTTCCGGGCCGACGTCGGCATCGGAAGCGGCATTGTTGCCGCAGTCGCGCCGCGCATCGACCGGCTGGCGGACGAGGTTGTCGATGCAGACGGTCTGGTACTCGCTCCCGGCTTTATCGATATCCACGGCCACTCGGACCTTTCTTTGTTCCGATATCCCGGAGCCGAGAGCAAACTGTTTCAGGGGGTGACCCTGGAGGTATGCGGCAACTGCGGCCTGAGCGCCTTTCCGGTCCTGCCGGGCCGGGAAACGGAACTTTCCGGGTATCTGGCGGTGCACGAATATTCTCTTCCTCCGGGACCTATCCCGTGGACGGACCTTTCTTCCTACGTGGCACATATGGAAGCTCTCCGCCCGGGCATCAACCTGGCCCTTCTGGTAGGGCACGCGGCGCTCCGCATCGGGGCAATGGGGCTGGATGACCGGACTGCGAGTCCGTCGGAGCTGGCGCACATGCAGCAGCAGCTTGCGTCGGCCCTCGACCAGGGCGCATGGGGTATGTCCACCGGGCTGATTTACCCTCCCGGAAGCTACGCGGGAAGAGACGAACTGGTGTCGCTGGCGACCACCGTTGCGCTGCATGGCGGGCTCTGCACAAGCCACATACGGGGAGAAGGCGACGGGCTGATGGAGGCGCTGGACGAGGCAGTGGAGATTGCACTGTCAGCCGGTGTCCGCATGCAGGTTTCCCACCTCAAGGCTCTTGGCCGGAACAACCGGGGCAAGGGGAGCGACGCGCTGGACAGGCTTGCCACCGCACGGCAACGGGGGGCTGACATAGGCGCCGATCAATATCCCTATGCCGCTTCGGCTACGTCGCTGACTGCCGTCGTTCCCCAGTGGGCACATGCGGGTGGTGTCAGGGCGCTCCTGAACCGGCTTGCGGACCCGCTGCTGAAAGAGCGGCTCGTTGCCGAGATTACGGTCGAGATGGAGAAGCGGGAAGGTGCCGCTGGCATCATGATCAGTTCCTGCCGCTCCGAGGGGAACCGCAAATTTGCCGGACGGACCATCGAGGCACTCGCCGCTGCATGGGAGTGTCCGGCGGGTGAAGCAGTGATCAGGCTGCTGGCGGAGGAGCGGGCGGAGGTTCCGGCAGTCTTCTTTTCCATGGCCGAGGAAGACGTGCGCGCCATTCTGGCTGATCCCACTATCGCGGTTGGTTCCGACGGACATGGGCTGAACGCCGCCGAGGCGGTAGGTGATGCCACCCATCCCCGTTCCTATGGCTGCTTTCCGCGGGTGCTGGGGCGGTATGTGCGGGAACAGGGGGTGCTGGATCTGCCGGCGGCCATTCA
Organism: Nitrospirae bacterium GWC2_56_14; assembly: GCA_001803705.1. GTDB lineage: Bacteria > Nitrospirota > UBA9217 > UBA9217 > UBA9217 > GWC2-56-14. Next base: position 1,044 of record MHDY01000206.1, on the reverse strand, counting down.
CAAGATGACCGGCCTTCCAGCATCGCGGCTCGGGATTGCCGACCGCGGGTTCGTACGCGAAGGGAACGTTGCGGATCTCGTGCTTTTCGATCCCTCGGTAATTGCTGACCGGGCCGATTACGCTGACCCGCACCGGTATTCGACCGGAATCAGCCATCTGCTGATTGCGGGAAAGCCGGTGATACGGGACGGTTCGCTGACCGGCATCAGAGCCGGCCGGGTAGTGCGGCGTGGCCGATGAAAGGTAACCAACCCTGATGATTGAATCGATTCCCGATCTGTGGTGGGGCGTGCTGGGGCTTGCCCCGCTGCTGGTGTACCTGGTGCTGGTGTTCCGCAATGTGGATGTGCTGACAGCTACCGCCGTGTGCGTCGTCATAGGCGCCATTCTCAGCCAGCAGACGCTTATCACCTTTGCCGATGCCCTCGCCAAGGGGATGGGCTCCTTCCTCGCCCTCGTGGGGCTTATCATCATGCTGGGGCGCGGCCTGGGGGAAGTCCTCACCGCTACCGGCGTTTCCCATACCATCGTTCACCGCATCATTCACACAATCGGCGTCGACACTGAGCGGAAGGCGATGCTCGGCATCATGGCCGCTTGCCTGGTCATGGTGGGACTGTTGGGGACCATGGCAGGCGGGAACGCCATCATCGCACCCATTGTCGTGCCGGTCGCCGCTGCCGTCGGACTCTCTCGCAGCACTGTGGGGGTCATTTTCCAGGCGGTAGGGGAGGAGGCGCTGATTCTCGGCCCGTTCACCCCTCCGGTCATTACCCTGCTCGGTTTGACCAACATAGGCTACGGGCCGATGTTGCTTTTTGTGTGCGGCCCGGTCGCCGCCATTACCCTTGTCGTCACCTGGTTCATGGTACAGCGGATTCAGCGCGCCACCCGCGACACCCAGCGCTATCATGCCGAAGAGGCAGAGGTCGCATTCATTCCTTCCCCGGAAAGCCGCCGCGCCACTGCCGTTTTTACCGTTTCGTTTCTGGCTGCCGTCGTGTACGGAATTGCCGTCCACGCCCCGACGGCATTCGTTGTCG
>MHDY01000205.1:12236-12504 GCA_001803705.1 Nitrospirae bacterium GWC2_56_14 | reverse complement strand
CTGAATGGTCGCGGTCGGAACGACCGACGGCGCTCGATAGCCGGCGGGCGGGGCGACATCGAAGCGGTACCTGCCCGGCTGAATAAAGGGGAACCGGTAGCCGCCGGGGATGAAAGCGTAGGTCCTGCCGCCGCTGTCCACGACGGTCGCACCGGTGGCAACAGGGTTCGGGAAAGCGCTCACCCCGTCGTCGCCGAGCACCGTGGCCGGCAGGCCGGTGGCCGTGTTGATCAGGGTCACCGTGGTGTTGTCCACGGGAAGACCGGTG
>MHDY01000205.1:7539-12228 GCA_001803705.1 Nitrospirae bacterium GWC2_56_14 | reverse complement strand
GAATACCTGGCCATAGGGATCAACCAGGGCATTGTCGATGCGACTGTCGGTGCCGTCTGCCACATCGACGTAGGACCCGTCGATGCGGGTGTCCGCCTCGACATTCACGATGCCGTCGCCGACCACGGCAGGTCCGGGTCCGGTCTGGATAACGCCGGAGAAGACGCCGGTGTTCGGTCCGGTCTCATACAACCGCACGACTTCCAGATCGCCGGTGGCATTGATCCTGATCGTGACCAGCACCGTTTCAATGACCGTAAAGTCGAGGTTCTGATCAAGGTCCGTGAGGCGGATAAAGAGCGGCTCACCGCTGTGGAACAGGGAGCCGGGCAGAAGCGGGACCGGCACAGAGAGGTCGATTGGCGCGTTGCTCGGGAACCGGACCGGCCCCGGGAGAGCGGCAAAAGGACCAGCGCCCGAGGCGCTCGTACTGTAGTCCGTTGCGGAGATCGTGGCCGGGCTTGCGGCGGGCTCGGTCGGCGCGTACTGGAGGAACTCAAGGACCGAGGGCGTGCGCGTGGCCACGGTGGTGATCCGCACCAGATTGGAACTGGAAGCGACGCCCGCGCCTCCCACGGTATAGGCCGCCGTGGCCGTATTATCGATAAAGGTGCCCGGCTGCACGGCCCAAAGAGATGAAGACGAAAGAATAAGAAGGAATAAAACCAGGATTGTTATAAATCCCGCTGATGCTGCCAAAGAAAAACAAGCAGCCGCAGAAGCGCGCACCGCGCCCCTGCGGCTGATGACCGGATCTTTTCCCGCATGCAGGCGCAGCCCGGCCGTGCTGCCCATGCTCCGGGCTGCCGGTCTGACGGCTGCGTCATTTGTGCGGGAAAAGAAGTTCATACCGTATCCTGCTCCTTACTGGACCACGACCTGGAACTTGATCACTGCCGATGACGAGAGCGGGATCGTAAGCCCGCTGACCGTCACGGTATCGGCGGCGCTCAGGCCGAAATCCGCCCCGTCTCCGTCGTTCGTGTTCGTCTTGCACGGCGTAGGAAGTCCGCCGACCACGACGATCCCGCTGCCGGCGCCGCAGCCGTCCACACCGTCATTGAACTGCGTGTTGAAGGCCAGTCTGCCTGCTGCGATCTCAGCTGCAAGGCTGTCGGTAATGGACACGTTGTCGGCTTGAGAACCGGTCGCGCCGTTCGTCACCGTAATGGTGTAGGTGATGACAGCCCCGGGGATCATCTTGGGATTCACCGTGCTGAACGGATCGGAATAGACCACCGCGGTCTTGGCTATCGTCAGGGCTGCTGCGGTCACCCGGTACGCGCTCCGGTCGGACCCCTCACCGTCGTACTGCGTGTCACCCGGCACGGTGCCGTTGGCTGCATCGGCAAAGACCACGTCCACGCCGAGCAGGCTGTTGCCGGCACCGGAGTCGTCCGTGGTCGCTGCACCAATACCTCCCGAGCCGCCGTCATGCGTTGTAGCAATAAGCGCGTAAGCTGCGATATCATTGGTGGCCCGGCCTGCCGGGATGTCCGCCACGATGTAAACCGTGGCGGTGGCGTCGGAAACCAGTTCGTCTATGAAGGTCGCGGTGTCCTCCGCAGTCTGATACCCTGCGGTCGCGCCGCTTTCAACAAAGACCCCAACGAGCGTGGCGTTGAAGTTATCCGCTCCGCCGAAGGGATCGGTGACCGTGGCTGACGATGCGAGGCTGTAGTCCTGCGTCGTGTTGCCGTTGTTCGTCACCCGAAAGGTCAGCACCTGCGAAGTGGCGCTGGGCGCCGTGCTCACATAGCTGCCGTTCGTGGTCGTCACGGTAAGGTTCACCTTGTTGTCCACCACGAACGTCGCCGTGGGGCCGGTGAGGATCGCCGTCTGCGGCACGCCGCTGACCTCGTAGTTGACCGTGGCGCTGTTGGTGATCGATATTCCTGAAGCCGTGCCCGCGGCCTCTGCCGACAGCGGGGCAACGATGGCAACGGCTGCAACCAGCAGCAGCGCCAGTACCCTGTATATTTTGTTCGTGTTCATGTGATGCCTCCTTTGTAATAGTTCACCATTTCGTTCATGTAGTTCACTTTGCCGCACCTGTTCTTTCCTTCATTGGTTTTTTCTGCAGTTGCACCACACCCCTTTCAACGATCAGTTTTATCAAGTCTTGAGAACTTGCTTGCCTGGATGGTCAATAGTTTTTTCATTTCACCCTGGCCCGGAATGACACACTGCCTTTGCCTCCCGGAGCCAGCGGTTTGCCCAGGGTCCAGCGGATATGCGTATACTCCCTGGCCGCAGCCCGCCTCGATACCCCCTTGGCGTCCGTCTTCACCAGTTTGTCCGGGGCAGCATAGCGTTTGCCCTGGTCAACGGAAAATTCGATCTTCATTCCCGGGCCCTCTGCGCTGTTCTCGACATAGACAACATGCTCGGACACCGGGTTGATTATGACGACATTCTCCGCGGGCTTCTTGTCGACATTGGCATACTGCGTGGTGAATATGACCACATCACCCGGTATGACCTTGGATGCGGCTGCATCCACCCGTTTCACCTCCTTTTCTCCTTTGGCGTTCGTTGTGGCGACCTCGACCTCTGAGATCGATCTCAATTCAATGCTCCCTTTTTTCTGCGCTGCTGCGGTCATCGGCAGCAGCAGAACCACCAATACCATGCTCACAACCGTTTTTGTCGTCATCGTATACCCTCCTTGTATGCTCAATTTATATTCACCTCAAAAGTGATGGTCTGGACCGGGGACGCGCTGTTCAGGTCCCCGAGCCTCACCGTCACCGCTCCCGCGGTCGTTCCGTTCACGTCTCCTGCATCGGTATCCGCTGCATCGGTCAGCAAGCCGTTGTTCAGCGTGAGCGTTCCGGCCACAAAGGTCGTATTGACCGGGATAGGGTCCGAGATCACCACTCCCGCTGCCGTGCCTGCCCCGGACACGGTCACGGCGATGGTGTACCGGATCGTTGCGCCGGTGACGGGCTGATTGCCGGCGGAGATCGCCACGGCGCTTTTCAAAAGCGTCACTGCCGCGCCGGCCACACGATAAGCTGACGCTGCCGAGTGGGCGCCGTCCCTGGCCCCGTCGGCAGGACCGGCTGCATCGGCAAAAACCATGTCCACGCCGAGCTGGCTGTTCGCGCCTGCTGTCGCCGCGGTCAGCGCACCAAGGCCTGCTGCTCCGCCGTCGTGCGCTGTCGCCAGAAGGGCGTATGCGGCGATATCATCGGTTGCCTGCCCGGCCGGGATGTCCGCCATGATGTAGACCGTCGTGGCGGCGTCGGAAACCAGTTCGTCAATGAAGGTCGCGGTGTCCGCTCCTGCCTGGTATCCCGGTGTTCCGTTGGTCTCAACAAAGACCCGAACGTTCGCGCCGTCGAAGTTGTCCGCGCCGCCGAAAGGATCGGCGGCATTCGCCGCGGCGAGGCTGTAGTCCTGCGTTGCGTTGCCGTTGTTCGTCACCCGAAAGGTCAGCGCCTGCGAAGCGGGACCGGGCGCAACGCTCACGTAGCTGTTGTTCGTGGTCGTCACGATGGGATCGATCTTTCGGTCGACCACGAAGCTGGTCACGGCAGTGATCGGGGGCTGGGGGCTGGCATCATAATCGTAGGTGGCGGTCGCCTGGCCCGATATGGTCACCCCTGCAGGCGTACCCGCTGCGCGGGCCGGGCGCTCCGTGATCGCCGCCAGGATAACCAGGGCGATGAACGCGGTCAGAATATATCGTGTAGTTCTCTTCATAGCAGTCGCTCTTCTGTGCTCCATCAATTGACCATAACCCGGAATTGCAGCGTGAACTGCGGGTCCGGGGGTCCGGACGCTCCGTTCAGCACCCCTGCGGGATTGATGCAGACGCCTCTGACGTTGGCATCAAAACTGCCCGTGGGAATATAGGTAAAGTTGCCGCAGGCATTGGGCGGTGCAAGCAGCGCCGGCAGGGGGAACGTGTTGGTATATTTGACGTTCGTCCCGTAGTTGAACGTCAAGCCGCAGGGCGGTGCCGCGCTGCACGAAAAGGTCACGGGATCGCCTGATCCGGTATCGACGTACATGGTCGTATTGGCAGGGACAGCATCGGTGATGACCGTCGTATTAGTGTCCACGGAGCCGTAGCTGCTATTCGTTACCTGGACGGAGTAGAGCATCACCGCGCCGGGAATGGCCTTCGGGTTGGTCGTTCCGTTCACGGGATCGGAATCGGTCTGGACCGATTTGAGCACCTGGAGGTCCGGCATAATCTTGAATGTGCCGACCCCCGTATCCGTCACGGTGCCCTCCGTGCCCTCCGGGGCCGTGACCGACACGGTCCAGAACCCTGAAGCCGCCGGTGCCGTGGGCATAAACACGTACTCGAACGTCCTGGTCGAAGCGGTAGGATTGTTCGCGTCGGCAGCGGCCCGGGGCATGGCGACCGCGTTCACCTTGACCGAGCCGAGCGGGTCGGTGATCGTGATCTTCGGCTGGGTGGTCGCGTTGTTGCTTGCGTCGATGTCGTAACTGCCGAAGGGGTCGCTCACCACGGCCCGCACATAGACCGTGCTGGTTGTCCAGGAGGCGAGCATTCCCATGCCGGGATAGGCTGCGTTGTAGGCAGTGACGGTTTCTACCTTGATCACGTTCTGCGAGGTCAGTCCGACCTGAGACCTGTTTCCAACGCTCACCGGCGCAACGGTTATTGAACGCCCGGCCGCCGAGTTGTTGTATACCCGCAGCACCCAGTAA
>MHDY01000205.1:7129-7507 GCA_001803705.1 Nitrospirae bacterium GWC2_56_14 | reverse complement strand
ACCGCCTGCGGGAATGGTCAGAGAAAAACTGTAGGCCCTTGCCGGGGCCGCCGTTGGCGGATTCGGGTTCAGAGTCACATTCCCCGAAGAGATATAGATGCCGGCATTCGAGGAGCAGTACAGGCGCGCCTGCACAATGCGCTGGCTATTGCTGTTCGCCGTGAGGTACAGGGTCACGGAAGCCGCGGATATAATGTTATCCAGTGCCAGGGGCACGGGGTTGGCCCCGTCCCAGTTCCCGTTCCAGATCGCCGAGGTGCCGGACGTGATAGCAGCCGTGGTGGGCGCACCGGGTGTCGGGGTACGGGACATTTTATAGGGCGAACCGGCCCCGCCGTAGAGGTAGAGCTGTTTGTTGCCGGTGACCAGCATCTGCGA
>MHDY01000205.1:5717-7110 GCA_001803705.1 Nitrospirae bacterium GWC2_56_14 | reverse complement strand
AACGCGCCGGGCGCAGCGCCCAGACCCGAAGGGTTCGCGACCGCAGCAGTGTTGTCGATCAGGGTGCCGATTGCGGTCCCCCCTGCTATCGTCGTGGATACGACAATTGCAACGGCCCCGCTTGCCGCAACCGAGACGTTGGACACCGTGAGCGTTTGTCCCACGATCGTGCACGTGCCCGAGGGACAGCTTGCGACCGAGAGGCTTGTCAGTGTCGCGGGAAAGGTGTCCGTTACGGAGACACCGGAAGCGGCACTGCCTGCGGTCTCAAGGAGCGTGATCGTATACTGGATCTCGTCGCCGGGGTTCTGGTCCCCCCCGTTCATGTCCTGCCATGTTTTTGTCGAGGTGGAAAGGTCCGACGCGGTCACGGTGGTGGTATCGATGACGTCATACGTGCTGACCACCGGGCCGGCGGAATTGGTAAAGGTGAATGTCGCCCTGATCGTGAGCGCGTCCGTGGCGCCGTTCGCTGCTCCGGACGGGACCGCTACCGCCGCAAGAGTGCAGATCGCCGTTCCCCCCGTCGTATTCAGGGCTCCGGCAATGACCGCGTCGCCGCCGTCGTAGGTCCCGCTGCAATTGTTGTCCTGGTAGTAGACCACGGCCGGCCAGGCCGGCGCGGCAGGCAGGGTGGTCCTGGCGTTCTGGGCGAAATTCACGCTGCCGCCGCTTCCCGGCGTGAAGGTGTGGGCATAGTAGACCGTGGTCGAAGGCGAACTGCTTACGGCCTGCGGCGTCGGTGCGAACGCATTGTCCGGCACATCGCTGAAGATGATGCCGCTGTAGTCGGTGTAGCGCGTGTAGTTGTTGAAAAGCATATAATCGCCCGCCATGACATAGGTGCCGTTGGTGATTCCTTCATTGAAATTCACCGACACGAATCCGGCGGGATCGGCCACCTCATAGATCCGCAGGGACGCCGTCGGCGTATTCGTATAGAGGATGAAGGCCCCGTTAGCGTCCGTGACAGCGAGGTCCAACGTCCCGGTCGGCGCAGAATCCAGCGCGATCTTCACCGTCACGCCCGGGATCCCCGGCTCCGCGGCGTCCTGGATGCCGTTATTGGCGAGGGCAAAGCCGGCGGCTGCCCCATCGTCCTGCAATACCATGCCGTTGATGCGGGAACCGTTGTAAACGCCGAAATCCTGGTTCACCATATTCGCCAGCACCACGACCACGTTGGGCAAGGTGTAGCTGACCGGCGAGGTATAGGTCCAGTCCGCGCCCGGGAAAGACGGATCAAAGGCGTTCGTTGAGCTGCCGCTCAGTATGACGGTGTAGGTTTTGTTGGCCGGCACGTTGTTGAAGGTATACACGCCCGTTGCCTGAACAACCGGCGTGACCGACACCGCGGTGGTCAGGTCGCTGGCGAGGAACAGCTTGGCGTAGA
>MHDY01000205.1:3488-5565 GCA_001803705.1 Nitrospirae bacterium GWC2_56_14 | reverse complement strand
GCGCTGTTGTTGATCACCGTACCGGCCGGCGTCCCGGGGGCAATGGTCACATCGAACACGATGGTGGCGGTGCCGTTCGCGGGCACGGACATGTTCGTAATATTGAGATACCCGGTGTTGTTCGAGCCGGTACCGGCGAAGGTGGAGCTGTCAATGCCCGAGGAAAAACTCACCACCGAGAAGCCCGTCACGTTCGCGGGTATGTTGTCCGTGACCGTTACCCCGGTTGCAAGCACCCCGGCCGTTTCCTTCACTGAAATGGTGTACCGCAGTACATGGTTCGGGAGTGAGGGGGCTCCGTTCAGATCCACCACGGTCTTGGTTGACGTCGACAGGTCCGGCGCGGTGATCACCGTGGTGGTGTCGGTCACGTCGTAGGTCGAGGTCGCCGGACGGTCCGAATTGGTGAACAAGAACGTGGCCCGGGTGACCAGCGCGTCCGTTGCGCCGATCGCCGCCGCGGCCGGCACGGCAACTCCGGCGAGGATGCAGATCGGGGTCGTTGCAAACGCGGTCAGGGAACCGGAGATCGCCGTGTCGCCGCCGTCATAGCTCCCGTTGCAATTATTGTCCTGGTAGTAAGCCGCCGCGGCCCAGGCCGGCGCCGCAGGCGCCGTGACCCGGCTGTTCTGGGCGAAGGTCACGGTCCCGCCGCTCCCGGGCAGGAAGGTATGGGCGTAGTAAATGGTGGTCGACGTCAAGGCGTTCTTGGCCTGGCTTGCCGCAAAGGTATTGTCCAGTACGTCGCCGAACAGAATGCCGCTCCTGTCCGTGCCGCGGTTGAAGGTCGCGGTAATGGTGCCCGCGGCGGTGTTGACCGCCGTGCCCGTGGCCGTGCCCGGGTTGTAGCTGACCATGAGGTTCAAGGCCGGAATGGTCTGCGTGATACGCGCCGTGCCCGTTTGAAAAGCGTTGGCCCAATCGATGAAGAGCGCATAATCTCCCGCTGCATCGGTCGTGGTCGTATCGATGGCCGCGCAGGCGGCGTTGTTGCAGATGCTCACGCTCACCCCGGAGATCCCCGTCTCCGCCGCGTTCTGCACGCCGTCATTGGCGTTGGCTAGACTGCCGTTGAAGCCGTTGTCCCTGATGACCCTGCCGCCGTAGCGCGTGCCGTTGTACACGCCGAAGTTCTGGTTCGGAAGATTCACGCCTCCCACCGCGATGTTCGACAGCGTATAGTTCAGCGGCCTGGTAAAGATCCACGCGGTGTTCGGGAAGGACGGGTCATACAGGTTTGCGGTGTTGGTGCTGCTCAGGATGATCGTATAGTTCTGGTATGACGGTACATTGTTGAAGGTATAGGTGCCCGCCGCCTGGTTGACCGCTACGACCGCCAGTGTCGTGGTCAGGTCGTTCGCGCGGAACAGCTTGGCGTAAATGTTGGCGATAGTAGAACTTCCTTCCGTGCCGTTCCTGATGCCGTCATGCACGATGCCGCCTGCGCCGGCGCCGCTGTCGCTGTAGACCGTGCCCGATACGGTCACCGGAGGGCCGATCACCGAGACGATCGCTGTAGCGCTGTCGTTATTGGTATTATAGTCGTTGATGCCGCCGGGGACCGTCAAGGTCACCGTATTCGTGAGCTGCGTCCCCGCCGCTGCGGTCACCGTGCCGGTGATGGTGTAGGTCGCGTAGCTGTTCAGAGGCAGCGTGACCGTGGTATTGATAGTGTTGCCGCTCCCCGAGGCGGCCCCGCACGCCGCTCCGCCCGTGCCCGCGCAGGTCCAGTTCACGCCGGTCAAGCCGGCCGGGACCGTGTCGGTTATCGGCACGCCGGCCGCGGTCATGTTCGTGGGTCCGTAGTTTCGCACCTGCAGGGTATAGGTCACCGTTCCGCCCGAGACGACCGTGGGTGAAGCCGCGAGCTTGGTTATGCCCAGATCGAGGTTGGAATTCGGGAGCGGGTCGATCACGAGATTTCTGATCTCATGGATGTTCGTGGAGCCGCCGGTGCTGGCCGCATACCCGATCTTGACCCACCCGTTATTCGGCGGCCCTGACCCGAGCATGAGCCCGTTCAGGACCTGGGTAAGGGCCGAGGTGTAGCCCAGCTGCATATACACGTCGATGCGCA
>MHDY01000205.1:3044-3461 GCA_001803705.1 Nitrospirae bacterium GWC2_56_14 | reverse complement strand
GGGTCATGAAAATAACAACCTTGCGGTAATCCGCGCCGGACTGGTTCGGCCTCATAGGATAGCCGGGAAAGGCGAGCGTTCCGATGGGCGTATTGGTCCCGCCGATGTAGTTGTACGGCAATGCGAGGTTCGAGGGTCCGCGCACCGCCACGCCGTTACAACGCATGCCGGGCCCCCCGGTGCGCCCCTCCGTAGGACTGGAAAAATTCCCCCATTCATCGATACCCACGCCGAGATAACCGCCCGTGAGTCCGGCGTGAACAGGAGCGACGGTCTTTTTATCGTACCCCAGCGAACCTCCCGAAGCGCCGACCACGAAGTTTGACGCGTTGAAGGTCCCGTCAAAGAGATATACGCTGTATCCGTCAGCGCCGGTCGCTCCGCAGGTGGATCCGGTCCCCGCCCCGCCCCAGGTCG
>MHDY01000205.1:2558-3018 GCA_001803705.1 Nitrospirae bacterium GWC2_56_14 | reverse complement strand
GCCGAGATGTCGAAAGCCGTGTCGAGGAACGCGGATCCGGCCTGATCGCCGGCAACATCGGTGAGCCGCAGCCAGCCGCTCCCTGCCGGATCAAGGCCGCCGCTTGCGGTCAGGTACGCTGTCCCGCCGATCACCCAGTTGGGCGCCGACGCGTTGGTCATGGGCTCGTTGATGATCGCCGCCGCCACAGGTCCGCACAGGACCCATCCCAGGACAGCCATCATGAAGATCAGCGATCTGAGAACGGAAAGAAGCGAGGCAGTTATCATGCCGGGCGCGCACTTCCTTCGTTTCTCATATCCAGCGTATGTCACAACATTCTCGTCGTGAACTCGCATAAGATCATTTCTCCGATTCATCAGCCGCTTCCTTTGTGATTTCTATTGCCTTGTTCCAGATTGCAGATTGAATCCATAAATTTTCATCAAAATCCTAATTAATTAACTAGTTAACAAATTAT
>MHDY01000205.1:2289-2431 GCA_001803705.1 Nitrospirae bacterium GWC2_56_14 | reverse complement strand
ACAAATCTATGATAAAAGACTTATCCTCAACTGCTTTAAGTGCTCAAGCACCTAAAAAAAATATTACTATAGTTGCACTTACAAGCAATGCAACAGACATGCCAATAGTTATATCATTGTTTTCATGCTGGTTTTGTTTTGT
>MHDY01000205.1:1285-2138 GCA_001803705.1 Nitrospirae bacterium GWC2_56_14 | reverse complement strand
TCAGCCTGATATGGCTGGGTACTACCCAAGGTGATAGTCCTTCATCTTTTTCACCAGTGTTTTGTAATCGATCTGGAGCAAAGACGCGGCTTTCAGTTTCTGTCCCTTGGTAAGGGCGAGGGCGTTGCGGATCGCCATCCTTTCCGCGTCTTTGATGGTCACGATCGGCGGGTCCTCTGCATGAGACGCAGCCGTCCTGTTCGCAGCGCCGCTGATAAGGGATTCCACATCGATCGGCTTCAGCTCCTCATCATGGGCGAGCAGGGCGACCCTTTTCATAGCGTTCCTGAGTTGCCTGAGGTTGCCGGGCCATGGGCACTGCTGCAACAGCTCGATCTCCTTGTCGGCAAGAGGGCGGGCCGGCACTTCCAGTTCGGTAAAAGCCTCCATCAGAAACTTTCGGGAGAAAAACTCGATGTCGTCCTTCCGTTCACGGAGCGGCGGGATCTGCAGCGTAACCTCGCTCAACCGGAAAAAAAGGTCCTCGCGGAACTTCTTTTCAGCAACGTATTTCAGGAGGTCTGCATTGGTGGCGCCGATCAACCGGATATTCAGCGCAATAGGCTCGGAACTGCCGACCCGAAAGATCCGCTTGTCCTCGACTACGCTCAAAAGCTTGCCCTGGACAAGAGGCGAAATATTGTCGAGGTCATCGATCAACAGGCTTCCGCCTTCGGCCATCTCGAAGTAGCCTTTTCTGGTCCTGTCCGCGCCGGTGAAGGCCCCTTTCTCATACCCGAACAGCTCGCTCTCAACAACCGTGTCCTGCAGGCTGCCGATGGAAACCTTGACAAATGGCTTGGCTGCCCGCCGGCTCATGGTGTGGATGAGATTGGCCAGAAAGGTCTTGCCG
>MHDY01000205.1:0-1256 GCA_001803705.1 Nitrospirae bacterium GWC2_56_14 | reverse complement strand
AAAATCGCTGGCAACGATGCGCCGCAGCTGCTTGATCAGTTTCTTCATCGCTTCGCCCGGCCCGAGCGACGCTTCAAGGGTCGTGTTGACCGTGGAGTCCAGTTCCCGGTAGGTCCGTTCGAGAGCGCTCCGCTCCACGGCATGACCAAGCGTAAGTATGAGATGACCGAAGTTCAGCGGTTTGGTCAGAAAGTCATAGGCCCCCTGCTTTATGGAATTGACCGCGGTGGGAATGTCCGCCTGGCCGGTCATGATGATGATCGGGATGACCGGATCGATCTCGTGCAGCCGGCGCATGGTCTCGACCCCGTCCATACCGGGCATACTGAGGTCGAGCAGCACCGTGGACGGCCGGTCACGAAGGAACAGTTCGACCGACGCTTCCCCACCGTCCGCTTCTACAGCGCGAAAGCCGTTCAGGGTCAATATCTCGCAAACGTTCTTTCGTATCTTTGCTTCATGGTCAACAACGAGGATCGTATGCATTCGCCCTCCGGGTCCGTCAAATCGTTATAGCTATTCAAGTGGATAGACTGAAGGTAAATGTGTTCAATACATACAAGAAAACCCGAACCAGAAAGGCCAGACAGCCCCGTTTTCCCGCCTTCAGCCTTCGGTCTTATAACCGATATTTACTTTGCGTTTCGCACTATTATATGCCAAGCAGGGATAATTGCAAAAAGGATTATTGCCTTACGGCACCGGCCCTTCCTCCGGAAGATTCCGGTTGATTCGGATCGCCGCGGAATCGGCATAGGGGGCGGCCCTGAGGGCCGCTCCCCTGCCACACCACCCGGCATGCGGGTCCGCACCGGGCGGTTCGAGAAGTTGAGGTTACGAGAGACGTGGTACCCCCAGACGGTCAAAGTACGCGATCGTCAGCACCCGGTTGAGCTCTCCGTCGCTATTACGCCACCAGCGCCGGGAATTTGCCGCTACGCGTTGTGCGACCTGCTCGCTGGCCCCCAGTTTTCGAAGCTCCCGATATATGGTTATGCCGCGCTTCCAGTGCTTGAGTTGGATCGCGCGGAGCCGGTGCCGCAGCCATTCATCCAGCGTGCGCCGGATGCCCGGCGTCTGCGCGCCAGCCCGAAGTAGGCTTTCCAGCCCAAGAGGTAGGGACGCAAGCGTTCGATGACCTCCGCCATGCTGCGCCCGCCCGAACGCCGGGTCAGCTTCCGTACCCGTTGCTTGAACGCTGCCAGCGCTTTGTCAGCCACCTTCCGCTTCACGCCGTCTTTGGCAAAGCAAAAACT
>MHDY01000204.1:8903-12696 GCA_001803705.1 Nitrospirae bacterium GWC2_56_14 | reverse complement strand
GAGTCGTCATGACCATCAACAATAAGGACGGGTTCGAATACAGCAAGCGCGGACAGGACCGGGCGTCGCTCAAGCACTCCTTTGCCAACCGCCTTATCTATTCGCTCGGCAAAGACCCGATCACGGCCACGCACCGGGACTGGTTCCACACCACGGCCTATGCCGTGCGCGAACGGCTGATCGAGCGCTGGATGGAGACCATGCGCAGCTATTACGAGTCCGATGCCAAGCGCGTGTACTATCTGTCCATGGAATTTCTCACGGGGCGGCTGCTTGCAAACAGCCTTCTGAACATGGGGTTCTACGAAGAATGCCGCGAGGCGCTCGGCGATCTTGAGCTGGACATCGAGCAGATCCGCGAACTGGAATCGGATGCCGCCCTGGGCAACGGCGGCCTCGGCCGGCTTGCGGCCTGTTTCCTCGATTCCATGGCCACGCTCGGCCTGCCCGGCTACGGCTACGGCATCCGCTACGAATACGGAATGTTCACCCAGCGCATCGACCACGGCAATCAGGTGGAGCATCCCGACAACTGGCTGCGCTACGGCAACCCCTGGGAGTTCCCCCGCCCCGAGGTGCTCTTCACGGTGAAGTTCGGCGGACGCGTGGTGCAGTTCAAGGATGAACATGACCAAACGCATTTTCACTGGGTGGACACCGAAGACGTGATGGCCATGGCCTATGACACGCCGGTGCCCGGCTACGACACGAACACCGTGAACAACATGCGGCTCTGGGCCGCCAAGGCCTCGCGCGATTTCAACCTCAAGTACTTCAACGAAGGCAACTACATCAAGGCCGTGGAGGACAAGAACGAGTCCGAGAACCTTTCCAAGGTGCTCTATCCCGACGACACCACCCAGATGGGACGCGAGCTCCGGCTCAAGCAGCAGTATTTCTTCGTCTGCGCGTCGCTGGAGGACATCCTGCGGCGCTTCACCAAGTACCACCAGAACCTGGACGAGCTTCCGGACAAGGTCGCGATCCAGCTGAACGACACCCATCCGTCCATCGCCATCCCCGAGCTCATGCGCGTCTTGCTCGACCTCCACCACATGGACTGGGACCGGGCCTGGGACATTACGCGCCGCACCTTTTCCTATACCAACCACACGCTCATGCCCGAAGCGCTCGAGACCTGGCCCGTCTCCCTCTTCGAGGCCATCCTGCCGCGGCATTTGCAGATCATCTATGAGATCAACTTCCGCTTTCTGCAGGAAGTGATGCACTGCTGCCCCGGCGACCCGGACCTGCTCCGTCGCATGTCGATCGTGGACGAGGCCGGCGGCCGGCGGCTGCGCATGGCGCACCTGGCCATCGTCGGGAGCCACAAGGTGAACGGCGTGTCCCAGATCCATACGGACCTCATGAAACAGACGATCTTCGCGGACTTCGAAAGTTCTTTTCCGGGAAAGATCATCAACATCACCAACGGCATCACGCCGCGCCGCTGGCTCAACCAGTCCAACCCGCGCCTGTCCGCGCTCATCACCTCGCGCATCGGCAACGCCTGGTGCCGCGACCTTGCGGAACTGAAACAGCTCGCGCCGCTGGCCGAAGACGCCGCGTTCCGCCAGGAGTTCCGGGCGGTCAAGCAGGAGAACAAGAAGCATCTGGCGGAGATCATCAAGATGCGGCTCAAGCTGGATGTGGACCCCGCTTCGCTCTTCGATGTGCAGATCAAGCGCATCCATGAGTACAAACGCCAGCTCCTGAACGTATTGCACATCGTTACCCGCTACAACCGGATCCGCGAAGGCCGCATTGCCAACCTGGTTCCGCGCACCGTGATCTTCGGCGGCAAGGCCGCGCCCGGCTATGCCATGGCCAAGCTCATCATCAGGCTGATCCACAGCGTGGGGGACATCGTGAACCACGACCCGGCGACCCGCGATCTCCTGAAGGTGGTCTTTATCCCGGACTACAATGTTTCGAATGCCGAGAAGATCATCCCCGCCTGCGATCTGTCCGAGCAGATCTCAACTGCCGGCACCGAAGCGTCGGGCACGGGCAACATGAAGTTCGGGTTGAACGGCGCGCTCACCATCGGGACCCTGGACGGCGCCAACATCGAGATGAAGGACGAGGTCGGCGACGACAACATCTTCATCTTCGGCCTTACGGCGGCAGAGGCGGCCGCGCTCCGTGCGCAGGGCTACCATCCCGGGGACCACTACCAGGGGAACGCGGAGCTCAGGCAGGCCCTTGACATGATCGGCTCGGGGTTCTTTTCCCCTGACGCGTGCGACCAGTTCAGGCCGATCGTTGATACCCTTACCCGGCATGGCGACCATTTCCTGCTGCTCGCTGACTATGCCTCGTATATTGCCGGCCAGGAACGGGTCGACGCGGTCTACCGCGACCCCGAGGAATGGACCCGGCGCGCGGTCCTGAACGTGGCCAACATGGGGAAGTTCTCCAGCGACCGCACGATCAAAGAGTATGCCGACCGCATCTGGAATGTGAATCCCGTGGTCGGGAAGTAGCTGCGTTCAATCCAAGACCGGAAGAGAGGGAACCATGAAAATATCCGAGAGTATCAAGCAGGCACTGGACAAAAAGAAATTCAAAAATCTGAAGGATGCCGCAACATTCCTGGACATCAGCCCTGAGCTTCTCCGGGTCATTCTGAACAAGGGACATCTTCCGAAGGACCGAACGCTTGCCACCATAGCGAGCAGACTGGGCCTGGACAAGTCAGGACTGATCCTGGCCGCCCACCGGGAAAAGGTCCCGGCCGATGTGAAAGGTTTTTTTCTCTCACCCTCGGCAACGCACTACAAGGAGGGAAAGCGGATCTTTCCGTTGTCCTCGGAGCAGAGCGATTATCTCGGCAAGATCCTGAGCCCCGTGGAAATACAGCTGATCAGAAAGTACCGGCAGGTCACGGAAGAAGGCAAGACGCAGATCATGGGTTTTATTGAATACACCTACGCGGCAAAGCGGAACGGGTAGCGCTTTTTCACTTTTGTTTTGTCCCGGAGACTTATATGATTTCTATGGCTGCCTGCCGCTGATCCGGGAATGACAGTTTAACGCGTATTTATTACCACGGAATATACGGAAGAGGTTATAAAAAGGCTTTGGGTTTTCCGTGTGGTCAGTGTATTCCGTGGTTAAAAGACTTTAAAAACGATTCGTTCGATCTCAGCCTTTTGTCCCGCTTTCTGCCGCATCCAGCTCTTCTTCCAGCCGGTCCATCCTGAAGTGCAACAAGATTTTTATGAATAACGGGGAATGCAGCGGGTCTTCTGCCATGCCGAAGAGATGGCTGTCGCAGCTGCAATCCGTTGGGCCGAAGCCGGGAATGGACCAGGCTGCGATGGTCCGGAGCGCATCGGCTATGCTGCAGGCGAGGTCTTCGCCGGCACGCACCGGCAGGACGGCTGTCACAACCGCCTGTTCCCGGAGATGGTCCAGAGGGGTCACAAGCGTTCGGCGCTTTCGCTGATGATGGGCAGCGCGTTTGCTCAGATCGTCCGGCGCCGAGCCGACATAACAATAAAACCCCTTGGGAAAGGAGATCATGCCGGGATCGCCGGTCCTGATCCTGCGGTTCCGCGCAAGATGGAGGAGCACGATGTAGCTCCCGCGGTCCTGCGCTACCCGCTCGATGATATCCCACGGGATCAGCAGCTCCCGCACAGAACTGCCGAGCGAGAGATCGCTTTTCCATTCAACGGCCATTGCCCTGATCATGACCCGGTCCCTGACCGCAAGCAGCGTTCGGCTGAACTCGAGGTCGGTGTGATAATCAGGCATGAAGTACCGCGGTCTGGGCGAGTGAACAACG
>MHDY01000204.1:8523-8888 GCA_001803705.1 Nitrospirae bacterium GWC2_56_14 | reverse complement strand
GCCATGCCCGAGCCGGCAAGCCCGGCCAGTTCGAGCAGGTGCCGTTTGCCCCGCGCTGTTACGGCATCGGGAAACATGGCGATCTTGTTCCCGAAGAGGGTGCAGGATTTTACCTCGAGCACCACGTTTCTTTTCTCCCGGCGGAGCAGGAAATCGAAACGGCTGTGGCCGATGGCGTGCTCGGCTTTCAGAACAACGGCACCTTCGAGCCCGGGTACCTTGTTCTGTTCGACCAGGTGTCGTGCCACCAGGTTATTGGCATGGGTGTGGAGCATGACCGGAAGGCCGTCCCGCTCTACGGCAACGACCAGATAAGGGATCTTTCTGCCTTGCGACAGCTCTTGTTGAACGAGGAAAAGCTTTGC
>MHDY01000204.1:0-8503 GCA_001803705.1 Nitrospirae bacterium GWC2_56_14 | reverse complement strand
GGAGCCTTCCCGGGTTCGGGAGGTAAGCGCGCACGAGCCGGTCGTTGACCAGGCAGTGGACGATGAACCGGTTCGGACGGGAGCGGAAAACAGCGGTGATGATGTTGGGGAAGAAGATCATGAATTATCTCAAAAAGTCTTTGGACACGGAAAGTTCGGATTAACGTCGGATAAGGGCGTAAAGCCCCGGGAAAGGGGACTAAGGTAAAGCACCTCTGCATTAAAAATCCGCCATGATCCGTCTCTTATCCGCCTTGATCAGTGTCAAAGGTCTTTCTGGATCGTTGCTTCTGAGCGCTCTCTCGGGGAGGTTTCCTGAGAGGAAGGTGCAGGTAGGATCACGACACGCCCGGTCATGCGGCATCTCCGTCCAGCGCCTCCCGGACCTTCTTGAGCAGGTCAGCCGGCGGGGCGGGTTTTGCGATAAAGAGCAGTCCCTTTTCGAGGACCCCTTTTTTATGGATGATGTCGGCGGTATAGCCGCTCATAAAGAGCGCTTTGACGCCGGGTTTTAGCTTTTGCAGTTCGTTGTAAGCATCGAGGCCGTTCTTCTTCGGCATGACCACATCCAGAATGGCAAGCGAGATCGTGTCCGCATGCTCCTTGAACTTTTCCACGGCATCTTCGCCGTCCCGTGCCTCAATGACGCGGTAGCCGAACTCCTCCAAAATAGTCCTGGTCAGGCCGCGAACCGTATCATCGTCCTCGGCAAGGAGCACGGTTTCGCTTCCCCGGGGAACGGGTAAAGCCGCGGCAACGTTCTCATCCCAGTCGCCCTTGTCCCCTGAGATGAGCGGGAGATAGATTCTGAAGCAAGAACCCTTGCCGGGTTCGCTGTACACGGTGATCAACCCGTTATGCTGTTTCACGATGCCGTAGACCATGGACAGTCCCAGGCCCGTGCCTCTTCCGACGCCCTTGGTCGTGAAGAAGGGGTCGAAGATCCGCTGGCGCGTTGCTTCGTCCATGCCCAGGCCGGTATCGGTGATGGCGATGAGCGCAAAAGCACCCTTTCCTCCAAAGGCATGGAGTTTCCCGAAATCCTCGCTCAGAACGGTCCTCGATGTCTCGATCAGGAGCGCACCGCCTGACGGCATGGCGTCTCGCGCATTGGTGCTGAGGTTCATCAGGGCCTGGTCGATCTGGACGCTGTCGGCCATGACCACAAGGGGTTCGTCCGCCAGGTTCGTCCGCAGGTCGATGTCCTCGCCGATCAGGCGCCGGAGCAGCAGGGCGGTCCGGTTGACCTGGGCGTTGATGTCGACGGGCCTGGGAGCGATGATCTGTTTACGGCTATAGGTAAGCAGGCTTTGCGTCAGATGGGCGGCCCGGTCGGCCGAGGAAAGGATCTGCTCCACGTTATGCCGCAAGGGGTCGTCGGCACGCAGCTTCATCAGCAGAAGGCTCCCGTATCCCGAAATCGCGGTCAGGATGTTGTTGAAGTCGTGCGCCACGCCTCCGGCGAGCTGTCCCACCGCCTCCATCTTCTGCGCCTGCCGAAGCTGGCTTTCGAGCTGGCGGCGCTCCGTGATGTCCGTTGCCATGACCAGCCTGGCGTGATGTCCGGAAAAAACGACCGAATGGGTGGCGATCTCCACAAAGATCGTGTTCCCGTCCTTTTTCCGGTGCCGCCAGACGCCTGCTGCATCAAGCCCCTCGGTCGCGTGCGCAACATTCTTCATCAGCGCAGGGACGTCCTCGGCAGGCCGGATGTCTGCGATGGTCATGGAAAGGAACTCCTTCTGCGAATAGCCATAAGCCTGCTGCGCGGCGTCGTTGACGGTGAGGAACCGGAGCGTTTCCAGGTCGTAGACCCACATGGGGTGAGGGTTGTTCTCGAAGAGCAGCCGGTATTTTTCTTCGCTGCCTGACAGCAGTGCCTGCTGCTGCGCGAAGGTGCGCGTTGCCAGAAAGATGCCGCCCAGGCCGATGCACCACAGGACCGCATGGGTAAGGCCGATGGTCCGGCGCTCCTGCTGCTCCGTTGCAAAAAAGGGCGCCAGCGGAACGGCAATGCTGATGCCTCCCCGGATATCGCCCACCGCATACCCCTGGTGGCCGTGGCACGCGAGGCACCCTTGCTCCGTCTTGAAGGGTTTCATGATCCGCAGGTATTCATTCCCGTCGATCTGCACGGCGGCGCTTGCTTCCGCGCTGCCTTGCTCGAATGCGCGAAGGGCCTGTTCTTCCCAGGCATCGGGCTTGTTGGCCGGATTGAGGAACTTGAGGCTCGTCAGGTGGTTCCTGATCGGAAGGGCCGACTGCCGGCCGAGGATCTCAAAGACCTGGCGGGTCATCCAGGCGGGGTTCACCAGGGTAAGGTTCCTGCCGCCTTTTGTTGTTACATCCCGCTGGGGCACGTTCAGATAGGGGTTCGGCCGCAGCTTTTCGGTCACGGGCACGTAGACGCCGCCGTGTCCCGCAGCCCAGCTGCGGTAGGCCAGGTTCAATTCGTAGAACGTTAATGCCGCTGTGCGCGCTTTTTCCAGAATGTTCCGGTGAGCGAGGTACAGGTTCCAGGTCAATGAAATAATGATGATGGCGGTCCAGCCCAGCATGAGGCTGCCGGTGATCGTTTTAGAGAGGCGGAGGTTGACGGGCTGATCGGTCTTTGTCATGAGATCTTCGGTTCGGAATGGAGGTGATGCGGCGTTTTAAACCGCTGAGGGTAGTATACCAGATTCGGCGGGTGTCCGATGCTGTTTCACCCCTTCATGGGAGTGCCGGATTCGATCCAGATATCCACTGCCGCGGGGTCCATGGCCCGGGAGATGAGGAAGCCCTGACCATAGTGGCACCGAAGGTCCTTGATGCTCGAAAGCTGGTGGTCGAGCTCGATCCCTTCGGCAATGACCTGCAGGTTCAAGCTTTTGGCCAGCGTGACGATGGAGGTGATGATAGCATCGTTCTCGCCGTTCTCCAGAAGCTTCCCGACGAAGGCGCGGTCGATCTTGAGCGCGGTGATGGGGAAACGGTGCAAATGGCTGAGCGAGGAATAACCCGTCCCGAAGTCATCGATATGAAGGTGAACGCCCATGGCGCGCAAACGGTCCATGGTCTCGATGGCGCTGTCGATGTCCGCCATGATCATGCTTTCCGTTATTTCCAGCGCCAGGCTTTCCGGCGGGAGTCCGGTTTCCTGCAGGATCCGCGTGATAACCTCGGCCAGGTCGGAGCGGGAGAACTGCTTTCCCGAAATGTTCATGCTCATGGTAAGCGGCGGGTCCTGGGGGTACCGCTGCTGCCAGAGCTTGAGGCGGCGACAGGCTTCGACCAGCACCCATTCTCCCAGCGGGGCGATCAAACCGGTCTCTTCCGCCAGCGGAATGAACTCCATGGGATAGATCAGTCCGTGCCGCGGGTGGTTCCACCGGATCAGGGCCTCGAAGCCGATGAGCCGCTGCGTCTGCAAATTCATGATGGGCTGGTAGTGGAGGACGAACTCCTGCTGGTCCACGGCCCTGCGCAGATCAGCCTCGAGCTGGAGCCGCGCGATGACCCCGGCGTGCATCCGTGAGTCGTAGATCTCGTAGCAGGCGCCGCCCCGCGCCTTGGCCTGGTACATGGCGATGTCGGCATCGCGCAGCAGCTGCTCGGGCCGCTCATAGCCCGGGGTATTGGGAGCGATGCCGATGCTGACCCCCGTAAAGACGCTGCTCCCGGCGAGGAGGAAGGGGTGCGCCAGCTCCATGCGGATCCGCTCGGCGATGTCAACGGCGTCGCTCACATCGCTGATGCTCTCGAGCAGGATCGCGAACTCGTCCCCGCCGAGGCGCGCCACGGTGTCGCCCGGCCGCAGACAGCCCGCTATTTTCTTGCCGACCGCGATAAGCAGCTGGTCGCCGGCAAGGTGGCCCAGGCTGTCGTTAATGACCTTGAAGCGGTCCATGTCGAGGAACAGCACGGCAAAGAGGGCGTCGCCGCGGCGCCGGGTGCTGTCGATGATGTGTTGCAGCCGGTCCATGAACAGCGCGCGGTTCGGCAGCCCCGTCAGTGCGTCGTGGAAGGCATCGTACAAGAGCTGCGCCTCGGCGCGCTTCCGCGCCGTGATATCGGTCTGGGAGCCTGCCATGCGGTAGGCCTGTCCGGACTTGCCGCGCACGGCCATACCGCGGTTCAACACCCAGCCGTAGGTGCCGTTCTTGTGGCGGATGCGGAACTCACCTTCAAAGTGCTGATTATCTCCGATGACGTGCGAGGCGATCATCGCCTCCAGCGCGACCCGGTCGTCGGGATGGACCCTGCTCAGCCATTCCTCGGGGGCGTTCGATATGTCCTGGTCGCCGAAGCCCAGCATGGACTTCCAGCGGGGCGAGTAGTAGATCGTATTGGTGCGCAGGTCCCAGTCCCAGAGTCCGTCGTTGGCGCCGCGCGCGGCGAGGGCGTATCGGTCCTCGCTTTCCCGGAGCGCTTCCTCGGTCTTCTTGCGCTCCGTGATGTCGCGGGTGTACTCGACCACATGGGAGAGCCGGCCGTCCGGTGCGACAATGGGATACGTATAGATTTCAAGCCACATACGGTGGCCGTCGGGGGCGATCACGAGCTTCTCCTTTGCGCAGGAGTCGCCGGATAAAAAGGTCTTCTGAACAATGCAGTTGTCGCAGTGCGAGGTCCGGCCGTAGAGCACGTCATAGCAGCAGCGCCCTGCCAATCCGGCGAGCTTCATCCGTTTGAGCTCGGCATAGGCGTCGTTCGCCCGGACGATGCGGTAGTTGCGGTCGAAGATGCAGAACGGATCGTGGATGCTGTTGAAGATGTTGTTCAGGAACGACTCGGAGCCCGTCAGGGCGGATTCGGTCTGTTTGCGGCCGGCGATCTCCGTCTCGATCTTGGCGTAGCCGTCCTTCAGCGCCGCGCTCATGGTGTTAAAGCGGGCGGCGAGTTCGCCGAACTCGGTCTTGTCGGCAACATCGACCTGGTATCCCAGTTCGCCTGCCGCGATCCGCCTCGTGGCCTCTACCAGGAGGTTAATGGGCCGCGTAATGGCCGCGGTCAGCTGCAAGGCGATGATGGCGCCGAAGACAAAGGTGGCGATCAGCATGATGAAAATGATCACCCATGCTTTTCTGATCTTGCGCATGACGCCGCGCGTCAGATTCTCCAGTCGTTTGCCGGCCTGGAGGGACATCCGCTCGGTTTCCAGCAGCAGTTTGTTGCCCGTGGCAGCGGCGTCCATCTTCATCTTCAGGATGTGCCGGCTGTTGGCTGACGCGGTTATGAAATAGCTCAGGTGTCTTTCGTATTCGAGGACCATGGAGCGGAGACCGTTTAGCTGCGCGGTGATCTCGGGCGAGTGGTGGCAGGTGGTGCAGTTTTTCGACGCTCTGTCCAGGCGATTGACGTTGTCCGCGATCTCGTCAAGCCGGCGGCCCAGTGAGGGGTTCACGGTATACAGGTCGGACTGGACCGCCTGGATGGACATGATGAGGTCCTTCCGGAGATCCTCGATCTGGTGGAGCGTCACCAGCCGGCTGAGCGTGCCGGTGGTGTTGATGATATAGAGCGTGGCGAAGCCAGCGCTCAGGACCGTGAAGAGAAACAGGGCGAGCAGGTACCGCAGGATCTTTCGTCTCATGAAACGCCCGCCCCTGCGGCAAAGGAGCTTCGGTCCTGCACGTTATTTGTTCCGGTAGTCATACTGTTTTATATTGATCCCGGCTTTTTTCGCCAGCTCAAACACCGGCAGGTAGTCGCTCACGTTCGTGTCAATGAACCGGAGTGCGCCGAACTGCTGCAGCACGGCTGCCCCCTCGGGGTCCTTGTCCAGGTCCAGCAGCGCCTGCTTGAGCTTCTGCTTCAGCCCCGCATCGAGCTTCTTGCGGACGCAGAGCCCGTTCGAAGGCACCCAGGGCGATTCGGCAATGACGATCAGATCGCGGGCAACGCGCGAATCGTCCGCTTTCACCCGGTCGTAGATGCTGTGCTTTGCCGCTCCGACGTCGGCCTGGCCTTCCAGCACCGCATGGATCGCCGCATCATGGCTTCCGGCAAAATAGGAGCTGCTGAAGAAGTGGTCCATGTCCCTGATGCCCTGTTCCTTAAGATAGGCGAGCGGAAAGACGTATCCGGCCGTTGTCGCTTTTTCGACAAAAGCCATTCTCTTGCCTTTCATGCCGTTGACATCCCGGATATTGCTGTCCCGCCGCGCGAAAAGATACCCGCGGTATGACGAAGTGTTGTCGAGGTTTACCGGGCGGGCAAGGGGTATGACCCCCAGTTTTTCGATGGCCAGCGCGCCCGTAAAGGAGCCGAAAAAGGCACCGTCCATGTTCTCAGAAGTAAAGCGGTCGAGGATATTGCCGTAGCGGCTCAGGATGGTGAATTTGATCTCCACGCCCGTCTTTTTCGAGAGATAGTCGCCGAGCAGGAGGAAGCGCTCCTTCTGTTTGAATACGTTCATCTCCGGTATGAGGCCGATGAGGAGCTTTTGCTGGGCAGCCTGGGGAAAGGCCAGAAGCGGAACAAGCATAAGGATGGCGGAAAAGAAAACCGTACGTGCGATCCGTTTCATTATTACCTCCCCAGGCATCCAAAAGTGGTATTTGCGACCCCGGTATTGTAATATATTGCGACTAAAAGTCAACAGGATTGTATAATCTTTTGGATTAAACAAATTTAATTGTGAGGGTAGTGTGATCCAATCATAGGCCCCAGTTTCAAGATCTGTCTGCGCACAAACGGGAGCGCGCGTCCTTGCGGCAGGTTTTACCAATGCGTCAATTTTAGAGCGCACCGACAGGCCTATGCCTCCGCCAGAGTTTTCCGTTTGCCCCTGACGCGGTAACCGGTTATACTGATACCTGTGGGCACTGCAGTCCATGATGCCATGCCTCCCGGAGCAGGAACCTCGTCATAAAACAAAGGACCAATGATGTCAAAGATCCCTGCCATCACCCCCCATCGCGCCACGTTCTTTCGCGTCCTGCTCGCCGCTGCGCTGCTGGCAATATCATTTCTGGCAACGACCAGCCTCGCCATCCCTGTTGCCGAGGATATGAACGACAAGATCAACCACGTCATCGCTTTTTTTCTGCTCGCCCTGCTGGTCGACCTCTCCTTTCCTGCGTGGTCGTTCCTGACCAAAGTGCTTGTTCTGATCGCCTACGGCCTTTCTCTTGAGGCCGTGCAGGCCTATCTGCCCTATCGCAGTTGTTCGCTCTTTGACCTCGGAGCCGATGCAGTCGGTTTGGCCCTCTACGGCATCTGTCAGCCGGCGCTCAGATATGTCCCGTTCCTCGGGAAGGGACCGGAGGAGAGTGCCAGGGAGAACCCCTAGCAATCGCATAATTGCCCCAGTTGCACATCCGTGCCGACGCGTCGTCGGCAGAACAACGAATGAAAACCCCTCACCTGCCCTCTCCCGGGGGATTTTCAGTTGATGGTAGTGTCAAAAGTTTCTTGAAAACCGGAGAGGTAAGGATGAAACCACAGTGGGCACGGAGAAGTGCTCTGTGCTTTTAACCGACACAACAATAAGACCATTCTTGAAGATGAGAGGAATGCAGTAACTGAGAAAATACTGCCGAGGGAGGACGCAGAGGGGGAGGCCGGTGAAAATCCTCAACCATTTTGAGATTTAAAGATTCTCTGTGTTTTCTGTGGTTAGATTTTGACATTACGCAGTTGATCGTTGGAGGTCCTCTCATGAAAAAAAACTCAGCTGTCCTGATCATTGCCATCCTGTTCCTCTGCGGCTGCATGGCCAAACAGGGCAAGGAACCCGGCGCCGCGCCCCTTTTCGAGGACCGGCGTATGAAGAACGTGACCCGGCTTACCGATGACGGCGACAACGGCGAGGCCTATTTTTCCCGGGACGGGCAGAAGCTTATTTTCCAATCAAGCCGCGAGAACCAGGCCTGCGACAAGATCTGGACCATGAACATCGACGGGTCAGACAAGAGGATGGTCAGCCCGGACCACGGTGCCAATACGTGCTCCTTCTTCTTCCCCGACGGACGGATCGTGTTTGCCTCCACGAACCACCTTCCCGGCGCCTGTCCTCCGCGGCCCGAGACGCCGAAAGGGGCGCGCTACGTCTGGCCGCTCTATCCCTACGATATTTTTACGGCCGATGCCGACGGCTCGAACCTCAGGAAGATCACCCATAATCCGAAGTACGATGCCGAACCCGTGGTCTCGTCCGACGGGAAGCAGATCGTGTTCGGGTCGCAGCGGGAAGGCGATTTCGATATCTACGTCATGAACGCCGACGGCACGAACGTGCGGCGGCTCACGGACCGCGTGGGCTATGACGGCGGGCCCTGGTTCTCTCCGGACAACACCAGGATCGTCTGGCGCGCCTGGTATCCGGTCACCGATGAAGAGAAGGCCCGGTGGCAGGACGCCATGGACAAGGACTACATCATCGCCGTGCCGCTGGACCTCTGGGTCATGGACGCCGACGGTTCGAACAAGCGCCTGCTGCTGCAGAACGGGGCCACCAACTGGGCGCCGTCGTGGCCCCCTGACGGCAAACGCATCATCTTTTCAAGCAACAGGGATG
>MHDY01000203.1:1412-24206 GCA_001803705.1 Nitrospirae bacterium GWC2_56_14 | reverse complement strand
TTATAACAGCCTGCGCCATAATTGTCAATCGTTTTTTTCCTGATCAATCGAGCGTTCTGTGGGCCGTTGTTGCCGGTATTCCTCCCGTCGGACCGCGTGAATCAGCCGCTTGACGCGGGAAGGAAGG
Organism: Nitrospirae bacterium GWC2_56_14; assembly: GCA_001803705.1. Taxonomy (GTDB): domain Bacteria; phylum Nitrospirota; class UBA9217; order UBA9217; family UBA9217; genus GWC2-56-14. Next base: position 24,079 of record MHDY01000203.1, on the reverse strand, counting down.
TCTTTGTCGTCCCCTGATTTCGGTTTGACAATGCTCAGGATGAGAGATAGAATTTAATCGTTCCTAACCTTTGAGGAGGCCCCATGCAGATCAAAACCATTCTTTTCCCGACTGATTTTTCGAACGGCGCCCGCGCAGCCATGGACTATGCGTTGTCCCTGGCGAAGGACTACCAGGCGAAGCTTATCCTGCTGTACGTTATTCAGGACATCAGCATCGCCGAATGGTACATACCCTCGACCCTGTCGGTCGCCGACCTCGTGGAAGATATGCAAAAAAGCGCCCAGAAGGAGATGGACAAGTGGGCCGCGGAGGCGGCCGGCCGGGTGAAGGACGTGGAGAAGATCGTGGAGCGGGGCGTGCCCTTTGTCGAGATCATCAGAGTATCAAAAGAAAAGATGGCGGACCTGATCGTCATCGGGACCCATGGCAGGACCGGCATCGACCATATGCTCTTCGGCAGCACGGCGGAGAAGGTGGTGCGCAAAGCGCCCTGCCCGGTCTTAACGGTCCGCATCGCAGGCAAGGAGTTCAAGATGCCATAGGTGGGGCAAATTCCAAGTTTCAAATTACAAATCCCAAATAATATCCAAGCCCCAAACTCGGATGCTCGCACAGTTTTGAATTTGGGTATTTGGAGCTTATTTGAGATTTAGTGTTTGTTGTTTAGAAATTTGTCAAGGGCAGGCGCCAGCCTGCCCTTTTTTACTGTCCTAAAAGCGTGGTGAAAGTATCGTGGTGGCTCTCCTCCTCGGAGAGGATGCTCTCGAACAGCAGGCGCGTGGTCTCATCGCCCTCCGAGGCGGCCTGCTTAATGATCTCCTTATACAGCGTGATGGCCTCTTCCTCGGCCTTCACATCGGCCTGAAGCATCTGCTCGGGAGTTCCGCCCTTGGCGATGGGGTTCGGCTTGGTCGTGGGGCTTACGTCAAAGTAGAAAAGCCGCTCCGCGATCTTCTCTGCATGCTTCATCTCATCCATGGCAACATCTTCGAACACATCCATGAGCGATGCTGAGTTCATGCCTTTGACCATAATGTGGTGCCACATGTACTGAACGATCGCTTGGAGTTCGCCGGCAATGGCCTGATTCATCATTTCCGTCAGCTTGGAGCTTGCTTTCTGCACCATAATGTTCCTCCTTAGTTATGCGGTTCGTCCGCAGATGCATTAACTATAGCACAGAATTTTCGCCTTTTCAGCGGAACACACCTTCACTTTTTATCCTCCATCCGGAGAGAGGATGCACGTTGTAGCCCCTCGATTATAAAGCCCCCTCTCCCTTCTTCCCTCTCCCCCTGGGGGAGAGGGGCAGGGGTGAGGGGAGTTGTCTCGGGTTGGGGAGGGTGATGGAGGACCGATAAGCAGGGAGAAACCTTAAACCCCAGCCGCTTTTTTCCGCTCAGCCTGCTCGACAATGCAGGCGATGCCTTTTCCCCTGAGACCGGGGCGGTAGCAGCCGTTGCAGGATATACAGCGGCTGCGGGCAGTGCTGCCTTCCTGCCAGAGTTTGACCAGCCCGGGCTCGCGGATAAGCGGTCGAGCCAGAGAGATATAGTCTGCGTCGCCTTTTTCAACAACCTCGCGCGCCAGGTCAAGGCTCCGGAACCCGCCCACGACAAGAACGGGGCAGGAGACCGATTGCTTGATCCGCTGGGCCAGCGAAAGGTTGTATGCCTCATGCTCCCGCGTGTCGATCTTCTTGCGCACCGGGTTGTTGTCTCCTGACGCTGGCGTGCCGCTGCTCACCTCGATGGCGTCCACCCCCTCGTGGTCCAGTGCTTGCGCTGCGATCACGGCCTCATCGATCTCAAGGCCATGGGCGAGGAAATCCGAGCCGTTCAGTTTGACCAGCACCGGAAAACCGGGGCCCACCGCTGCGCGCACACTCCGATAGACCTCCATGAGGAACCGGCAGCGGTTCTCGATGCTGCCGCCGTATCCGTCATTCCGCTGATTTGTGTGCGGCGACAGGAACTGGTTGATAAGATAGCCGTGCGCGGCGTGAAGCTGGACAGCGTCGAAACCCCATTGTTTCGCCCTTGCGGCACTTGCGCCAAAGGCGGCCACCACGTCATCAATGTTCTTCAGGCTCATCTCCACCGGAGGAGAGGTATACTGCGCCGCCTCGATGGCCGACGGGGCGATCAGCTTGTTCCCGCCCTGGGCCCTGCCCTGTCCGCCTGTATGCACCAGCTGCATGCAGAGCCTGCCGCCTTCATCATGGACGGCTTTGCAAAGCGCCTGCATCTCGGGAGCAAAATCATCGCTCTGCGCTCCGATGGACCCGGGCATCTGCTTGCCGTCGGGCCGCACGAAGGCATAGCCCGTGATGATCAGACCGACCCCTCCGCGGGCAAGCTCCCGGTAGCAGTTCAGAAGCTGCTCGCCCGGCCTGCCCTGCTCGTCGCACATGCCCTCCCAAGTGGCGGACCGCACGAAGCGGTTCCTGAGCTCCATGCCGTTGATCGTTGTTTTGTCGAATAGGTTCTTCATGTCAGCCTCGCATCATCGTAATAAAATGAAAAAAGATGGGGGAATGTACCATAGCTCCTACATCATGTCAAAACAGAATCTGGATGCTGTTCAATATCGATCCTTGATGATAATACTCCCGAACCTTTTTATCAAGAAACCAGGAGGCTTTTCCGAGCAGCAAGGAGGAGCACCGAGAAGGGGAAAATGATTTGGGTGGCAGTGAAACGGCTATCTGCCCGCAGCAAAAGCGTAACGTATACCGAGCAACGCAGCCGCATCGTCGAGTCGTTTATCGAATGTCCAGAACGGAGTATGCGAGAGAAACGATGATGCCAAGAGATGAACATCTATGTATCCCAGCCCCCTGCCCATCAAGCGGTGCCTTTCGATGAACTGCAGGACCTCGCCTTCTTCAGCAGTGCGTGCGGCGGGAAGCGTATGGAGCAAGGAGAGGATGTCCGACCGGTTCTTGAGGTTTCCACACGCAAGTTCGCCGACAATAAAAGGGTGGCAGAGAACCTGTCCCTCGCTTAAGGGCCTGTCGAGCCCAACCTTGCCTCGCCTAAGGTGGTCGATCCAGACCGACGTATCGACGAGAACCATGCTACTTTCCTTCCGACCTTCTGCGGGGAACCTGCTTCAAGGCTTTTTCGGACCCTCCCAGGCGGGCAAGACGCTTCCCGCTTTCGATCGCGATCAATGACTCGAGACCCCGTCTGACGAGGGAGGTTTTTTCCTTAATTCCGGTCAATTTCGAAGCTTTGGCTATCAGATCATCTTCTATATTCAGTGTGGTTCGCATTGCGCCTCCGTGGAAGATATGCAGATAATGATGCTTTAATATGCATCATTTATATATCGTTGTCAAGGAGTTCGGGGGCGGCTGTATAATTGCAGGGTAATGCTGGTAAGACAACATCTCCTTTGCGAACTGCTTATTCGGCTTTTTTCAGGTAATTTCCAGTTGCCTTATGCCAGAGCTTGAAATATAATGTCGCGACATTCCAGCATGCAAAAAAGGAGCACTACTTACATGGCCAAAAACATTGTTTACAAAATACTCAAATCCCATCTCATGGAAGGAAAGCTCGAACCGGGCACGGAGATCGCGATCAGGATCGACCAGACTCTGACGCAGGACGCAACCGGCACCATGGCCTACCTTCAGTTCGAGGCCATGGGAGTTCCGAAGGTCAAGACCGAGCTCTCGGTGAGTTATGTGGACCACAATACGCTTCAGGACGGGTTCGAGAACGCCGACGATCACCGCTACCTTCAGACCGTGGCGGCAAAGCACGGCATCTTTTACTCCAGGGCCGGCAACGGCATCTGCCACCAGGTCCATCTCGAGCGCTTCGGTAAGCCGGGCAAGACCCTCCTGGGCTCGGATTCGCACACGCCCACTGGCGGCGGCATCGGCATGATCGCCATCGGCGCCGGCGGCCTTGACGTGGCTGTTGCCATGGGTGGCGGGCCGTTCTACCTCACCTGCCCCAAAGTCGTGAAGGTGAACCTTTCTGGAAAGCTGAAGCCCTGGGTCTCTGCCAAGGACGTCATTCTCACCATTCTTCGGATGCTCACCACCAAGGGAAATGTGGGCACCGTGGTCGAATACGGCGGCGACGGCGTTAAAACACTCTCGGTCCCGGAGCGCGCGACCATCACGAACATGGGCGCCGAGCTGGGAGTCACGACCTCGGTCTTCCCAAGCGATGAGATCACGCGCACATTTCTGAAAGCGCAAAGACGCGAAGGCGACTGGGCCGCCCTTGCTGCTGACGCTGATGCGACGTACGAAAAGGTGATCGAGCTGGACCTTGCCAGTGTTGAACCGCTCATGGCCAAACCGCACTCTCCGGACAACATCGGCACCGCTACTGAACTGGCAGGAACAAAAGTGGACCAGGTCATGGTCGGGTCCTGCACCAATTCATCCTATCGCGACCTGATGATCGTGGCCTCAATGCTCAAAGGCAGGAGGATCAATCCCGACACCAGCTTTGGCGTTGCTCCTGGCTCGCGACAGGTGCTTGAAATGATCGCGAAGAACGGCGCACTGGCCGACATCGTCTCCGCCGGCGCACGGATACTTGAATCCACCTGCGGCTTCTGCATCGGCAGCGGCCAGGCGCCCCGGACCGATGCAGTCTCGATCCGCACCAGCAACCGCAACTTCGAGGCGCGGTCCGGCACGAAGAGCGCCAAGGTCTATCTGGCAAGCCCCGAGTCTGCCGCGGCTGCGGCGCTGACCGGGGTCATCACCGACCCACGCACCCTCGACATGCCCTATCCGGAGATCAGCCTTCCCGCCGAGTTCTGGATCGAGGATTCGATGATCCTGCCTCCGTCAAAAGAACCCCAGGCCGTCACGATCTACCGCGGTCCCAACATCGGCGCCCCGCCCGCTGCCGAGCCGCTGCCGGAAACCATCAAGGGCGTGGTCGCCATCAAGGTCGGAGACAAGGTCACCACAGACCACATCATGCCGGCCGGATCGCGGCTGAAATACCGCTCCAACATCCCCAAATATGCCGAGTTCGTGTTCGAGGGCCTGGACGCGTCGTTCTCAAAGAATGCGCTGGAGAACAAGAAGGCGGGAGTGCACAACGTCGTGATCGCCGGCGCGAGCTACGGCCAGGGATCGAGCCGTGAACATGCGGCCATCTGCCCCATGTACCTGGGGGTCAGGGCCGTGATTGCCAAGTCCTTCGAGCGCATTCATGCCGCGAACCTGATCAACTTCGGCATTCTGCCGCTGACCTTTGCGAACGAGGCCGATTACGATGCCATCGGCGCGAACGACCGGGTCGAGATCAGCGGGATCATGGATGCTCTCAGAAAGGGTGAGGAGCTTGCGCTTTCGGACAAGACGAATGGCAAGAACGCGGCTCTCAAGTATTCGCTCAGCACCAGGCAGCGGGACATCCTGCTTGCCGGCGGCATGCTGAACTACACGAAGATGAACGCGAAGTAATCATCGGGACTCAAGGAACCGTAACAGCAAAAGCCGCACTTCTCATGAAGTGCGGCTTTTCTGTTCTTGTTGTCATTATGAAGCGAGACCGACCCAGCCGTTGTTGAAGAGTAGTATTCATCCCGACTCCGTCATTCCCGCGCAGGCGGGAATCCAGGTTTTCCCGGCTATTTACTGGAGCCCCGTTTTCACGGGGATGACGAATTAGCAGCTTGCCGGAATTTCATCTGATTTTTTCCTGTTCAGCGGTTTTACATTCGTGTTCATTCGCGTAATTCGTGGTTGACCGCTTCTTTTGGGAAGTTATATCCTGCTCCTGCACTCCCGATGTCCGCACCTGCACAGCATGCCGTCATCATGCGGCGTTTCACCGTAATCCAGGGTCAACTCTTCACCGGCATTGATGTCCTGCTTCGCATAGATCTCCACCCGCTGCCGAAAGATGCGCATGAACACATTGGGCCCGCAACTGTGGTTCAGATGGCGAAGCGCGTTTCCCCCGGTGCAGTCCAGCGCATGGGCGTGGTCCAGGTCGATGAGGCACATGCGGCACTTGCCCTTGGCGCGCTTTCGCGCGGTGCGGATGGATATGATCTCGCCGGTGACCTCGCCGATCTTTGCACGGCGCGGAATGCGCACCGCGGCAAACACGCCCGTTCCCTCGATGGTGCTTCGTCCTGATCTTACTTCGTAGTTAAGCATGGTGAGCGACCTTTTCCTTGACAGCCTGATACAGCAAAAACTGCGTTGGACGCGGATTTTCCCGGATAAAGCCAAGCGTTCAGGTAGTAGTTTTTCTTATCCGTCGTTATCCGCGTTTTTCAGATGTTATCCGCGTCCAAATACAGCCGTTAAGTTTATGCCATCGGACAAAACAAAACCGCACTGGAAAGGGTGCGGCTTTTTTTTTGGAACAGGATTTCTCATGAGCCAGGAACAGCGATCACAGCTTCACGTCCCTCAGATATTTTGCAGCGGCTTCTGGCGGCGTGCGATTGACATAAAAACCGGAGCCGCGCTCGAATCCCTCAACGCGGGTAAGCCGCGGCATGATCTCGAGGTGCCAGTGAAAATCGTCATTCAGCGTGTGCCAGTGTCCGCGGCGGGCCACTCGGTTCGGCGCCGTGTACAGCATATAGTTATAGGGGGGATTGTTCAGGACCATCCCCAAACGCTTGAGGGTATGCTTCAGGGTCCGCGCGAAATCCATGGTCTCTTCCTTGGTCACGTCCGTATACGAGCAGAGATGTTTCTTGGGATAGATCCAGGTCTCGAAAGGATAACGCGGTGCAAAGGGAGTCATCACCAGAAAATGGCGTGTCTCTTCGACGATCCGCTCGGGCGTTGCCAGCTCCTGCCTGATGATGTCACAGAAGATACAGCGCTCCTTGTAATCATAGTAGGACTTGGCGCCGTCCAGCTTTTCCTTGACGAACTTGGGGATGACCGGCGTGGCAATGATCTGGGAATGGGTATGGTTTACCTGGGACCCGGCAGTCCAGCCCTGGTTCTTGAAGATGAGCACGTACCGGAGACGGCTGTCACGTTCGAGGTCTAAGATGCGGTCGCGGTAGGCCCAGAGGACCTTTTCAACCTGGCTCTCGGGAAGGTCCTCAAGCCTCAAGGCATGCTCCGAGCTTTCGATGATAAGCTCGTGGGCGCCGATGCCGTTCATGGTGTCGTAGATGCCGGTGCCTTCGCGCTCAAGACTGCCTTCGACGTGCAGGACGGGAAATTTACTGGGTATGACCCGCACCCACCAGCCAGCGGCGTTGGGCTGCGTCTTTTCCGCGCGGAATGCGGCGATCTCCGGAGGGGTTTTGGATTCGTTGCCGGAGCAGAAGGGGCATTCGGCAGGGGTCACATCGTCAGCAGGTTCTTCGAAGAGGTATTCTTCCGGCTTCTTCGGACGGTCATTTGCAACAATGATCCACCGGCCGACAATGGGGTCCTTCCGCAGCCGGGACATCAGCTTCCCGACCTCGCCTGTTTTTCGGTAAGGACCTTGTGAACGATCCGCTTCAGTTCCTTGATGCGGATGGGCTTGTTGATATATTCCGCAACACCCAGGCTCATGGCCTTCAGGTAGGTTTCAACTTCGCCATAGGCCGTGACCATGATCACATCGGTCTTCGAGCCGGCCTTCCGGAGCTCCTGCACCAGCTGCAGGCCATCCATCACCGGCATCTTGATGTCCGTTATCACCAGGTCGAAGGAATTGCCGCTGAACAACGTAAGTGCCTCGGCCCCATCGTTGGCCAGGGTGATCGAGTGCCCTTCGTCTGAGAGAATGGTAAAAAAAAGTTCGCGCGCGCCTTCTTCATCATCTGCAACAAGAATCTTCATCTGTTCTCCAACCGCCTGTTCTTCTGAAACAATGTCAGTAGGTGAAAAATAACACAAAAACTGTGAATCGTCAAGGCGCGGTAATTGAGAGCAGGCGCTGAACGATTGAGGGAAAGTACACCGGGAATGCCATAGCCGGTTGAAATATCAGCGGTTTATGTCGTACAGCAGCCGGAGACCTTCCAGCGTCAGCTGCGGTTTTATTTCCTGGATGGTCCTCGTCTCGGGTGAAACAAGTTCGGCAAGGCCTCCCGTCGCCACAACACGGGCGTCTGCGGCAAGCTCCTTCTTCATGCGCTCCACGATCCCGTCCACCAGCCCGGCATACCCATAGATAATACCGGCCTGCATGGCGCCGACGGTATCGCGGCCGATGACCTTCAGGGGCTTGGAAAGCTCAACCCTCGGCAATTTCGATGCACGCTGGAAGAGCGCTTCCGCCGAGATCTTGATGCCGGGTGCGATTGCGCCGCCAAGGTATTCACCCTCCCTGGTCACCGCGCAGAACGTGGTCGCCGTGCCGAAATCCACGATGATGAGCGGTCCGCCGAAAAGCTTGAAGGCAGCCGCCGCGTTCACGATGCGGTCTGCACCCACTTCTTTCGGGTTATCGTAACGGATCGTGATGCCGGTCTTGAGCTCGTGGGTCACGACCATCGGTTCTATCCGGAAATATTTCCGGGACATCTCGACCATGACCGGCAGGAGCGGCGGCACAACGGTAGAAATGATAACACCCGTGATCTGCCTGAACTCGAGCCCTGCAAAGCCGAAGAGGTCTTTGAAGCTCATGGCATACTCATCGGGCGTTATCTGCGCGTTCGTGCCAACGCGCCAGTTCTCTACGAGCCGCTCTTGGTCGAACACGCCGAGCACGACGTTCGTGTTGCCGATATCTATGGCGAGAAGCATGGTTCCTCCGGGAAAACCAGGGTTCAGGGTACAGGGGTCAGGGTGCAGGGGAAGGAGCAAGGGAAAACGAAGGCCGTTGTTGAATCTTAAGCCGTTCCTGAACCCTGACTACTGAACCCTGTACCCTGTCTTTTGGGACCCCGGACCCTATCTTTTGAGTATCGTCACATCCCCTGCCGCAACGATCCGTATCGTATTGTCATCGAGGGCGACCTTGAGCCTGCCTTCCTGGTCGATCCCCTGCGCCAGGCCTTCAAAAATTTCGCCCATGCCGCTGACGGTTACACGGCAACCGATGGTCATGTTCAGCTGTTCCCATTCTTTCAGCACCTCGGCTTCACTGGTCAGGAAAATCCGGTACCAGTGCTCCAGGTCCTGAAGGAGCTGCTGAACAAGCGCTTTGCGATCTATCTTCGCGCCCGCTTCATTGGCCAGGGTCGTTGTATGCATCCTGACATCTTGCGGAAGTTCTTGAAGCTCCATATTCACATCAATGCCGATACCGAGGGCAATGTGCCGGATTCGGTCCGGCTCTGCGCTCATCTCCGTGAGCAACCCCGCGACTTTTTTCCCGGAGATGAGGATGTCGTTGGGCCACTTGATTGCTGCCGGGACGGAGCAATGCTTCCTGATCGCCGAAGCCACGGCCACGGCCCCGACGAGCGTGATAAGCGGCGCCTTGTGCGTAGGGATATTCGGCCGCAGAATAACGCTGAGATAGAGGTTCCCTTGCGGAGAGATCCATTGCCTTCCGAGCCGCCCCTTGCCGCCCGTCTGCGTCTCGGCAATGATGACGGTACCCTCGGCTGCGCCCTGCGACGCCGCCTCCATGGCCAGCGTGTTCGTGGAAACCACCTCGGCGAACAGGCGAATGTCCTTGCCGATGGTCCTCGTCTTGAGCCCCTGCTTGATGTCGGCCTGCCGCAGCAAGTCGGGCGTCAGGGTAATGCGGTATCCCTGAGACGGCACCGCCTCGATCCCGAACCCCTCATGCTCAAGCGTCTTAATATGCTTCCACACCATGGTGCGGGAGATACCGAGCCGTGATGCCAGGTCTGCACCGGAAACAAAACCGGTTCTGGAAGACCTCAGGAGCTGAAGGATTTTTTCTTTGGACATAACACACCAGGGGACAGGGTGCAGGGGTCAGGGTTCAGGCAGGAGCAAAGCCTCGTAGTTCTTTTACTGTACCCTGGCCCCTGAACCCTGCTATTTTATCTTCATGCTGATATCCGCGGCCGGCGCCGAGTGAGTCAGGCTTCCCGAGGAGATATAGTCTACACCGGTCTCCGCAATTGCGCGGATAGTTTCGAGCGTCACATTGCCTGATGCTTCGACTAAAGCCTGCCCTTTGATGATCTTGACGGCTTCGCTCATCAGGTCAAGCGGCATATTATCGAGCATAATGATGTCAGCCTTTGACGCCAGCGCCTCGCGCACCTCATTCAGATTGCCCGTCTCCACCTCGATCTTCAACTGGCCTGACTTTTTTCTGGCGCTCGTCATCGCTTTCGTGATGCTGCCTGCCGCCTTGATATGATTGTCCTTGATCAGGATCATATCGTACAAGCCCATGCGGTGGTTCTTTCCGCCGCCCATGCGCACGGCGTATTTTTCGAGCTGTCGCAGGCCGGGAAGGGTCTTACGGGTATCCAGTATTTCGGCTTTCAGTCCTTTGATCTTATTGACATACGCCGCGGTCAGCGTTGCGATGCCCGACATATGCTGAAGCAGGTTAAGGGCTACACGTTCGCCGGCAAGCAATGCCCGCGTGTTACCCGACAACCGTGCGATTTCCGTACCCGCGTGGATGACGTCGCTGTCCTTTGCGAGCGGGGAGAACTGAATGCCCGGATCGAGATAACGAAACACTTCCCTGGCCACATCGATCCCGGCAAGCACGAGATGCTGCTTGGCAAGGATCACCGCCTCGGACGTGGATTCGGCCGGGATTGTGGCTTCGGAAGTAATGTCGCCGGTTCCAAGATCTTCGGCGAGTGCCTGGCGGATCAGATCCGTCACTGCCTTGTTCGTAACCATCCCTACCCCAGCATCTTCAGGCTTTCCTCGAGCTTCCCGCGCTTCACTTTGAATTCATCGAGTTTTGCCGTATCTTTCTCTACAACGTCCTTCGGCGCCTTGTCCACGAAATTCTTGTTCGAAAGCTTCTTCGAGAACACCTCGATGTCCTTGGATATCTTGGCGATCTCTTTCTGGAGCCGGTCGCGCTCCTGCGTCAGGTCCAGAATGCCTTCGAGCGGCACATAGACCTCCGCTCCTTTGATCACCGCCGTGGCAACATTCTTCGGTTTGTCCTCGGCAACGCCGATACGGAGCTCTTTGATCCGCGCCAGGGTCTTCGCATACCCTGCGCTCTTTTCCAGATGCTCGCCGAGTTTCTTGTTCTCCACCTTGACGATCACCGTGATCTGCATGGACGGCGCAATGTTCATCTCGCCGCGGATGTTCCTGATCGCCAGGATCAGGTCCATAACCATCTGCATATCCTGCTCGATCCCGGCGTTCATCCGTTTGTTGTCCGCTACGGGGAATGGCGCCACCATGATCGATTCGATGATGTTTTTTCTCTCCTGGCTCCTGACTCCTGACTCCTGACCCCGCACCCCATCCGGCAAATTCTGCCAGATCTCTTCCGTAATGAACGGCATGATCGGATGGAGAAGCCTGAGCGTGGTCTCGAGCACATGGGCAAGCGCCGTCTGGGTCGACCTGCGCGGCGCGGCGCCAAGATCGCCCATCAACGCCGGCTTGGAAAGCTCCAGGTACCAGTCGCAGTACTCATGCCAGGTGAAATGGTAGAGTGCCGAAGCAACATCATTGAACCGGTAATCGGCAAGAGCGGCCTCAACATCTTTGACCACCGCGTTAAGGCGAGAGACGATCCAGCGGTCCGCGAGGGAAGAGTCAGGGGTCAGGAGTTCGGAGTTTGGAGTAAAGCCCTCTTCCAGGTTCATCATGACAAACCGGCTGGCGTTCCAGATCTTGTTCGCGAAGTTCCGGTAGCCTTCGATCCGCTCCGGCGCGAGCTTGATGTCCCTGCCCTGGGCCGCGAATGCCGTGAGCGTGAACCGGAAGGCATCGGTGCCGTACTGCTCGATCATCACGAGCGGGTCGATGACGTTGCCTTTGGACTTGCTCATCTTCTGGCCTTCGGCATCGCGCACCAGCGCGTGAATGTATACGTGACGAAACGGCACCTCGCGCTTGAAGTGGAGCCCCATCATGATCATTCTGGCCACCCAGAAGAAGATGATGTCAAAGCTCGTGATCAGCACCGAGGTTGGATAGTATGCCGACTGCTCCTTGGTCTGGTCCGGCCAGCCGAGCGTCGAGAACGGCCAGAGGGCCGATGAGAACCAGGTGTCGAGTACGTCCGTTTCCTGCCGGATGTTGGTGCTCTTGCAATTCGCGCAGGAGGCGAGGTCGGTGCGGCTGACCGAGATATGGCCGCAGTCGTCGCAGAACCATGCAGGGATGCGATGGCCCCACCAGATCTGGCGCGAGATACACCAGTCCTTGATATTGCGCATCCATTCGAAGTAGGTGTTCTCCCACCCTTTGGGATAGAACTGAACGCTTCCCTCCTCGACGACCTTGATCGCCGGTTCGGCAAGCGGGCCGGTTTTGACGAACCACTGGGGCGAGAGGTAAGGCTCCACCACGGACCTGCAGCGGTAGCATTTGCCGATGGAATGGGCGTGGTCATCGGTCTTGATGAGCTTGCCCTGCTCGCTCAGCAGTTCGACCACGATGCCGCGCGCCTTCTTGGCCGGCTTCCCGGCAACCAGCTTCAGCACCTCGGGCAGCACGTCGGGGATGTCGGACAGGATTTGGGCTTTGTCATCGAGCATCTTGATGCGCGCAAGCTCGGGCTTCTGCCGTTGGCCTGCTTCGTAGTCGTTGATATCGTGGGCCGGCGTCACCTTGACCGCGCCTGTGCCGAATTCCAGGTCCACGAGGATCGCATCTCCGATGATAGGGATCTTCCGGTTCGTGAGCGGAAGATCGACGGTCTTTCCGATGAGGTCCTTATACCGCGGGTCGAGCGGATGTACCGCAACTGCGGTATCACCCAGCATGGTCTCGGGCCTCGTGGTAGCCACGGTGAGGCGGATGTTATGGTCGTGGCTCAGGGGATAAGCAAGATGGTACAGCTTGCCCTTCTCGTCCTCATGCTCCACCTCGATGTCTGAGAGCGCCGTGTGGCAGCGCGGGCACCAGTTGATAAGCCGCTCGCCGCGGTAGATGAGCCCCTCTTCGTAGAGCGTCACAAAGACCTCGCGCACGGCGCGCGACAGGCCTTCGTCCATGGTGAAGCGTTCGCGCTCCCAGTCGCAGGACGCGCCCATGCGCTTGAGCTGGTTAATGATCCTGCCGCCGTACTCCTTTTTCCATTCCCAGACTTTTTCGATGAACCCTTCCCTGCCAAGGGCGTGGCGGTCCACATGCTCTTTCGCAAGCTGGCGTTCCACCACGTTCTGGGTAGCGATTCCCGCATGGTCCGTGCCCGGCACCCACAGCGTGTTCCTGCCGGACATCCGCATCCAGCGCACCAGGATGTCCTGGAGCGTCGAGTTCAGTGCGTGGCCGATATGGAGCGAACCGGTTACGTTCGGTGGAGGGATTACGATCGAGAAGGATTCGCTCTGATCGTTCTCGTCAGCATGAAAATATTTTTTTTCCAGCCAGAAAGCATACCACCGCTCTTCCACTGATTTCGGTTCATATGCTTTGGGCAATTCTTTCGTTGACATGAAAACGATCTCCTTTAACCGATCATACCGCTAACCAAAATAAAAGAGGGGAGCAAGTCCCCTCGTATTTTTTCAATCCGAAACCCGAAATCAGCGATCCGAAATACTACGTCTCCTTTTTCAGCCGCTCAATCTCAGCTTTGATCAGCATCTCTGCCAGGTCCGGAATGACCTCCCACGCGACTTTCTCGACAACCTGACGTGCCGTTTCCCGTACGATCTTTGCTACGCTCTCTTCGAGGACCTTCCGGAGCATCTCCTCGGAAATGGCCGGGGGCTGGACGGGCGGCAGTTTCGCAAAGACCTCCCTGGCCATCCTAGTTACCGTCTCCTGGGCCATACTGCGAAGCATGTCTTCCGACACGGCAACGGACGGCGCCTCGGGAGCCGGCTCGCGGTGGACCGGGGGAACATATTCACGCGCCTCGGGCAGCTGGGGCTTGGGTGGTTCCGGGCGCCGCGGAGCGGGTTTTTCAAAGGTATCAAGGGCGGCAACGGCGGCCAGGCCGAGCGAATCGACACCACCAGCCTCCGGCTCCGCCTGTTCTGCACCACCAGACAGCCCGAGCCCTGCACGCATCTCCTCAACTGCCTTCTTTCCAACCGGCAGCGCCTCCTCTACATCAATGGCCTGCTGTTCTTCTGTCTCGAACTCGGGTTCGACCTCGAACACCGCCTCTTCCTCCGCAACCGGTGCCGCTGCACCCGGCCTCAGATCAATGGGACTCGGCGCTTCCTCGATGATATCGAAAATATCCGTCGGGGCCGCCTGCTTCGGCTTCTGGACCGGGGCCGCTTGCGGGGGCGCGGCAGCAGCAGGGGCGGGTTTGGCGACCACTGCCGGTTTGACCGCCGCACCGGCAGGCTCGGCCGCCCGGGGCGGCGCCGCCGAGATCGCTTTCCGGACTTTGCTGATCAGATCCTGCGACTCGAAGGGTTTGGCGATATTATCCACGATCCCGGCCCGCTTTGCCTTTGCTTCGTCGAACACATCGTCACGACTCAGCATAAGGATAACCGGCGTCTGAGCAAGCGCGGGAACCTGTTTCAACCGCTCGGAAAAGCTGTAACCGTCGATGCGCGGCAGATCAACATCGGCCAGGACGACATCGGGCAGCGTTCTCCCGGCCTCATTGAGCGCCGTTTCGCCGTCACTGGCGCAGCTGACCTCGTACTCCCTGCCCGAGAACAGCATTTCCACAACCTTCTGAATGGTGATGCTCTTGTCTGCTAAGAGAATTTTAACCGGCATGTAGCAACCTTTCACCATCGAGTATCATAATTTCGCTATCGCCTTCATAGACAAACCCCTGAACAAAATTCGGATTTACGCCCTGCGGCTTGACCGTACCTGCCACCGGGTTTGTCAGCGGGGTCATCTTCACGACAGAATCGACGACGATGCCGAAGGGGCTCTTCTTCACCTCGAGCAGGATAATGCTCTGTCCGCTTCTCCTGCCTGCCGACTCCTCGGCGGTAAAGCCGATCGGCCCCTGCTTGACCATGCCCAGCTGCTGAGCGATATTGAAAACGGGATACACGACCCCCCGGTAATCGAGCAGCCCCTCTACATACGAGTAGGACAGCGGCACGCGTCGGGAAGGGCGCCAGGGCAGGATCTCAATGGCACCGTCGAGCTTAACACCGAACAACCTTCCTGACAGTAAAAAGAGCAAATAGTTGGTCGTCATGGCAGCAGGCCGTCCTCGTTCAGAAGCAGCACCAGGCTGTCGCGATGCCGGAGGATCCCACCGTAATACCGCATGCTGGGGTTCAGAACACCAGCGGGCACGGGAGCCGGTTTCTGCGCCGTGTCAAAAATCTCAGAAACCTCATCAACCAGGAGGCCTATCGTACCTTTGGCGCTCTGCACCATGAGCAGCGCCGCACCCTTGTTTCCTGAAAGGTTAAAGATCTTTTTCAGGTTGAGCACCGGGACGAGCCTGCCGCGAAACTCGCATTTTCCCTCGAACACCTCGGACAGGCTTTTATCCTTCTGGATATCGCGCGGCACCGTGATCTCCAGCAGACGGGAGATGGGAATGGCGTAGCCCTCTCCCTGCAGCGAGAGTATAAGATACCGTGTTCCTTCAGCCATACTTTTTCTATTGGGAGATCAGCCGCGGCCGGCAAGAACTGCACTGCTCAAGACTTTCTTGAGCACCCCGAGCATCTCCTGCTCCTCGAACGGTTTTACCAGATAGTCCTGAGCGCCCATTTCGATCGCCTTCTGCCGGTGCTTGTCCCCCGCACGCGACGTCAGCACGACCACGGGAATGTTCATGAGCGCCGGGTTCCTTTTCATCTCGGCCATAAGATCGTAGCCGTGCATGACCGGCATTTCCAGATCGGAAATGACCGCATCAAATTTTGCCTTGCCCATGATATTGAGCGCCTCCATGCCGTCGGGCGCCACTTCGACATCATACCCCACGCGGTCCAGGAACCGTTGCACGTATTTCCGGATACTGATTGAATCGTCAACGACCAGGATGCGCGGTTTTCGCTTGGAGAGCTCCGGCGCGGTTTCCTTGCCCGCTACAATATTGGCCGTCATCGTGACCGTCGCCTCGTCGCCAAAGAGCGTGGCAACATTGATGATCAGCCGCACATTGCCTTCTCCGGAAATGGTCGCTCCGGAGAACAGCTTTACGCTCCGAAGATAATCTCCCAGGGACTTCACGACGATCTCTTCCCGGCCGGTGATATCTTCCACCATCAGGGCCAGTCGCTTTTCAGCCATGCCGAGGATCAGCGTAGGATGCCGGTAGGTATCCTCTTTTTTCGGGAACTTTCCGATGCCGAGCACCTCATTGAGCTTGTGAAGCCGCACCAGCGTGCCGCGCAGGTTCACCATCTCTTCTCCCGCTGCGCGCTGAATATCCTTCTCCGAGAACCGGGTGGTCTCCTCCACCAGGGTCATCGGAACGGCAAGCTCCTGGTCCTTGAACTTGATGATCAGGGCCTGGGCAATGGCAAGCGTGAGCGGCAGCCGGATAACGAACTTGGTGCCTACGCCTTTTTCGGTCTTGATCTCTATTCGGCCGTTGATCTTGGCCAGATGCGTAGACACCACATCCATGCCCACTCCCCGTCCGGAGACCTTGCCGACGGTTTCCGTCGTCGAGAACCCGGGGCGGAAGATAAGGTTCAGGACCTCGGTGTCGGACAATGCCTGCGCTTCGGCAGTGCTCATGAAACCTTTGTCCACGGCTGCCTTGCGAAGTACGACCGGGTCCATGCCCCTGCCGTCGTCTTCTATCTCGATCACGATGTTGTTTCCCTCGTGCCGTGCGTTCAGGAGGATCAACCCGATCGGCTCCTTGCCCGCTTTTTTACGATTTTCGACGGTCTCGATCCCATGGGAAATGGAATTCCGGATCATATGCATGAGCGGGTCCGAGATGATCTCGAAGATCGTCTTGTCGATCTTCGTTTCTCCGCCCTTCACCACCATGTTCACTTTTTTATTCTCGGCCTGCGCAAGGTCGCGGACGGGCCGCTGGAACAACTGGTAGAGCTTATCCATCTCGACCATGCGGGCCATGGTGATCTCGTCCTGCAGGTTGGTCGTGATCGTCGAGATCCGCGCCGTATCCAGCTCGAAGGAATCGAAGAATCCCGCAAGTTCCGTCATGATCTCGTTCGTGTCGTTCGTGATCTCCGTCAATTTTCGCGACAGCAGGTTGAAGTCGTCATACCGGTCGAATTCGAGCTCAAAGAAATCCTGGTTCTGCTCGGCCGCGGGCTGCTGCGGACCCGGCGTCTCGACGTTCATGGTATACTCGTACTTCTCCTCGAACTTCTTGATCTCATGGAGCAGCCGACCCTGGCTGAACGCAAGCTCCTCGCGAAGCGACTTGATGAAATCCACCTGTCGTGCCAGCCGGTTGCGGTTGACGATCATCTCGCCCACCAGGTTCATGAGGTTATCGAGCCGCTCGATGTTGACGCGGATGAACTGCTTCTCGACGTCGATTGCGTCCACTGCCCGCCGTCCGATGCCGCGCCGTTCCGGGGTCCCCTCTTTTTTGGCTGCTTCGATCTCGTCTCTGAGCGATGCCGTTTCTGCGGCTGCGGTCGCGTCCGAAGGCCGCGTCGGTGCGGCCGGAGAGGCTGCCCGTTCACCGCCGGCGGCAAAGGGCTTGCGCTCATCGTCCAGCGGGCCTTTCCCGAAACGCGGAGCAGTTCCTCCCGCAGGGGTCTGCGACGGCGCACTGATCCCGATATCAAAGGTCCGCTCCCAGGCTTCGTCAACCTCGTCTTTTTTCTTTTTTGGCGGAGCCGGAGGAGCTGTTTTTGCGGCAGAAGGTGGAGCTGCAGCTTTCCCGCCCGGAGGAACAGGGGCGAAGCTCTTTTCCCAGGCTTCGTCGAGTTCGTCCCGCTGCTTCTTGGGAGGAGGCACGGCAGCGGGTGCAGACAGCGGGGAGTCTTTCGCCTTTCCCCCGGTCGCGGGGGCAGCGGCTTTCTGCAGATTGTCGACAACGTCCTTGTATGACTGCGAGATGCTTTCAACGAGGAGGGGGTCTTCGGGCTTGTTCGAGGATACACCGTCGACCAGGATGTTGATGGCATCGACGCTGTCGAAAAGGAAATTGAGCGTGTCCTTCCGGATCGGGGCTGAGCCGGCGCGGAACTGGCCGAGCATGTCCTCGGCCTTATGGGCCACATCGCTGATCCCCTGAAAACCCATCATTGCGGCAGATCCCTTGAGCGTGTGTGCCGCCCGGAAGAGCTCATCGATCATGCCGCTGTTTTTCGGGTCCTTCTCAAGGGACAACAGTCCCTTATTGAGGTTCTGGATGTGTTCCCCGGCCTCTATCAGGAAGAACTCTATGATCCCGGATTTGTCAAAGGGTGCGGCCATAGGTCTCTACTCAATAAACCCGAGCTTGATCTCTTCATCGCTCGTCGTGATGTCCGTGGTGATCGCCGGGAAACCCTCGAGCGCGGGGAGCTCCGATTCGGCCGCTGGAAGCTGATACTCCTTGCCCAGTTTAAACCGGCCGATCGCGCTGGTCAGCCTGGTCGAAAGATCGGCCAGTTTGCCGATGGTCGACACGGTATCCTGCACGCCATGGGTGGTTTCCTGGGTAAGTTTGGAGATGGTATCCATGGAGTGCACCACCTGCGCCGTGACCTCCACCTGGTCGTCGGCCGCCTTGGTGATGTCCGTCATGAGCACGGCGGTCTGTTTAACGATCTGTTCGATCTCGCGGAGTGCGGCGCCGGCCTGGTCGGCAAGCTTGGTTCCTTCCTCCACCTCGCGCGTTCCTTCTTCCATAACCGTCACGGCTTCGCTCGTTTCCACCTGAATGCCCTTGATCAGGCCGGTGATGTCCTTCGTCGCGCGGGCGGCGCGTTCCGCCAGTTTCCGCACTTCGTCGGCAACGACCGCGAAGCCCCTGCCCTGCTCGCCGGCCCGCGCGGCTTCGATGGCGGCGTTCAGTGCCAGCAGGTTCGTCTGGGTCGCGATTTCGTTGATCACTTCGATGATGGCGCCGATCTCGAGCGAGCGCTCGCCCAGGCCCTTGATCTTTTTCCCGGTGGTCTGCACCGCAGCCCGGATGCGCTGCATGCCCTTGATGGTCTCCGTCACCGACGCCCCGCCTTTGATGGCCGCCTGCGTGGCCTTGAGCGATGTCTGAGTGGCGGCATCGGCGTTCTGCGCCATGCGCTGCGTGGTATTGGACATGGTGTTCACCGCGTCCGACGCGTTCTTGATCTGATTGGTCTGCTGCTCGGCGCCCTGCTTCATCCGGTCGGAAGAATGGAGGATGTCCGTCGTGGAGCGCTGGATCTCGAGGGCCACATTGTGCGCCTGGGTGACCAGCGACATAAGACCGGTGATCATGAGGTTGAATGCGTCGGCCACGGAACCCAGGGCGTCGGCGGTCACTTCGGCCTTCACCGTCAGGTCGCCTTCGGCCGCAGAGCTCACGACCGACAGCAGATCCATGACCTGGTGCTGCATCTTGTCCCGGTCGGTTTCGGTCTGGATCAGACCCTGCAGACGGTCGATGGTCTGGTTCAGCGTCTCGCCCAGCTGCCCCAGTTCGTCACCGGTCTTCACGTTCGCTTTTTTTGACAGATCGCCGCGGCCAAGGGCCTCGGCCACGATCATCAGGTCCTTCACCGGCCGGATGATGCGGTACGTGACGAAGAGAGTGAAGAAGACGATCATCCCCAGCGCCCCGATGCCCCAGTACATGATCGTGGTGAGAAGCCTCCTGATGTTCAGCTTGATCAGCGTCATGTTCAGGCCGACATGCACCGTGCCGAGTGTGCCGTTCGCGATCGGTGAGGCGATGTCGATGATCTCGATAACGCGGTCCCTCATGGAAACCGTGGCTGCCTGCGTCCCGAAGGGCGCGCCGGCCGCCAGCATGTTAATGTTCTGCAGCTCGGCCGGGATCACGTTCCCTTCGAAGGAGGACGAGAGCACCCGTCCCCTGCCGTCACGGATAAAGCAGTAGGCCACGTCCGGCTGACTGATCGCTTCACCTTGTATGAACTGCAGCGCATTGAGGTCTTCCACCTGCACCGGCTCAGCGGCCTTCACGCTCAGACCGTCGGCCAGAATGAGCGTCTTATTGATCGCCTCGTCCTTGATCGTGGTCTGGATCTGGGCATAGATGAAAACCAGAAGGCCCGCGCCGAAAACGGCCGACATGCTCAGGATCATGAACACGATCTTGGTCTGGATGCTTATGCGTCTGAAGGGGTTCTTGAGTTTCATGGTTTGCTCCTTACGTGTGGATATTTCACGCATGTAGCGGCGGAGGTCCTGCCGCCGGAAGACTCAGCGAACAATAAGTTCGATCACGACAATTTGATCTCGTCGATTATCTTTTCAACGTTCAACAGCGCCGCAACGGAGTGCTCCCGCGGGATCAGGGCCAGGGCAAAGCGGCTCCGGTTCTTGCCGGTTGACTGCAGGGCGCTCTCCGCCGGGATCGCCATGAGGCTGCTTTCCGGCACAGCGACCACTTCGGAGACGTCGTCAACAACGATGCCCAGGGTGATCGGTCCATGCTTTAAAATTGCGATCTGGCCTGGTTCGGACTGTCGTGGCAGGGAAAGCACCGGGCGGATATCAACAATCGGAACGATATTGCCTCGCAGGTTGATGACCCCGAGGACGTGCGGCGGTGTGGTCGGGACCGGGAACAGCTTCTGGGGGATGATGATTTCCGTCAACATGCCGACCGGGATGGCATAGGAATCCTCGCCAATGCGAAAAAGGCACACCCGTATCTCTTCGCCGGGCATGACCTCGGGCATGACCTCGTTTGAGTTCGCGGCTGCATCACTGTGCATGTCGGCCAAACGGCCTCCCTCCAGGGCTAGATGTACTTCTTAACAGCCTTCAGCAGGTCTTCCGGCTTGAAAGGCTTGATCAAGTACTCATCTGCACCCTGTTTCATGCCCCAGAATTTGTCGCTTTCCTGGTCCTTGGACGTAACCATGATGACCGGGATGTTCTTGTACTGGTCGTTGCTCTTGATATCCCGGCACACCTGAAAACCATTTTTTTTAGGCATGACGACATCAAGAATGATGAGGTCTATTTTTTCCGACTTCACTTTCGCTTCGGCAGCCTCACCATCCATAACGGTAACGATGGAGTGGCCTGTCGACTGCAGTGCGGCCTGAAAGATCTGAAGTTCCGCCAGGCTATCGTCGGCAATCAGGATTTTCGCCATTTTTTTCTCCTTTTTCAATGCTGCAATGAATGTCAAAAATTAACACATTTCTTTGGTAGTGTCAAGTTTTCGTTTTATTTTCCGGGGCCTCCGGCCCTTACCGCCTCCGCCGGATCAGATTGACCGAGAGCAAAATGAAGATGCTCTTCGCCACATCGAACTCGCCCAGGTAGTCCGCGTCAATGATGTCCTGGACCGATCTCCTGCCGTCGATGAGCGAGAACACTTTGAGGTCCGTGTCGCTCATACCCCGGGTCGTCAGCTCCTCGGCATTGCCGATCATCGGCTCGAACACGATGTTCAAATTCGGGATCTTCTGCTGGATCAGCGTCCACTCATCGGACCGCCGCGCGCCCTCAAGCAACAGGTCATCCACTTTGATCTGAAGCGGTACGGCAAGGACCGGCGGGGGAGCATTCTCAAAGGAGAAATCTCCTTCTTTCCAGGCCATGACCTTATACACGACCGACTCGGTGTGCCGACGCAGGCAGTCGGAATAGGTCCGTA
The DNA here is from genome assembly GCA_001803705.1 of Nitrospirae bacterium GWC2_56_14. Taxonomy (GTDB): domain Bacteria; phylum Nitrospirota; class UBA9217; order UBA9217; family UBA9217; genus GWC2-56-14. The sequence continues at coordinate 2,381 of MHDY01000203.1, read as the reverse complement.
CGTCGAGGAGTTTCTCCCGGATAAGGACCTTGTCGACCTGCTCGCCGGTCATTCCGGCGATGCTCACGGCATGCTGCAGGCTGTCACTATCGACGCGGCAGGACTTTCTGAGGAGCGTGTCCATACCGGCCGCTGCATCGCCGCAGTTTCCCGAGGAGAAGACCACCGCTCCCTCCCGGAAGTAGATCTCCACTGCTTCGGACGATGAATGGATGGTGAGTCTGCCGGTCTGGCGCTGCATACTGAGCATCTGCATCACCTCGACGATCCTGAAACTGGCGAGGTTTCCCTTGATCCCGGCACCTGCCTCATGAGGTGCCCTGGCAAGCTCCTTGCGAATCAGTTCAGGCAGGGTGGTCGCAATGAATTCATCAAGCACCTGGGTGATGATCTCCCGGATCGTAGCTTCTATGCCGGTAGCGGCCGCGTGATGCGGGGGCGAAACAGGGGAAGGAACCTGCGATCGATGAGTCTCTCGCAACGGCGCCGGCTCAAAGGCCTTGGGAACCTCTCGTGGTGGCGGCTCAAAAGTCCGGGGAGCCTCGCGCGGCAGTGGCGGCACATAAGGCCGGGGAACTTCGCGCGGGGTGGGTGGTGCAGGCGGCCGGATCTCTCTTGCCGGCGGAGGAGGCGGTGCTGATGCCTTCTTTCGATCGAGCACCTCCCGGATCTTGGCGAGGAGCTCCTCCGGCTGAAAGGGCTTGGTAAAGTATTCGCTGATGCCGAGGACATCGACGAACTTGCTGCCGACCTTGTCACCCTTGGAGGTTACCAGGATGATCGGCGTATCCTTGAACTCGGGGTCTTCTTTGAGCGTCTTGCAGACCTGGAACCCATTCATTTTGGGCATCACAAAATCTACGAGGATCAAGGCCGGCCGCTCGGACCGCGCCATGGCGATACCCTCTTCCCCGTCGGACGCAAGAACGACCTTATACCCCTGCGAGGCCAGGATCATCTCGATAAGCC
>MHDY01000203.1:290-1154 GCA_001803705.1 Nitrospirae bacterium GWC2_56_14 | reverse complement strand
TCGAGCTTTCGCGCAAAGGCCACCACCTCGGGAGTGCCGTCAAGCTCGCCGCGGCGCGCGACCGCGCCGGTCCAGGCAAAGATGGAAGCCACCGAATTGGTCGACGTGGGGTTCCCCTTCAGGTGTTCATAGTAATGGCGCATCACCGTGCCATGGGCGGCCTCAAAGACATACTTGCCTTCAGGCGAGACCAGCACCGAGGTCATGAGCCCCAGGCTGCCGAAGCCCGACGCGACCATGTCGCTCATCACGTCGCCGTCGTAGTTCATGCAGGCCCAGAGCATGCCGCCCTCTGCCTTCATGATCTGCGCCACGGCGTCGTCGATCAGCATATAGCGGTATTTGATGCCCGCCTTCTCCAGTTCGGTTTTTTTCGCCTCGGCCTCATGATCAAATACCTCTTTGAAAAATCCATGATAGGTCTTCGAGATCGTGTCCTTGGCGCCGAACCAGATGTCGGTCTTTTCAGCCAGCGCATAGCTGATGCAGGCCCGGGCAAAGCTCCTGATCGATTTTTCCGTGTTATGCATGCCCATGATCACGCCGGGCCCCTTGAACTCATGCACGAGAAGCGTCTTCTTTTCACCGCCCGTGCCTGGCGTGAAGACCAGCTCCGCGGTTCCGGCGCCCGGGACCTTGTACTCCACCGATTTGTAGATGTCGCCGTAGGCATGCCTGCCGATGCTGATCGGCTTCTTCCAGCTCCGCACCGCAGGGGGAATGTTCTTCACGATGATCGGTTTCCGAAAGACCGTGCCGTCCAGGATCGACCGGATCGTGCCGTTCGGGCTTTTCCATGCCTGTTTGAGGCTATATTCCTTGACGCGTGCCGCGTTCGGAGTGATCGTGGCGCACTTGACGCCC
>MHDY01000203.1:0-147 GCA_001803705.1 Nitrospirae bacterium GWC2_56_14 | reverse complement strand
GATCCTCGTCATTTCGTCGCCGTCCATTTCGACGATGGGGTTCTTTACGGTAATAGCCACGGCACTCTCCTTGATTTCTGTGTCGGATTTTCAGCAGAGACTCGGACGGAATTGTAATGCGCAGGGGCCGGATTGTCAACAAAACAT
>MHDY01000202.1 GCA_001803705.1 Nitrospirae bacterium GWC2_56_14 | reverse complement strand
CTTAATAAATCATATAGGCGCTTGTTCCACCCACATGAAAGGCTGAAGATCCTGATATATAAATAAGAATGAGCTTTGGAGGCAACCCATGACCGGATCGCTGCGTTTTACTTCGCTCATCGCGCTGCTCGTTACTGCCGGTTGCTCCGGCGACATTCCGTACCGCACCGAGAGCTTCAGCGAGATGCCTGAATGCGGGAAGATCTACGAAGAACATTCGAGCGATCAAAAAATAAAAAAATACGCCCCGGACAGCGTCGACGCCAGGTGCTGGGGGCGCGCAGCAGAAGAGCGCGCTGCCTATGACCTGCTGTTCACCGAGTTCGACGACCAGGGATGGGTCCAGGGTACGGCCGGCCGGAAGGGCATCGCCCGGGACCACCATGATCTGCTGTTCCGGCGGTTGAACGACCTTCTCGCCAAATACCAGGACCACCAGCAGTACCAGGGCCTGATGCTGGTCGTGTTCGTGCACGGCTGGCACCACAACGCCGAGGCCAACGACGGAAACGTGCGCGAATTCCGGAAGCTCCTCGGTTCGCTCGCACAGGACGCGCACCTGCTCGCCGGCAAAGAGAAGGGACGGCGCCTCGTGGGCCTCTATGTGGGATGGCGCGGCGAGTCCGTGACGTTCCCGGGGCTCAACTATCTCACCTTCTGGGACCGCAAGAACACCGCGGAGCGGGTATCGCAGGGTTCCGTGCGCGAACTGTTCGCAAAGCTCGACGTGTTTCATGACCGCAGCGGGGACGGTCATGGTTCAAAGGGCGTCCGCATGCTGACGATCGGCCATTCGTTCGGCGGGCTCGTCACCTTCGAGGCGCTGAGCAGTGAATTTCTGCGCGACGCCGCCCGGTACCAGGATGAGGGAGAAAAAGACCTCCGGCGCAGGCCGCTGTCCCGGTTCGGCGACCTCGTTATCATTGTGAATCCCGCTTTCGAGGGGGTGCGCTACGAACCCATAAAGGTCGCGGGGCAGCGGCTGCCGCCCCTTGCCGCCAGCCAGCCTCCCCTGGCCATTATAGCCACATCAACGGCTGATTGGGCGACCGGCATGGCCTTTCCCGTTGCGCGGTTCTTCAATTCGCTGTTCGAGAGCGACCCCAAGGAAGAGCGTGCCGCCAACAGGAAGACGGTCGGGCATAACGACCGCTATACCACACACCGGCTCTCCGTCTGCAAGACGGACGATGCGGAGTGCTGGAACGCCTGCGCGGAAAATGAGTTCGCGCATATGGCGGTGTTCTCCCTCAAAGGCGTACAGCCCGGAGAATACCTCTGCAATGGACTGAATTTGACGACGACAAAAGAATGGGCCCCAACAGGCAATCCCTATTGGGTCGTCGAAACCACGGGCGATGTGATAAAGGACCATTACGACATGTTTAACCCCTACTTCATCTCCTTTGTACGGCAGATGTACCTTTCCGTGGCAACGAACAAGTAGGGGCGGGGCGACGATTTCGGTTTATTGATTCCAGAGGGAGGGGGGTTGGCAATAAAATCATTTTACCGAGCGGCATGCGACCACCCTCTCCTTCGCCTGGAGGCGCTACTTTTGGCTAGGAGAGGGCCTGGGTGAGGATGGGTTTGTATAGCGGTTTTTTAATACCCATCCACCCTTAATCCTCCCCTTGAAGGGGAGGAAACTTGTTTTAGATCGGGGATCAATAGACGCTTGTTGTATTGCTTATGCGGATGTCAATAACAACTCCCGCCGTCAGCCACAATCTGTTACAGCAGCAGCCCTTCCACGATCTCCGAGTTCACCTGATGCGTCCACTGAATGATGCGGTGTCGTGCTTCCTCATCCAGCTCTTCGAAGCACAACCCGATGTAATAGGCCCGCTCGTGTTTTCTGGCGTGATAGACCGTGGCGCGAACCGTCATATTGTCCAGCGCCAGCAGGTTCAAGGCCAGGTTCAATTTGGAGCCGATGCCCACGGGCGAGTCGACCATCAACAGACACCCGGCCGGGCTGATGTTCTTGATGTAAGCAGTGTAGGTCTCGTCGGAGAACCCTTCCAGCGTGTAGGACGCCGTGGCGTCCGTTGATTTCCGCATATACCGCCGCGATCCGCCTTTGACGGTAACCACCTCGGCAACGCCGATGGGCTGGTCCTTGCCCTTCACCATGACCGGGTGCATGTCCAGCATGGTCGCATCCCCGCCGATAGGGTCGGCAATGGCCTTGCTGGCCAGCACCTGCCCGGGCTGGGCAATGCCGCACATGCGCGCCGCAATGTTGATGTTGTCGCCGATGACCGTATAGTCCATGTGGTCCTCGGAGCCCATGTTCCCCATGACGACCTCGCCGCTGTTCAGGCCGATGCCGATGGAAATGGTCTTCTCCCCTGCCGCGGCCCTGGCCGCGTTCAGCTCCTTGCTATAGCTCTGGATCTCCACTGCCGCCCGGACCGCGTTGATCTCGTTCCCCCGGCCCTCGAAGATGGCCATGACCTCGTCGCCCACGAATTTATCGATGGTGCCGCCGAACTGGTGGATGACCTGCGCCTGCAGGTTCAGGTAGACGTTCATAAGCCGGACCACGTCTTCGGGGCTCATCTTCTCGGCCAGGGAGGTGAAGCCCCGCGCATCGGAGAACAGGGCGGTGACGTACTTCCGCTCGCCGCCCAGCTTCAGCTGCGCCACGTCGCGGTGCTCCTTGATGCTCGCCACCGTGGACTGCGACAGATACTTCTCCATGAGGAGCTTCTCGCGCAGGTTCAGGATCATATTGTTGAACGCGTTCGTCAGGTTGCCGATCTCGTCGTCGGAGCGCACCGCCACCAGCCTGCGCAGGTCCCCCCGGCCCACGACCTTGATGCCTTCGGCCAGCGAATCGAGCGGCTTCGTGATCATCCGGGCAAGGCCGAAGGAGACCAGCAGGCCGCCCGCCAAGAACCCCAGGGCGACCCAGAGATAGATGGCCTTCTGCCTGCCGATGGACTCGTTCAGCGTCCTTTGCGACAAGCCGACCCTGGCCACGCCGAGCTTCAGGTTCATGGCCTTCAGCATGATCGGCATGGTCACGTCCAGGACCGCGTCGTCGTTGAACAGGGTCTCCTGGAAAAGCAGGCCTTCGGCCTTCAGGGCCGCCTTGTCCGAAGCTTCGCCGGGGACCGATCCTTTTCTGGAAAGATCGCTGTGGGCAAAGACCCTGCCCCCCTTATCGAGGACCATGGCATAGACCACATCGTCCCGGTTCAGAATGTCCGTAATGGTGGAGAAGACCGGCATTTCCTGTTTGGTAAGCAGGCCTTCCTTGCCCGCGTTCGCCAGCTGATGGGCCAGCGTTGCGGCGCGGCTTTTCATTTCGTTGCGCAGGATGGCGTTCTGGCGGGCAAAGGTCACGACGCCCAGGGAGGCGACGGCCAGGCTCAGGATGATAATGAGCGTGCCGGCTATCTTGTAGCGAAGACTGATGGATTTGATGCGATGGACCAGCCAGGACGGCGCGGCTGGGGCTGCCTCCGGTTTCGGCATGGCCGGCAGGGCCGCGCTTTTTTTAATTTCCGGTTGGGGGGGCTGTGAAGCCGCAGACGCTTCTCTTTCGGATTCGAGTTCGGTATCCGTGCGGACAGGGTCGTCGGTCATTTTGAATCGAGCTCCTCAAGCGTTTTCAGTATCTTCTGTATCTTTCTCAGGTTCTCCTGCGCCTTCACCCCCAGCGCGGTGTTCGGCCCGAACTCGACGGCCTGCTGGAACGCCTCCTTGGCCTTTCCATAGTTCTCTTTGGAGTACTGCTGGAGGCCCAGGTCGTAATAGTGCTGCTGGGCTTTGGCATCGGCTTGTTTCGCCTGCGGACGGGCAGCGGGTTTCGGGGGAGGCGATGACTTCCTCAGGCCGGCGCATCCGGACAGGGCCAGGAGCGTCATAGTGCATATACATATGAGAAGACTGCGCACTGCATTTACGGTTGTGGGCATCATCCTGTCAACTCTCTCTCTGGTACGGCACAAGGACCGGAACGGACCAGCCGATGCAGGGGAGCCGCTTCGGCATGGCATGCTGAAACTTCCGCATACCGCTCAACATTGCGATCTTGTCGAGCAGGGAGGTTTATTGGGAGCAACGGAGTTCGGCTGCAGAACGGCCTTTCGTACTGAAGTAAGTATATAATAGCGGCCGTTTTTATTCAATGGGATTTTTACCGATGATTTCGGAATAAGCCAAAAAAGCTGGTTGCCGGCACGGTGAACATCCGGACCGACTTATGAAGAAGAACCTTTAAGGAGAAATGGGGATTACGAGTCAAATTCTACTCAAAACGGCCAGAATATTTTTGCCACGAAGGCACGAAGACACAAAGTACGGCCTTAATCCAATCATTAAAACAGTACCTTAAGCACTTTTCGTTTTCTTCGTGACTTCGAGCCTTCGTGGCAAATTTTGGTTCCGGCTTGACAGGAAGTACTCGGCCCGTCACGGCTCCCGATGGCCATCATGCATGGCATCATGCACAGCCTGGCTCAGGATCTTGATCGTATAGGGCTTGGCTGCCACTCCCTTGAACCCGTACTCATTGAACTGCGCCATGATAGGGTCGTTGGAATATCCGCTGGATACGATCGCCCTGGCCTGGGGATCGATCTCAAGCAGTTTCTTGATGGTCTCCTTGCCTCCCAGTCCGCCGGGAATGGTCAGGTCCAGAATGACCACATCGAAAGGGTTGCCCTGCTGCCGCGCCTTTGCATAGCGCACCAGCGCGATCTGTCCGTCAGGCGCGCTTTCCACCTCGTACCCCTGGCTGGCCAGAATCTTGGAGGCCACTTCCCTGATCATAGGCTCATCATCAACCACCAGGACCCTGCCGGTGCCGCGAATGGACCGGTGCTCCACCACCGCTTCGGTCCGAACGTCCGCGGTGGACGCAGGAAGGAAGATGGAGAAGGTGGTGCCGACGCCCACCTGCGACTCGACCGAGATATGGCCTTCATGGCGTTTGATGATGGAGTAGCTCGTGGCAAGCCCGAGCCCGCTTCCCTTTTCTTTGGTCGTGAAGTAGGGGTCAAAGACCGTTTTCAGGTGCTCCGGCGGGATGCCGACCCCGCGGTCGACGATCGAGACCTTCACATAGTTCCCGGCGGGCAGGGGCAGACCGCTGTCCGCACCGAGTGCAGTATTCTCGCAGGAGATCCTCACCGTGCCGCCTTCCGGCATGGCCTGGACGGCATTGATGACCAGGTTATTGATAACCTGGCTCAGCTGGCCCTCATCGGCCTCGACCGGCAGCAGGGCATCGGGAAACGTCATCTCGCACCGGGAGTGGGACCCGCGCAAAGAAAAAGATGCGGCGTCCCTGATCAGGCCGTCGAGAGCGATCGTTCTTTTGATGGGCGCCCCACCGCGCGAGAACGTAAGCAATTGCTGGGTCAGGTCGCGCGCACGGTAGGACGCGCGCTCCGCCTCTTCCAGCCATTCCTGCCTGCCGTCGCCCGGCCGGGAATCCATCTTGGCCAGCATGATATTGCCCAGGACCGCCGTCAGGAGATTGTTGAAATCGTGGGCAAGCCCGCCGGCCAGCACGCCCAGCGACTCCAGCTTCTGCGCGCGGAGCAGGTCGTCTTCCATCTTCTTGCGCACCGTAATATCGCGCATGATATCGCGTGAGCCGGCGATCTTGCCGTCCGTCATGATCGCCGAGGAGCTGACCTCGACGTCGAGCCAGCGGCCGTCCCTGGTGCGGACCTTGCCGACGAACTTTTCGTAGGCGCCCCGGTTCCGCAGTTTTTCGAACTCCTGTGAAGAACGGGGAACCTGTTCAGGAGGGATGAGATCGAGGATCCTCATGGCCAGCAGCTCGTCCCGGGAATATCCCAGGAGCTCCACGCCCTTGTTGTTCACGTCCACGTACCGGAGGCCGGAGTCCACAATGAAGATCGCGTCATTGGCGTTCTCGAAGAGGTCCCGGTATTTTTCCTCCGATCGCCTGAGCGCTTCCAGCGTTCTCTGGGTCTCGGTAACGTCGCTCACCAGGACGAACCGCGCAGGGTGCGTGCCGAACTGAATGCCGTGGGACATGACCTCGACGTCGATGAGCGTGCCGTCCTTTTTGCGGTGCCGCCATCTGCCGCTGTGCCGCAGCCCGGAGCCGAGCTTCGCTATGGTATCGACGAGGAGCGGAACGTCCTCTGCCGGACGGATGTCCTTGATGGTCATGGAGAGAAATTCTTCGAGGGAATAGCCGTAGTGCTGGAGCGCCGCATCGTTCACGGCAAGGAACCGGAGAGTTTCGATATCATAGACCCACATGGGGTGCGGGTTCCCCTCAAAGAGGCTGCGATAGTGCTCCCTGCTTTCGCGAAGCGCCGCTTCTGCCTGCTTTCGCTTGGCCGACTCCTGGCGCCTGCCGAGAACATAGATCAGCCAGGCGAATGCCAGGAGCCAGACGACCCCCTGGACCCATACGAACGGATGGTTACCGCTCTCCATAGAGAACCTCACGCATGGCCATGATTATGCGCTTTTTGAAAACGCTTTTCAAGAGCTCCGAGACCACGGAATTAAGAAAGGGATCGGTTTTTTGAAGGGCTTTTCTGTGTCAAAGGTATTTGTTTTTTTCCGTGCCGGCCGGTCCCTGTGGTTCGCTCTTGTCTTTTCGGCATTATTACAAAGGGACCGACTGTTGAGAGTATAGCAGACCCGGCAGCGGTAAGAGTACGACAGCTTAAAAAGCGAGGTTCCCTGCCAGGATCGAATAGAGGCCGTAGGCGATGAGGATGCTGCCTGCAACATACCGGAGAATGGCCTCATGCTGCGCCAGCCCCCTGAGCCTGCTCTGCAAAAAATGAGAGGAGTAGGCCACTGCCAGCATGGGGATGCCCAGGCCGAGGGAATAGAACGCGAGAAGAATGATGCCCGGTACGAGCTGGCCGCTGGTGCCGACCATGGTAAGGATGCTTGACAGGAAGGGCCCGATGCAGGGGACCCAGACCAGTCCCAGGGCCATGCCGAGGACCAGTCCGCCGAACCTGCCCTCGGCCTTCACCGGAATATTGGAAAGGCGGTAGAGCCGTTTGAACACGCTGACGTCGAACAGCACCATAAAACCCAGGAGCATGATGATCAGCGCGCCGACCA
>MHDY01000201.1 GCA_001803705.1 Nitrospirae bacterium GWC2_56_14 | reverse complement strand
TGCCCCCCTTTCCGGGATGTTCGGCTACATGACGGAATTGCGGAGCGCCACCAAGGGGAGAGGAACCTTCACCATGGAGTTCTCCCACTTCGACCTGGCCCCTCCGGACGTGCTGCGGCGCTTCGGCCTCGCGTAACATGGAAGCAACCCTCACCTCCCTTGGCGCCGGCATCGTCTTCGGACTGTCGGCGGGATTTTCCCCCGGCCCGCTCCTGATGCTCGTCATCTCCCAAACAATCAGGCACGGCATCCGCGAAGGAGCGAGAGTGGCCCTTTCCCCGCTGGTCACCGACCTGCCGATCATCCTTTTGTCACTCGCCTTCATCACCCGGCTGACCGGCTTCAACTCCATGCTGGGGATCATTTCCCTGGCAGGAGGAGTTGTTGTCATCACCCTCGCCCGGGAAACCTGGCGCTCAGTTTCCCTCGACATCGCCGTCAGCGATGGTGCGCCCAACTCCCTTGGCAAGGGAGCGCTGGTCAACCTGCTGAGCCCCCATCCGTGGCTCTTCTGGCTCACGGTCGGCGCCCCGTTCATTCTCAAGGGTCACCAAGCCAGCCCGGTTGCCGGGGCTTCCTTCGCGGCAGCCTTCCTCTTCTGCCTCGTGGGAGCAAAAATCCTTGTCGCCATTGCCGCCGGCAAATCCCGGCACCTGCTGACGGGTGGAGCGTATGGATGGGCCATGCGACTGCTCGCGCTGCTCCTGCTGGCCTACGCATTCATGCTGTTCCGAGATGGGCTGATGCTCCTGACCGGTTCCCGCTGATTCTCCCTCCCCCAGTATCGCATATTCCGCATCCCTTGCCGGGTATCAACGCTCACTGTCCAACGCTGCTTATCGGAGCGCCGATTTTCACAGCGATGTAATCTTTTTTTACATCCCCGATGTAAAAAATGTTTACATCATTTCACGCCTAACCTTTTGAATTACGGGTTGATTTTTGTACAGCCCCGTGCAACAATGCATGTCTGCTAATTATTTAATACTAACTGTGCGTTGTGGGATTCAGGAGGGGCAGATGTCTGGTTATTTGAAAAGGACACTATGGGTATTGACGGCACTTGTGACAATGGCGGCTCTGGCCGCCTGCGGCGGGGGCGGAGGAGCGACGGTCGGGGTAACTGATCCGGCGCCGGCATATAAGGGCAACAGGTCGAAGGCGGTCGTCAGTCAGGACAACGCCACTGCGCTCGCACTCGGCGGATATACGGGAGGCAGGCTCGGGACAGCCATCGGGACGGGCGGCATGAGCAAAACGACGACAACCACGACCCTTGGCAGTCCCGTAATTTTTCAGCTTACCTCCGGATTGAAGAAATCCCTTCTCCAGATAAATATTCCGAACGTTTCACAACGACAGAAGCAGCAACCTGCCACTTCAGCCAAGGTGCTTCGACGGACTGAGAAATTCGATGCGACGGGGCCATATGGCGGCCGCGCATCGTATTCGCTCGACATCAACGACTCGACCGGCAGCTATGCTGGCACAATCGATTATGCCAATTTCACCACTGCGTATTACATGTTCACCGGCAAAGTCGACATTCTCGGCACAATGAATCCCGACCTGCAGGCAATTGACCGGCTGACGATCTCCTTCGGTTCCCTTCAGATTTCCAGCCCCACCGGTTATGTCGTTGTTCTCACCGGCTCCATATCATGGGGCTTCAACCTGGCAGCCTCTTCCGACACCATGACCATGAACGTTGTCATGCTCGATCAGTCTTCCGGCAAAGCCTACTGGCTTAACGACTACACGGTTACAAGCACCTACGGGAGCTACTCCGTCACAGAGACCATTTCCGGACGATACTATGATCCCGATTACGGATACGTGGATTTTGCATCGGAGACACCTCTGGTCACGAATTACTCTCAGGAATGGCCTGCAAGCGGCACAATTTCATTCTCGGGCGGCAATGGGACGAGTGTGCGGCTGGATTTCGAGCCAGAACGTATCGTATTGGGCGTTGATACCAATGGAGATCGGATTGTCGATCTGCAGACCGACTTCCCGACCAAGCCTGATACGCCTGACATAAAAGTCAATACCCCTCCGATAGCTGAGGCAGGCACCGACCAGACCGTACAACAAGGCACAACAGTCTACATGGATACTAGCGGCAGCAGCGACCCTGACGGTGACGCCCTTTCCTATATGTGGTCTTTTGAGTCGTGCCCTGAATACCCATGCCCCGGAATAAGCAACGGAACCACCGCGACGGCGTCGTTCGTCCCCGGAGTTCCGGGCAAGTATGTGCTGCGACTGACAGTGTTCGATGGAGAATCAAGCGCCTCGGATACGATGACGGTAACGGTAACTCCCGCCGAGCCCACAGAACCTCATTTCCAGGAACTGCAATGGGAATATGGCGTTTATGGCACCAGTATCGGCGACGCCGGCTTGCTGACGTCGGACCTTGACGAAGACGGAACCCCGGAGATCATAGCTACGGCATCAGCTTCCTCCTCGAACAATTTCTGGTATGTGGTCCGGCAGGCCGCCGGAGGCGGATTTGAGCAGGTATGGCGGAGCGAACAGTATGCTGTGCCCATAGTACGCCTGCTTGTTTCAGATCTGACACGGGATGGCAGGAATGAGGTAATCGTCGGTCTCGCCGATGGGACGGTACATATATACAACGGCAGAGACCAGAGAAAGAAGACCCTGAAGCCGATCACCTCGTTGAGTGCACTGGCAATTGGGGATCTCGAGGGGGATGGGACGTGTGAGATAGTTATCGGTAATGCTGTAGGAATCCATGTCTATGATCCCAACAGTGGACAATTGTTATGGTCCGTTGCCAACACTGGTGGCAGTTCGATCGAAACAGGAAACGTAGATGGCGACGAGGCTCTTGAAATAGTCACGACAACCTATGGCGGCAAAGGATACGTGATCGACGGCAAGACGGGAGCCGTGGAATGGGAGTACATAAACGGATTCGGGGCGCAGCTGGCGCTCGGCGATGTGGATGGCGACGGGATGCAGGAGATCGTCGGTGCGTCCGGCTGGTACAGGATCACCATCTTCGATGCGGACCGTCGGACGCCGGCCTGGGAAATTAGTACCAGTCTAGACATCGCGGCCCTAGTGGTGGCAGATTCCGACGAGGACGGAAATCTCGAAATCATTTACGGCGACGGGCAGTGGGGGAAGCTGCACGCAATAGATCCGGCGACACGGCTGCAGAAGTGGTCGGTGGCAAATCAGGACCATGGCATCTCCGGCATCGCAGTTGGAGACGTTAACAAAGACGGCACGAATGAAGTCGTCTGGGGCGCGGGTGGAAGTTCCAGCGGAGCAGACCACCTGTATGTCGCGATCCCGTCAACCGGTACGGTCGAGTGGCACAGCATGCATATAGATGGACCATTGAGCGCAGTTGCGGTCGGCGATGTCGACGACGACGGCGCTGACGAAATCGTCATGGTGTCAAGGGAAAGCGACAGTGGGTACGAAGAAGGGGTAATTCATATCTTCGACGCCCGCACGCACGCTCTGGAGTATCGGGAAAAACTTGGCATCATGGACTGGATTGGGGCACGGAGCGTGGCAATAGGCGATATCGACGGTGACGGCAAAACGGAATTCGCGGTAACCACTGCAGACATTTACGATGGCATCATCAGGGTATATGACGGGGCAACCCATACCCTGAAATATCAGAGCGACAAATATCCAAACCAGAGCTTCGCCGCTTTGACCATAGCTGACGCCGACGGCAATGGCACTTCAGAAATCATCGCCGGGCTTAAAGAATGTCTGGTCGTATTCGACGTCAGCCTGAAGGAGAAGTGGAGAAGCACCAGCCTGCTCGACTCTTACTATGGGTACATCGATGCTATCCATGTCTCAGATGTTGACGGTAACGGTAATCCGGATATCGTTGCGTCCGTTTCGGGCAAAAGACTGGTCGTGGTCGATGGGGTAAACCACGATCTGAAACTGATGCTGGCACATGATGCACGTGGCATTGATGTCGCCGATACCGATGGGGACGGATCGTTGGAGATCGTATCGGGCAGGCTCGATGGCAAAATCGATGTTTTTGACGGGAAGACGTTTGTCTTGAAACGGACTATATCCATGTTCGCCACAGGTTCGATTAAGGCCATCCGCTTGGAAGATCTGGACGGTGACCTGTTGCCGGAATGGATCCTGGCGCGGGACGCAGTTCTGGAAATACTTGACGGGCGGACCCAGAAATTGAAATGGCGAAGCGATCTTCTGGGCACAAGCCTGGGAGAGTACAATCATATAGCCATCGGGGATCCGGATGGTGACGGTCGCAAGGACGTAGTCGTGGGGGCGGCGCCAAGCCTCTATCACTTCGAGTCAAGGCCTTTCCCGAAATAGAATCTCCAGATATCGAGGCAGGGCAATGGACCTACTCCCCCTGCGCCCAACCCTCTGCACAAAAAAGGGGGAGGCAAAACATGCCTCCCCAACAACCACACCTGACTCAATTTAAAAAATTTACAATCAGTGATCGATCGCCTTCGCCATGCCAATGCCGGTATTCTGGCGAACGTATATTTCATCGAACATTTCTTCCGCTCGCCTGCTCGGGAACGCCAGGGCAGCGATTATCGCCGCGAGGAACCCGACAGGGATGGAGATGATTCCGGGGTTCTTCAGGGTAATGAGCGGCTTGTCCAACCCGAGGATCGACTTACCGTTCTTGTTGGCCTCGAAATCCTTCCTCGCCTTGTCGTATGCCTTCATTTCCTTCTCGACCAGCACTTCGCCCGGAGCGAGCAGTGCAATCTTTTTCTCAGTAACGTCGATCACCTTTTTCGCGTCGGCTGCCACCACTTTCGGATAGGTCATGTTGGGGGAAACCATGACCAGGCCGATGGATACAATCGTGCCCACCAGCAGACCAGCGATGACGCCGGCAGTGTTGAACTTCTTCCAGAAGAGGGAGAGGACGACGACCGGCAGGTTACCAGAGGAGGCGACGGCGAAGGCCAGCGCGACCAGGTGGGCGACGTTCTGCTTTTCCGCGAGGATGCCGATGAGGATTCCGCAGGTACCGACGACGAGGGAGGTGATGCGTGCGGCTTTTACCTGCTCGTGCTGGTCGGCATGGCCGTCCTTGATGACGTTGACGTAAATGTCGTGGGCGATGGCGGCGGAAGCGGCCAGGACCAGGCCGGAGACGACCGCAAGGATGGTGGCGAACGCAACGGCGCACAGGAAGGCGAGCAGCAGGTCGCCAAGGAAGGGACTGATATCCCCACCCAGTTTCTGGGCAAGCATCATGGCGGCCATGTTGCCCCCCTTGTCGACTTTCTGAATCCCCTGCGGGCTCAGGTGAATTGCCGCGCCGAAGCCGAGAAGAGTGGTAAGGACGTAAAACGAGCCGATGATGAACATGGCGACGATAACGGATTTACGGGCAGCCTGGGCAGTCGGCACCGTGAAGAAGCGCATGAGGATGTGGGGCATCCCTGCGGTACCGAGCACGAGGGCCATGCCGAGGGAGATCTGGTCGAGCGGATTCTTCAGGAAGAGCCCTGGTTCCAGGAACCGCTGGCCGTAGTCGAACCCTGCCTGGGCCTCAGGATGCTTGAGAAGGGTCCGCTGCACATGGTCGATGATCTGCGGGTTACTGGCAATATCGTTGAAGAACTGGAGCGGATTCATCCCTGCCTTGAGGCCGACGAGGATCGACAAGAGCGCTGCGCCCGACATGAGCAGGCCCGCCTTGATGATCTGCACCCAGGTGGTTGCGGTCATACCGCCGAACACGACGTAGCCGACCATCAGGATACCGACGCCGACGATGGCGGTCTTGTAGGGAACGCCGAGAAGGAGCTGCATCAGCTTGCCTGCGCCGACCATCTGGGCAGTCAGGTAGAAAGTTGAGACGGCAACGACCGATATGGCCGCGACGGCGCGCACAGGTTTTGGCTCGGTCCTGAAGGAAAGAATGTCTCCCAGGGTGTACTTGCCCGCATTGCGGCACGGCTCGGCGACGATGAGGAGCACCGTGATGTAGGCGACCAGCCAGCCGACGGAGTACATGAAGCCGTCATATCCATAGAGCGAGATCATGCCGGAAATACCGAGGAACGAGGCGGCGGACATGTAGTCGCCCGCGATCGCCCAGCCGTTCTGGGTACCGGTGATGCCGCCGCCGGCGGTATAGAAATCCGAGGCCGACTTGGTCTGTCTTGCGGACCAGACGACAACGGCCATGGTGGCGCCGATTATGATGAGAAATATCGGAATGGTGACTTTGGGATTCGCTTTGAGGGTCATCTTCCCGTCGTCAGCCGCAGGTGCGGGCGCTGCCTGTGTGGCTGCAGCAGGGGTTACGGCAGATGAGCCTTCGGACGTGGCAACAGCCGCGGCACCGGGCGCCTTGGCCGGTTCCACGGCATGGGCCGCTGCCCCGAAGGACAACAGC
>MHDY01000200.1 GCA_001803705.1 Nitrospirae bacterium GWC2_56_14 | reverse complement strand
GTAAAAAATAGTGCCTAAAGCGCGAGGTCGGGACTTCCTGCCTCGCGCTGCTTCCTGCTTCACCGAACCTTTTTCTACCGTGGCAGCCTTTTTGGAGCATAAATATGAGCTATGAGGATTTGAAATCAAGGTCTGATCTTACTGACTGGGTAATCCACTTCACGAGAAATACTACTATAACCACTTCTGCAAGACAAAATTTAGCGAATATAATTAATGAGGGAATTATAGTTGCTGGGTGGTCACATCGTAGTGGCGCCAGGACTGTATACGGCCCTAACCCCGCAGTTTGCTTTACTGAGCAACCGTTATGGGCGTTCATGGAGTACGTACAACTGCGAGAAGATAGAACCTCCATTACCGGTTACGGTGTCGCTATTCATAAACACGATCTATTTGCTGAAGGTGGGCTTCCGGTAATATACGGTTTGGAGGGGTACCCAGAGATTGACATACCAGCGGAGGATGCTCTAGCAGGTTGCCGAGTTATTGATCCTGACTATCTACCATTGGCTGAACAATATCGACTCCTCAGGTTCAATCCTAACCCACGTACCCGGCACCCGATTGATTGGAGTCATGAAAGGGAATGGAGATGGAGTTTGAGATTACCTGAGTATAGAGGTTTTAATCTCGGTTTGTCATTGACCAGTAACAGCGACAGAAAGCCTTCCGAAGGTAGAGTACACCTTTTAGTAGAGCGGGACGAGGATGTTCCTTGGCTGCGAGAGGAAGTAATAGCTAATATTCCTAGACCCGCAGAAGGTGATCTTTTCAAAAAGGCATGGATGAAAAAGCTAAATGAAGGGGTCAAGATAATTTCTCTTGAGGCTGTAGAACGGCAATTAGCCGATGGTGATCTTCGTTTCGGGAAAGTAGACACCATATTGGATTTGATTTAAGTTCTACCCCTTTGCGGTGCAGGTCTGGCATTGCAGTCTGCTTCTCAATATGCTACACAGATTGCTACACGATATACATTTACCAACTGGTTCACGGAGACAATCAAGCCGAACCTATCCTACAATTGATGAGGTGGATCGCCGACTGAATATCCCGGCCAGTGGAGCTTCAGGCGGTTAAATCCAAATACTGGTACAAGCATGTAGACACCTTCTGCGTATGACTTTCGGACGCGGGTTCGATTCCCGCCACCTCCCCCAATTAAAGGTCCAGCAAGGACCGGAGCAGTACAGGAAGCCCTGAGAAATCAGGGCTTTTTTTATGTAGCACAGTTGCCGTCGGTTCGGCATGCCAACAATAAAGACTTGACCCCTTCCGTCCTTGCCGAAGGTCAGGTATAAACATTGGAAGGATGCCATACCTCGTCAATCAAACTAACTCATCTCCAAGGCGGCGCCGATCCTCGTTTTCAGCTGACCAAGATCCTGGGTGGAAAAATCTGTCACCACCTTGAGATAGTTTACCCCCAGGTCGTTTCTCACGCACGACTCCACCTTTACCGCTTCCACGTTGAAGGTATGACACGCTTGCAGCACGAGATCGATCACGAGGTCGGGCTTCAGGAGGGAAACCTGTTTCTTGAGCTGGTCGAAACGTCCCGTGTTCGGTGTCATGCAGGCACAGGGGATCTGCAGGTATCGTTTTGCAATAGCCATCAACGGATCATCGCTCCCTTCGTCGATCCTGCCTAGAAAGGGCTTCAGGCCCGTACAGTTGTCGAGGCCTACAACTGTGGCGCCTTCTTCGTCCACCAATTTGAGTACCTTCAGAACATCTCCGCCGATTGGGCAGCCGGTGATCAGGACACGCTTGGCATTCTCTTTCGATACGTACTGTCCCTTTTCACGTCGGTCGGTGAGGAGTGCGATGATTTCCTGAAGTTTGGCAATGGTCTCGCTTCCGTTGGAGACTACGGCAAATGTCGCCACATCGTACATCTCCTGCCAGGTGATTATCGATGGGTCATGCGCACCGAAGGCAAAAATCTCCTCGACAAGACTATTTTTCCTGTTGCTCTCCTGGATGCTCTTCTCGATGGCGCTCTCGGTGATCGTCATGTGGAATTCCGATTCCAGGAATTCCTTGAACCCTGCTACGGACTGCCTCCAATATGCAACTGCTCCCTTGTTCGTCGGGCACTGGGGAAGATCCATGACATACATTGGTCGATGCTTCCCGATGAGCTCGAACATCTTCTTCTTCCCGTCGCAGGTAGTTTCACCCACAACGGCATCGGTCAACTCGAAAAAGGGGCACGTCTTCAATTCGATGAACCCGAAGCTTGATTTAATCAGGGGACAGAGGTTTGTGGGGAGCGTCTCTTCAGCTTTGCCTATGGGAGCGTTGGAAAAGGCGCACAGTATGGCAGGCACACCACCCATGGCCCAGACCAGTTCCACCGGGGCGTAAGAGCAGTAGGCGCCAACAACCTTGGAGCCGGTCTCGCGTCTTTTGACAACTTGCCCCAGAGCGCGTTTCAGTGGTAGATCGATGAACTCGTCGTTAAAAAGCGGCGTCAGGTGACTCATGGCATCTCCTCAGAGGGTATTTTTAGCAAGCAGCGCGGCGCCATAAGCGCCGAAGAATTCCGGATATTCAGGAACGATGATCTTTTTACAAACTGCCTCCGCAAGCAGCGCCACGAGCGTGCTATTCTTGGCACCACCGCCGACGAAGAGCACTGAGGGCGCATCAGCCTTCATCACCTTGGACAGGAGCGAGACCAGCTTGCTCAGCAGCGATTCATGTATCGCCCGGGCAATATCTTCAACGGAAGCACCAGTAGTCAGCAGCGAGATAACTTCCGATTCGGCGAATACGGTGCAGGTGCTGTTGATTTCAAATAGCTTCTCGCCCCTGCGCGCTGCCGCAACAAGTTCATCCAGGCTGAGACCCATTGTCGCGGCCATCATCTCGAAGAACTTACCCGTGCCCGCAGAGCACTTGTCATTCATCTCGAACTTCAAGAGTTGACCTGCGCAAGGGTCAAGCAACAGCGCCTTCGTGTCCTGTCCGCCCAGATCGATCACCAATTCTATCTCACTGTAGAAGTGATGGGCAGAGGTGGCGTAGGCTCTGATTTCGGTCACTGTTTCGCCACCAAGAATGTTTTGAGAGAGATGACGGCCATATCCGGTCGAAACGAGGACATCCCATCTATAGCTATCCTGTATATTCCGCAATTGCGAAGCAAGATCGATAGAGGTTTCCGCCTGGAAGCGTTCGGTTACCTCACAGGTCTCACCATCCATGATAGTGAGTTCGATACTTCGCGATCCAATGTCGATTCCGGCGCGTCTGATATGAACCTCTTGTGTTCTCAATGGGGCTTGTGATTTTCGCAAAGGCAGAATTGTAAAGTACTTAATGTTGATCGTCAAATTGAACCTTTTGATCAAATCAATAACTTCCATCGGTTTTATCAATATCAGGATAAGATGGGCATCCTTCCGGCCAATGAGCCACAATCAAGCGTACAACCCAAGAACTTCTGAAGCAGCAGAATAAACAATCTCTGGTGAAAGCCTGATAGCGGGTAACCTGATGAAGGATTTATGGAAGGTGGTAGCGTGAAGACAAAGGGGGAACCATTGATTTGCTTGGCCAGCAGCTACAAAACCAGGTAAACTGCAACCGTCGTGTACCCAGGGAAGCCTCGACTGATCTTGATCTCACAAATATGCCACAACTACCTGTCTGCAAAGGGAGTCATTCCATGATCAACCGCTACCTCACTATCTGTCTGATTGGTTTGCTGTCAGCATTCACCGTTGCATCACACACTTCAGTTGCCATCGCTGACGAGAGCGCAACCCGCCAGACAGGTGCAGGCGAAAATTATCTCTTCACTGAGATTCTGCAACTCAGCAACGCCTATTTCGGCCGATTTCCTTTCATGCGCGCCGAGGATGTGTATGCGAAGATTATCCAGGGTGACGACACCTCCTACCTGCTGGTGAGCGTCCAATCACCGGAGGAGTACTCAAAGGGACACGTGCCGGGGGCGATCAATATCCCCTTGGGGGAGATAGCTGAGGCAAAATCGCTGTCCCTGCTGCCCCCTGGCAAAAAGATCGTCTTCACCTGTGACAATGGCCATCGTTCCATGGTGGCAGCCCTCTTTTTCGGCCAACTCGGCTATGAAACCTATGCCATGTCCATGGGACTTAGTTACTGGAACGGCGCAGGGGCGGGCATCTCGTCTCCCTATCCCGGTTCCGCCGGGTATCCGGTCAGCATCGTCAGCATTTCTCCTCCGCGGAATCACACTCCCCCGACAATTGCCGGCACAGGCGGGCGCGAGACGATTATTGCGCGAACCGGGGCCATTGTCGCCAACGAACGGAACCTGTTCATCGACCGGAATGAGGTCTACGCCAAAGCGGTCCAGGGTGGCGATCCAAGCTACTTCCTGGTGAGCCTCCAGAGCCGGGAAGATTACTCCAAAGGGCACGTGCCCGGGGCGATCAATATCCCCGTCAGTGAATTTGCCAAAGCGGAAAGCCTGAGCAAACTACCACGGGACAAGAAAATCGTGCTGATCTGCTACGTTGGCCACTGGGGCGGGTCAGCTGCATTGTTCTTGAATCAGCTCGGATATGAGGCATATGACATGCGCTTCGGCACGCTGGGATGGAATGATGCGACTGATGGCCTTGGTGCCGCCAAAGGTTACCTGCTTTCACTGGGGAAGTCGCTGGAGTTGCCGGTGGAGAAGGGGAGGCAACAATAGCTCCAGGGACATACTTACCTTCACTTCGCTCTTCTTCCGCGAAGAAGCGAAAACAGAATGTCGATGCCTCGCTCCATATCTAATGGCTTTGTCTGATAGGAGTCCATTCCTGCCGCCAGGCACCGTTTCTCATCCTCGGGAAAAGCGTGGGCGGTAATGGCCATAATCGGGATATGCCCGCCGGTGCTTTTTTCTTTTTCACGTATGTGTAACGTGGCAGTAATCCCATCCATTCGCGGCATCTGCACGTCCATGATGATGAGATCGTACTGCCCTTTTCCCCACATTTCGACTGCCTCCTGTCCTGTCCGGGCCAGGTCCATCTCCAGCCCATGGTATTCCAGGATGTTCTTGAGCAGTTCCGCGGCGAGGGGGTCGTCCTCTGCCACAAGTATATTCGGCGTTGCATTGCGTTCATGGGACGGCGGAACCGCAATTGCAGGGGGGGGTTCCGGCACCGCCGCTTGTGAGGCCTCCCGTAACGGAATGATGACGGAGAAGGAGCTTCCTACCCCCTCTTTACTGGTAAATGACAGTGTCCCTCCCATAATTTCCACCAGCCTGCTGCTGATCGCCAGCCCCAGGCCGGTTCCTCCGAACCTGCGGGTGTCCGATGGGTCCAGCTGCGTGAAGGGACGGAATATATCGTCTCTCCTGTCGTGCGGAATGCCGATTCCCGTGTCCGTAACAGAAAAAGCCACCTCGATGATACCGCCGGCAGTTCGGGAGCCGACTGCGACGGCAATCTCCACCATTCCTTTCAGCGTAAATTTAAGAGCGTTCCCCACAAGGTTCACCAGCACCTGCCTCAGCCTCAATGCGTCCCCTGTGAGACGCTCCGGTACGTCTGCGTTGATGTAAAGTCTCAGGTCGAGACCCTTACTACGGGCTTCAATGGCGAACAATTCGACAGCGTCGGAAACCGCCTCACGAAGAGAGAAATCCTCTTCCATCAAAGACACCTTTCCAGCTTCGATGCGCGACAGATCCAGAATGTCCTCAATTATACGGAGAAGAGCTCGTGCCGACCGGTCGGCTTTCGCGAGCAGATCTTTCTGGTCCGCGCCGAGGCTCCCGGCGTAGCCGCCCAGAATGAGTTGAAAGACCCCGAGGATGCCATTGATGGGAGTTCGCAGTTCATGGCTCATGTTGGCGAGAAACTGGGATTTTGCATTGTTGGCTGCCTCAGCTGCAGCTCTCGCTTCCACGAGTTCTTTCTCGTAACGTTTCCGATCGGTGATGTCCAGTGCGATGCCGTGCATGCCGAGAGGATTTCCCATCTCGTCGTAGAACCCGCGCCCTTTACTCAATACCCACCGCAAGGTCCCGTCCGGCAATGTGACACGTATTTCGACACTATAATCGGAATGATCACGCAGTGCTGTCCACACTGCGTTATCGGCCGCTTCACGGTCTTCTTCGGGTAGAGAACCGAGGAATAATTCATGACTGATGGCGGTATCCGGCCGAAGTCCGAAGAGTTCCTTGCAGCGTGCATTCCAGATCAGCTCGTTCGTCTTCAGGTCCCAGTTCCATGTTCCGATTCCCGCGGCGGCAGAGGCAAACCGCAAGCGCCCTTCACTCTGTTTCAGTTCTTCCTCGGCCTGCTTGCGCTCGCGTATGTCCCGGGCTACGGCAACACCGTACAGTACACCGTTGAAAGTGACGAGCCGGAAGGTTATCTCCACGGGGAGCTCTTCGCCGGAACAGGTACGCACAGAAGTTACGATGACCTTTTCTCCGTCGCCGGTTTTTCCCGAGGAAACAGCTTCCTTAAGGGTTTCGACGGCATCGTGCGGGAGGAACTCCTGCATCCGGGCTGACAGGAGTCGTTCTCGGGAACACTGCAGCTCGCGGCAGGCAGAGGAGTTACCATCGATAATGGCGAGGGAGGTGGCTCGAACGAGGAAGATGGAGTCTCTCGTCTGATCCAGAAGCGCCCTGAAGCGCTCCAGTTCATCGAGCTTCTGCTGGAGCTGGGGAAAGTAGGTCTTGCGTACCGAACTTTCACCGAGTCCGATGATCTTTTCCTTTTGGACGTTCCAGTCCGTTTTGTCAGAGCGCTTTTTCATAAAGAGCTTCTATATCCCGTTTCCTGGGGCGCCGGGGGTTGGTAAAGAGACAGGGGTCCTTCATCGCTCGTCCCACAAGCTGCGGTATGTCCGACCTTGAAATCCCCAGATCTGTCATGGAAGGGATCCTTCCCGCAGCCTCGCACAGGTTTATCAATTTGGAATTGAGCGTTGATTTAACATCGTCGTCGTCCATGCCATGCAATCGTAGCCCCATTGCCTCTCCAACCTGCCGGTATCGCTCAGGTACCGCTGCAAAATTGAACTCGATGACAAACGGAAGAAGCAGCGCATTGGACTCGCCGTGGGGGGAATCGAACATGCCGCCGAGACCATGGGCCATGGCATGGGTCAATCCGAGGCTGGCGTTGGAAAAAGCCAGTCCTGCATTGAGGCTGGCCAGCATCATTCTGCTGCGAAAATTGAGGTTGTGCGGCAAATCCAGAACGGGAAGCAGGTTGGTCGATATCAGGCTGATCGCCTGCAGGGCGTGAAGGTCGGTGATGGGAGAATGGGCAGTCGAAACAAACGATTCTACGGCATGGCACAAGGCGTCTATTCCCGTGCTCAGGGTCAGTTCGGGCGGCATGGTGGTGGTCGTGACCGGATCGATCAAGGCGGCATCCGGAACGATCATTTTGCTGACGATGGCAAGTTTTTTTCGCCGTTCGCTGTCGGTGATGATGGCGAATTGAGAAACGTCTGCAGCAGAGCCCGCAGTGGTCGGCACACAGATGAGGGGAGGTATGACCATGTCTACCTTGTCAACCCCTTCGAATTCCTTGATATCCCGGCCGGTGGCAGTGACAATGCCGATGCCCTTCGCGCAATCCATCGGGCTTCCGCCGCCTACGGCAACGATGCTGTCGCAACCCTCGCTTCGAAACAGGCGGGCTCCCTCCTGCACCTCATGTGCTTTCGGGTTGCTCGTTACCGACGTGAAGAGGGAGAAGTGCAGCATTCCCACCTCTTCCAGGGAATGGATGACGTCGTCCGTCCAGCCGGCAGCCATGACTTCGGGGTCGCTCACTACCAGCACCTTGCGGGCTCCCACGTTCATGGCGTATCTTCCTGCAAGCTTTCTGGCATCGGCGCCGAAAACAAATTCAGGAGCAACAAATTTGCGCAGTTCCAGGTCAGCAGCTATCATCGCATTCTCCCAGCGACTCCCTTTGGTGAGTGTGGCGCCGTCATTGCGTCGGACCTCGACTTCTGTCTGCGGGAATTCGGAAGGAAAAGGTCGATCCCTTCCCCTGTGTTGACTCGACCCAGATATCCCCGCCGTGTCGTTCGACGATCTTTTTGCACGAAGCGAGGCCAATTCCGGTGCCGGGATATTCCTCGCGGGTGTGGAGCCGGTGAAATACCTGAAAAATATTGTCAAAATCGCGAGGATCTATGCCGATGCCGTTGTCCGTTACTGAAAACACCCATGCACCTTCCTGCCACTCCGCAGTGACATGCACACGTGGAACCGTGTCGGCTTTCGTGTACTTCAGACCATTGCTGATCAGGTTCTGCAGTAGCTGCTGCAGTTGGATCTCGTCTCCTGATATTGTGGGCAGGGCATCCTTTGTCACTACCGCGTTTTTTTCGCTGATAGTAGGTGCAAGATTCGTCACCGCGACGCTGAACGCAGCATTGACATCGACCGGTGCAAATTTGATGCTCTGTGACAATCGCGAATACGAGAGAATACCATCGATCAGTTTATGCATCCTCAACCCGCCGTCGACGGCGTAATGGATGTACATATCCGCCTTCTCGTCCAGTCGGCCCCTATATTTCTGTTCCAGCAGCTTTAGGTAACTGGTCACCATGCGAAGCGGCTCCTGCAGGTCGTGGGATGCTACATAGGCAAACAGCTCCAGCTCCCTGTTGACCGCCGTGAGATCGGCGGTCCGTTCCTGGACCACTCGTTCGAGTTGCTCGTGATGAGCCCTGAGATCGGCTTCCGCCTTGTGTTTTGCCTCTATCTCCGCCGACAATTTGGCATTCAGCCTTTCGACCCGTTCTTTTGCCCGCTTGAGCCCTTCAATCATCCCCATATTCTGGAACCTGAGTACCAGCGATGTCCTGTTCATTTCGTAGTTGTGCTCCGATATTCTCCAGAGCAGGATGCCGAACAGTGAAACCATCGCTCCCATGGCGACGTGGAAGGTTTCGTTCACCAGAAGAAAGTGCAGGGTAAGCGGCAAGAGAGCGGGGATGCTGAATGCGGCGTAACTGAACCTGAGCATGCTGAAAGTTGACGACGCCCCTGCTGCCATGCCGCCAAGAACGAAGGCGATAAAGACGTCGTGAGCGAGACTGATTCCCGAGAAGGGGAAAAAACCGATGGAACCCCAGGCGAGGCCTACGATGAAGAGGCCGACAATGAATCGTCGTGACCAGGTTCCGGCAGCAGACGGTTCGAACTCAACGGAGCGGAACCAGAGCACAAGTCCAAGCCTGAGCATTGTAATAAACAGTACCGCTGCCAGCCATGGGACCAGCAGGGTGAGCCGCATTACATCCTTCAAAATGAAAAAGACGAGTAGAGAGTTGAAAAAAGTTGCTACGAACCCTATAGGAGCAAGGGCGTAAATCTGTTTCACCTGCTCTGCAAGGACCCTCTCCCTGTAGAGATTATGATTGTCCGGGAGGGTACGATCTGCAGTATGTTCATCACCGGTAATCATGACTCTCCCGTCTCACGTGAAAGCGGATCTCTAAATCCATCTCAGTTCTTAAATAGTAGCATCAGTTTATGAAGTGTCATTTCCTCCCGAGCGGGTGTAGGCGGCGTACGCTCCTGATTCCTGGGGCGGCTGATGCTGTTAAAGGATGTTATAATCTGGTTGAAGCGCAAATCTACGACCTGGGGCCATCAATGAAGAAAGGGCCATTTTCGTGCGGATTCATAGTGGGGTGTGCACTCACATTGTATGGCAGTTATGCCGACGGTGCCGGCGTCGCCATTATGGAACAGAGCGTCAAAGGGCTCGGTACCGCATTTGCGGGGGGCGCTGCGGCAGCGGAGGATGCCGCTACCATCTTTTTCAACCCGGCGGGGCTCAGCCGCCTCTCCGGGTCTCAGGCGGTTGCCGGGATGCATCTACTGCTCCCCACGGCCAGATTCAGCAACGAAGGCTCAAGCCACCTCGCCGGCCAGCCACTGGGCGGCGGCGATGGGGGCGATCCCGGCAGTGCGATACTGATACCGAACTTCTATTACGGCCACAAGTTGAACGATCGATTCAGTGCCGGCCTGGGAGTCTTCTCTCCCTTCGGCTTGAGCACGACGTACGACTCCGGTTGGGTGGGCCGGTACCATGCGGTCAAGTCGGAGCTCCTCAACTTCAACATCAACCCCGCCGTTGCATACCGCGTTACGGAAAAGCTAAGCCTCGGAGCGGGAATCAACGCCCAGTATCTCAAGGCGGAACTGAGCAACGCCATCGACTTCGGAACGATCTTCGCGGCGCTTGGTGCCCCGGGGGCTGCGCCGCAAATGAATGACGGGTTTGTCACCTTCGAGGGAGACAGCTGGTCCTGGGGTTACAACGTAGGAGCACTCTACGAATTCTCCGGCGATACCCGGGCAGGTATCGCCTATCGTTCCCGCATCGACCACAAACTAAATGGCGATGCCCATTTTTCAGGGGTTCCTTCGCTCAACCCGACGGGACGGTTCGTCGATAGCGGGATAACCTCGGATGTGACACTGCCGGACAGCTTGTCCGCGAGCATCTGGCATAATCTGTCGAAGGAGGTGGCGGTCATGGCTGATGTCACCTGGACAAACTGGAGCACCATCGAAGAACTGCGCATCCGGTTGGACAATCCCGCCGAGAGCGATGCAGTTTTGACACTTCAATGGGAGGATACCTTCCGCTATTCGGTGGGAGCAGTCTATATGCCGGGTACGTGGACGTTCCGTGCAGGGGCGGCCTATGACGAAAGCCCCGTACCGGATGCTGCTCATGCTACGCCGCGCGTTCCCGACAGCGACCGCATCTGGCTTGCCGCCGGTGTCGGGTATAAAATCAGCGATTCAATCTCCGTCAACACGGGATATTCGCACCTCTTCTTCAGGGATGCCGCGATACGGAAAACCGCGGCGGGCGAAGACCAGTTCCGTGGCGGACTTTCCGGCTCTTATGAAAGCGGTGTGGATGTTGTCAGCGCCGAAGTTACCTGGGAGCTGAAATGAGCATCTTACGGACTTCCGAATTTTTCAGGAAGGTTGATAGTAAACTCCGTCCTAGGCCGTACAGTCATCGCAACTTTCCCCCTCATATTTGCCTCGATAAATGTCTGTCAGCCACCCAATGATAGAGTCTGCTCCGCAACTGGCGCAATTCTAGAAACTGGGTCCACCGCTGAGAAGGCATGTTATTTGCTCTATCCGAATGACAAGCCTTTATTCATGTGAGCCCGTACCCCTTACTTCTCCAGGTCCTGAACAAGAACTTGAAAATATTACGAATTATTCCTCCTGGGAGAAGATCAGTGAAATGAAAATTCAGATTTACGTATGATGATTGCCCTCCAAACGGCGGTATCGCAAATTTATGAGGCCATTTGGCGTCCCATATATACAGGTGTTTATACCTACTAATTAATGTGCTGTTATTTGTGGTGAAAAAGGGTTCATAAATGCTCGATGCAACCAAAAAAATTCTGACAAAGATCCGGGCAAAGTTCAGCGCTGCTGTTCCATTTGCCCGTAACGTACGGATGGACATCCCTGTAGGCCGGTATCTCGGAGGAATTGGTTCAAGAGCAGGATTGATCGTACTGCTCGCCTCTCTGCTCATACCGGGCGGTTTGTTCAGTCCTCAAACCTGCCGGGCAGGCCTTACCCAGACCATCACCTTTGCTCCCCTTGCCGACAGGACCTACGGAGACCCGGATTTTGCACCGGGTGCTACCGCAGATTCCGGCCTCTCCGTAAGTTATGCCAGCTCCAATCCTGCGGTCGCGACAATCATCGGAAACACTATTCATGTTGTAGGCGCCGGCACCACCAACATTACAGCCAGTCAGGCCGGCGACGCCACATATGATCAGGCAACGGACGTTGTTCAACCTTTGATGGTGAACAAGGCCGATCCCACAGTCACCATCTGGCCGACCGCAGACGCCATCACCTACGGCCAGACGCTCGCTTCATCGACTTTGTCAGGAGGTAGTGCTTCTGTCCCAGGCACCTTTGCCTATTCATTCTCCGATACGGCCCCCAATGCCGGGATGGCAGCACACAGCGTGACCTTTACTCCGACCGACACGACCAACTACAACACCGCAACCGGCTCCGTCGACGTCACTGTCTCCAAAGCCGATCCTGCCGGCATCATCTGGCCGACCGCCAGCGCCATCACCTATGGTGAAACGCTTGCTTCTTCGAACTTAACGGGCGGCAGCGCTTCGGTACCGGGAATCTTTGCTTTCACGACGCCAACTACTGCCCCGGATGCCGGGACGGCAGTGCAGAGCGTCATCTTTACGCCTACCGATACCGCCAACTACAACACCGTGATGGGTTCCGTCGACGTCACTGTCATCAAGGCCGATCCGATTGTCACCACGTGGCCGACGGCAGACGCCATCACTTATGGGCAGACCCTCGCTTCGTCGATTATGACCGGCGGCAGCGCCTCGGTGACCGGAACCTTTGCCTTCACGACACCGACCACGGCTCCCATTGCCGGGACGGCAACGCACAGCGTCACCTTTACGCCGACCGATATTGCCAACTACAACACCTTGACAGGTTCCGTTGACCTCACCGTCAACAAGGCAGACCCCACCGTTACCACCTGGCCGACAGCCATCGCCATCACTTACGGTGAAACCCTTGCGTCATCGATCCTAACAGGAGGCGCTGCATCCGCGGCAGGCGCTTTCGCCTTCACGACACCGACTACGGCCCCCAATGTCGGGACTGCAGTGCAAAGTGTTACCTTTACGCCGACCGATACCGCCAACTACAACACCGTAATCGGTTCCGTTGATGTCACCGTCACCAAAGCCGATCCCGGCGTCACCACCTGGCCGACCGCCAGCGCCATCACCTACGGTGAAACTCTTACGTCATCGACCTTGACCGGCGGCAGCGCCTCGGTGACAGGAATCTTCGCCTTCACGACACCGACCACGGCCCCCAATGCCGGGACTGCAGCGCAAAGCGTCACCCTTACTCCGTCCGATACCGCCAACTACAACACCGTTACCGGTTCTGTGGATGTCACCGTCGCCAAGGCTGATCCTACCGTCATCACCTGGCCGACAACCAGCGCCATCACCTACGGCCAGACGCTTGCTTCGTCGACCCTGACCGGTGGCACTGCATCCGTGGCAGGGAGTTTTGCCTTCACGACGCCGACTGCTGCCCCTGATGCTGGCACGGCAGCTCAGAGCGTGACCTTCACGCCTACCGACACGACCAACTACAACACAACAACCGGCTCCATTGACGTCACTGTCTCCAAGGCCGATCCAATTGTTACCACCTGGCCGACAGCCAGCGCCATAACCTACGGTCAAACACTTGCTTCATCCACTTTAAGCGGCGGTACTGCTTCCATACCCGGTACGTTTGCCTTCACAAGCCCGACGACCGCCCCTAATGCTGAGACCGCAGCCAAGAGCGTCACCTTTACGCCGACGGATACCGCCAACTACAACACCGTCACTGGTTCCGTCGACGTCACCGTCAACAAGGCGGACCCCACCGTTACCACGTGGCCGACGGCTAGCGCCATCACCTATGGTGAAACGGTCGATTCATCGACCTTAACGGGCGGTAGTGCTTCGGTAACGGGAACCTTTGTCTTCACAACGCCAACTACTGCCCCGGATGTCGGGACTGCAGCTCAGAGTGTGACTTTTACGCCCACCGACACGATGAACTACAACACGTTAAACGGGTCAGTCGAACTCACCGTCGCCAAGGCCGACCCTACCATCACCACCTGGCCAACCGCCAGTTCCATCACCTACAGTCAAACCCTCGCTTCGTCGATTCTGACCGGCGGCACTGCTTCAGTAGCCGGAACTTTTGCTTTCACGACGCCGATCACGGCCCCCAATGCCGGGACGGCAGCACAGAGCGTGACCTTCACGCCTAACGACACGATGAACTACAACACGTTAAACGGTTCAGTCGAACTCACCGTTGCCAAGGCCGACTCCACCGTCACCACCTGGCCAACCGCCAGCGCCATAACCTACGGTCAAACACTTGCTTCATCCACTTTAAGCGGGGGTACTGCTTCCGTAGCCGGAACTTTTGCCTTCACAAGCCCGACGACCGCCCCCAATGCTGAGACCGCAGCCCAGAGTGTCACCTTTACGCCGATGGATACCGCCAACTACAACACCGTCACTGGTTCCGTCGACGTCACCGTTGCCAAGGCCGATCCTAGCGTCAGCACCTGGCCGACAGCCAGCGCCATTACCTACAGTGAAACCCTTGCATCATCGACCTTGACCGGCGGCAACGCCTCGGTGACTGGAACCTTCGCCCTCACGACACCTGCGACTGCCCCCAGTGCCGGCATGGCAGCACAGAGCGTGACCTTCACGCCGACCGATACGACCAACTACAACACGGTGAGCGGCTTAGTCGATGTCACCGTCAATCCGGCCCCATTGACCGTCACCGCCGACGACAAGACCAAAACCTTCGGCGCGTCGAACCCTCAGCTGACGTTCAGCTACAGCGGCTTCGTCAATGGCGAAACAGCCGATAATCTCACTACCCAGCCCACCGCCAGCACCACCGCCACCGACAATAGTCCGGCCGGAACCTATCCGATAACCGTCAGCGGCGGGGTGGGCAGCAACTACGCGTTCAGCTATGTGGCAGGAACGCTTACCATCAATCCGCCGACTATTGCCGTGACGTCGTTTATCATGCCTGAGACCGCAACCACGCTCGAAGTTCCGGTCACCAGCTTTACCGCAACCGACTCCACCGGTGTTGCCGGCTACCTCATCACCGAGACTGCGGCCGTCCCTTCGGCCGGCGACGCCAGTTGGAGCTCGACCGCGCCGGTCTCCTTCACCTTCGGTGGGTATGGTTCCCGGACCGCCTACGCCTGGGCCAAGGATGGCATTGGCAATGTGTCGGCAAGCCTCTCTGCCACCGTGACCATCACCGATGTGATCCCGCCGGTCGTGACCGCCTTTGTACTGCCGGCCACTTCGACTTCTCTCGCCGTCACCGTCAGCACTTTCACAGCTACCGATAACGTGCAGGTCACCGGCTATCTCATCACGGAGAGTGCTATGGCTCCCGGTCCCACGGATGCCGGGTGGAGCGGCTCGGCACCCGGTTCGTTCACCTTCGGCGGCTATGGCACCAAGACTGCCTATGCCTGGACGAAAGACGCCGCCGGGAACGTATCGGCTTCCTCGGAGGCGACGGTGCTGATCACGGGGTCGGCCGCCTCCCTGACCGTGACCGGTATAGCGTCACCGCGTACTGCCGGCACCGCTGGCAGCGTCACGGTTACCGCCCTGGATGCCAACGGATACACCGCGACTACTTACCGCGGCACCATACGCTTTGCCAGTTCCGACCTGCAGGCGGTCCTGCCGCCCGAGTACACCTTCACTGTTGCAGATAATGGCGTACATACCTTCGAGCTTGGAGTCACCTTGAAGACGGCGGGTACCCAAACAGTTGCCGCAATGGACACCGCAGTTCCCACTATTACCGGGGTGCAGGAGGGAATATCCGTTGAACCGGCACAAGCACATTCGCTGAACCTCACCGATATGCCATCAACAGTGACTGCAGGTTCCGCATCCACCATTACCGTCACGGCTCGGGATATTTTCGGTAATATCGCCACGGGATATGTCGGCACGGTCAGGTTCACGAGCACCGACCCGCAGGCCGTCCTTCCCGGCGATTTCACGTTCTCCCCAACCGATGCCGGGATGCATGTGTACGGGTCACCTGTCGTACTGCGATCAGCCGGTATCCGATCCGTAACCGCTACCGATATCGGTGCCGCAAACTTGAGGGGATCTCTCTCCGGAATCACCGTCAATCCCGGCCCTGCAACGACCCTCGCCATCGAGGGCATCGCTTCGCCGCGCCCTGCCGATGTTCCTTCCACCGTCACCGTCACCCTCAGGGATGCTCACGGCAACGTAGCATCCGGCTACAAGGGAACCGTCCGCTTCACGAGCACCGATCTTCAGGCGATCCTGCCGGCTGACTATATCTTCGGTGCAGGTGATGCCGGCAGGCACATTTTCGAATTCATGGTCACCCTGAAGAGTGCCGGAATACAGACGGTCACGGCAACAGACGTGGCCGACGCCGGCCTTACCGGCACCCATGCCGCCATCGAAGTGACTTCTGGCGTGGTCGCGCTTCAGGCGGCACGGGTTGCGGCAGGCTTTTCCCATACGGCCGTCCTTGACATCGAAGGCCGGGTCTGGACTTGGGGGAAAAACGACGCTGGTCAACTGGGGATCGGCACCACTGCCGATACGGCATCTCCTGCGCAGGTGGCGGGCGTATCGGGTATCATCGCTATTGCCGCCGGCTATGAGCATACCGTGGCATTGAAAAACGACGGCACCGTCTGGACGTGGGGAAGCAATGAATACGGCCAGCTCGGTGACGGCAGCACCATAGACCGGACCATTCCCGTCCAGGTTTCCGGAGTCAGCGGCATAGCGGCCATCGCTACGGGATCGTACCATACGGTGGCGCTGAAAGCCGACGGGTCCGTGGTGGGATGGGGACGGAACGCATTGGGCCAGCTGGGTGATCGTACGACGAACAACCGCACCCAGCCCGTTCAGGCTTACGGCATGACCGGTGTAGCCTTGTTGGCGGCGGGAGCCAATCATACGCTTATGCTCACCCGTAACGGCGATGTCTGGGCTATGGGGGCCAATGGTTCGGGCCAGCTGGGGAACGGGCTATTCGGCGATTCGGCGGTACCGGTCCAGGTACAGGGTCTTGCCGGGATGAAGGATGTTGCCGCGGGACTGCTCCACAGCCTGGCCATAGGAAATGACGGCACCGCCTGGGCTTGGGGTGACAATGGCAGCGGCCAGCTTGGAGAAGGCACCAATCCCACCAGTCCCTATCCGGTACAAGTTGCGAAAGTGTCGGATGTCGTTGACATCGGCGGCGGCGCTTACCATACCATTGCGCTGAAGGATGACGGTACGCTCTGGTCGTGGGGGAGCAACGGCAATGGGCAACTGGGGGACGGAACGACTGCGGGGAGTGCCGCGCCGAAACAACTGCAGGAGATGACAGACCAGGCCGGAATCGTCGCACTTGCGGCGGGAGGGCGGCACAACGTCGTCGTCATGGGGAACGGCACCGTCTGGACGTGGGGAGATAATGCAGCCGGCCAGCTGGGGGACGGTTCGACCAGCTACAGAAAATATTTCGTCCCGGTACGGAATTTCGCCGACATTGCTGCCATCGAAGGGGGCGGGAATCACACCGTTGTGCTGAAAACGGACGGCACCGTCTGGACGTGGGGGAAAAATGCCTTCGGCCAGCTCGGTAACGGCACCCTTGCCAACAGCAGCCTTCCAGGTCAGGTGACGGGATTGGCCGGCATTGTCGCTGTTGCTGCCGGTACCAGTCACACTGCCGCGCTGAAAAATGATGGTACCGTCTGGGCCTGGGGCCTCAACGAGTCCGGTCAGCTGGGGGATGGGACGGTAACACCCAGACCGCTTCCGGTCCAGGTGCAGGGCCTCTCGGATGTCACGGCCATAGCCGCCGGTAGTTACTTCACCCTTGCCCTGAAAAGCGACGGCACCGTCTGGGGATGGGGATCCAACACGTCCGGGCAACTGGGGGACGATACGACAACCAGCAAAGCCACGCCGGTACAGGTCGGCGATCTGGCCGATGTGTCGGCCATAGCCGCGGGATACTTGCATGCCCTGGCGCTGAAGACCGACGGAACCGTCTGGTCGTGGGGTTTCAACAGATTCGGCCAGCTCGGCGACGCCACCAACATCTTGCGGAAGGTGCCTGTTCAGGCCGGAATTGCCAATGCTGTCGCTATCGCTGTCGGATCCAACCACTCCCTGGCTCTTCAATCGGGTGGTACCCTCTGGGCCTGGGGGCTGAACGGGTACGGCCAGTTCGGCGACGGCACGACCACGGACAGCAATGTCCCTGTTGAGGTCACGACCCTGCAGGGCGCAACGGCCATCGCTGCCGGATCCAATCATTCGCTGGCTCTTCTCTGGGATCGATCCGTATGGCTGTGGGGGGACAACTTTTATGGCCAACTCGGCAACGGTTCCGGAGATAATGAGAACCTTCCGCAGCAATTGCAGGACTTTTTCGACATTGGAGCCATTGCCGCGGGAGGAGAGAACTCCCTGCTGATGAAGAATGACGGCTCGTTGTGGACCGTTGGGGACAATGACTCGGGACAGCTGGGGAGCGGCATCCCGTATATTCCTGCCGTGGTGCCCGGCCTGCTGTTGGGGAACGATGACGTCCCTCCCGTAACCACGGCATCCCTTGCCGAAGGGACGTACAACGGCACCCAGACCCTAGTTCTTTCAAGCAGCGAACCTGGCGTTATTTACTACACTCTGGATGGTACGACACCGACTACCGGTTCTGTGCAGTATGTCGGCCCCATTTCCATTTCCAGCTCGACAGTCGTTAAGTTCTTCACACTGGACCGCGCCGGGAACATGGAGACGGTGCAGACCCGTAATTACGTGGTGAATCCCCAATACCCCCTCAATCTGTATCTCCAGGGTGGAGGAAGCGGCAGGATCGACCTTTCGACCGGTGGGAGCTGTGTTGGAACATGTAGTCAGTCCTTCCTGACCGGCACCACGGTCGATCTCACTCCCGTTCCCCTCGCCGATTCCGTCTTCATGGGATGGTCGGGCTGCGATTCCGTTCTCGGCCAGGTCTGCAGGGTCACCGTGACTTCAGCCAGGAACGTGACCGCGAATTTC
>MHDY01000199.1 GCA_001803705.1 Nitrospirae bacterium GWC2_56_14 | reverse complement strand
GCCTCATGTACGGAAGGTATAAAATTTTATTAGTGTAGTAATGATAAGACAGTATGGAATGAATTACAACATTGGACTAATTCTTTTTTGGTTCGTCTCAGTAATCAGTAAGTATTTTCCTCTGTTACAATTGAAAGTATGGGTTACATCAGGTAGATCTTGTTGCCTCATTGGTGAAACGGCTGATACTCGGAACATTTCAAGGCCGATTTGAGAAAAAGTACCTTCAGCGATACCTAGACGAATATTTTTTTCGCTTTAACAGGAGGAGAAATACAAAAACTGTTGGCAAACGCTTCTGGCGGATTCAACAAGCTGTTGCCACACCACCACTGACAAATGTCCAGATCACCAGTGGTACGAAAATTCCAGCAACTTGAGTTTTGTAGCTAACCAAGATAATTAAATATAAAATGGCAGCGAAAACAACATATTTTCGCTGCCATTTTATATTGCTTAAAGCAGTTGTCTAGTTAATTACATAATTTACCTGTTTAGAAAAGTTTGTGGTTGTCCCTACTACCCGCACATTTACTTGAATCCAGTAAGTTCCTGGCACGGCGGTAACTGTATTCCAATTCCAGATGGCATTTGTACTGAAATCCTGAACTTTTTTCCAAACGATGCCGTTATGAAGCCAGAACTGGTATTCATAGTTAAAAGGACCACCTGCTAATGAAGTGAAAGACACCGATGTCCCTTGGACTTGTGGAGAAACAGGTGAAGGAGTCAAGGTTGACGGGATATTAATAACATAATCGATCACACTGGAAACAGTTGCGGTTGATCCCACCGAACGCGCATCTACCTGAATGGAGTAAGTTCCAGGTACAACTGAGGTTGTATTCCAGTTCCAGACAGCATTTGTGCTGAAATTCTGAACGGTTGCCCAGGTAGCTCCGGTTTTTAGTTGGAACCGGTATTCATAGTTTCCAGAACCACCGGCTGCTGTTCCAGTGAAAGAAACTGGTGTTCCAAAAAGCTGTGGTGAAGCAGGAGAAGTGGCCAAGGTGACATTGGTAGCAACTGGCGGAGCATTTATGACAAAGCTGACCTGTTTGAAAGTATTTGTGGTTGTACCCACTGTTCGAGCATTCACCTGAATCCGGTAAGTTCCTGGAGCGGCGGTAGCTGTATCCCAGTTCCATATGGCATTAGAACTGAAATCCTGGACTTTTTTCCAAGCAATGCCGTTATGGAGCCAGAATTGGTATTCATAAAATCCAGTTCCGCCTGCTGCAGCGCCAGTGAAAAAAACTTGTGTTCCGGGAAGTCGTGGTGAAGCAGGAGAAGTGGTCAGGGTGACATTGGTAGCAACTGGCGGAGCATTTATGACAAAGCTAACCTGTTTGAAAGTATTTGTGGTTGTCCCCGCTACCCGAGCATTCACTTGAATCCAGTAAGTTCCAGGCGTGGCAGCAACTGTATTCCAATTCCAAATGGCGTTTGCGCTGAAATCCTGGACTTTTTTCCAAGCGATGCCGTTATGAAGCCAGAACTGGTATTCATAGTTAAAAGGACCATCTGCTAATGAAGTGAAAGACACCGATGACCCTTGGATTTGTGGAGAAACAGGAGAGGGAGTCAGGGTCAACGGGATATTAATAACATAATCGATCACACTGGAAACAGTTGCGGTTGATCCCACCGAACGCGCATCTACCTGAATGGAGTAAGTTCCTGGTAAAACTGAGTTTGTATTCCAGTTCCAGACAGCATTTGTGCTGAAATTCTGAACGGTTGCCCAGGTAGCCCCGGTTTTTAGTTGGAACCGGTATTCATAGTTTCCAGATCCACCGGCTGCTGCTCCAGTGAAAGAAACTGGTGTTCCCAGAATCTGTGGTGAAGCAGGAGAAGTGGTCAGGGTGACATTAGTAGCAACTGGCGGAGCATTTATGACAAAGCTGACCTGTTTGAAAATATTTGTTGTTGTCCCCACTACCCGAGCATTCACCTGAACCCGGTAAGTTCCTGGAGCGGCAGTAGCTGTATTCCAGTTCCAAATGGCATTAGAACTGAAATCCTGGACTTTTTTCCAAGCAATGCCGTTATGAAGCCAGAATTGGTACTCAAAGTTGCCAGGACCACCTGCTAAGGCAGTTAAACTAATTGCTGCCCCAGGAAACTGTGGGGATAAAGGTGAAGGTGCCAGGGCGAGCAGCTCATCAATAACGTAGCTTACCGAGTTGGAAGAAATCGTAGTTGACCCCACCGACCGTGCATCTACTTGAATTTCATAAGTTCCTGGTGCAACAGTGTTTGTATTCCAGTTCCAGACAGCATTTGCGCTAAAATTCTGGACGATTGCCCAGCTAGCACCGGTTTTTAGTTGGAACCGGTATTCGTAGTTTCCAGAACCACCTGCTGCTGCGGCAGTGAAAGAAACTGGCGTTCCTGGTAGTTGATGAGAAACTATACTAGATGTAAGAGATACGCCATACACCGATAGCGTTGTCGTTGCCGTTCCCACTCCTCCATTGGAATCCGTTACTTTTAACGTCATGGTGTGTGTGCCAACGCCAAGAACGGTCTGAAGTGTGGTGAAGGATATAGTCGGATTGGCGGTGAAGAAGTCGTAAGGTCCCTTGTTGTCGACGTTCCAGGCATAGGTCAGTGGTGTTGCATTGCAGGAATCCAGTAAGTCTGTACCTGATCCGTTAAGTGTCAGGCTTTCACCTGGGACAACAGTATAAGGTCCTCCTGCGGATGCAATAGGGTTGTGGTTAACAGTAGTCACATTCTTCGTGATCTGAGCTGTCTCGCCAGTAGCGCTGTCGATGATTCCCAAAACAACTGAATTCGCACCCAATGGCAGTGATGTGCTCACAGGGTTTGAAGCGTAGTTAATGCCATTTATCAACCAGCTGTATCCGGTAATGCTGCCGGAGGTTGCGGTAGATGTGCTGGCGAAAGTCACTGTTTCACAGAAACCGATATCGGCGCCGTTGGCTGAGCCGGTGGCGGTGAAGTTGGCAGTGAGTGCACCGGTAACAGTAACCATAATTGGTGCAGATTCAGATACGAGGCCAAGATTAGTGGTTACTTTAGCTGTGATATTGTATGTGCCATTTGGTACGTTAGTCCAACTGTATGTGAAAGGTGCTGTTGTATTAGCATCAAAACCGACCAAGTTTGCGCCGCTGTAGAACGCAACCTGGGTCACAGACATGCCAGCAGGAATGGTGCCGACGATAGCCTGAAGGTTTACCGTGGCTGGTGCGACGAAAGCCGGGCCGTTAGTGGCACTTACTGTTACCGATAACGCGTTTGCAACTGAAGAGAACGTGGATC
Organism: Nitrospirae bacterium GWC2_56_14; assembly: GCA_001803705.1. Classification (GTDB taxonomy): domain Bacteria; phylum Nitrospirota; class UBA9217; order UBA9217; family UBA9217; genus GWC2-56-14. Next base: position 14,002 of record MHDY01000199.1, on the reverse strand, counting down.
CGATATAGGTATTAGTTGCATCTACAGCGGCATTAAAGGCTTCAACCTTATAAATGTAGGCGGAACCCGGTGTTGCGGTAGTGTCTGAATAGGTAGTACTGTTAGCCCTCAGCGCAGTAGCATTTAATTTAACAAACTCACCGCCATTGTTTGAACGCCAGACATTATAGCCAATTTCATTGCCTGAATTACGATAAGCTTCCGGGTCTAATGGAATGGCAGTTACAGGTGTCGGATCGATCCAGGCAATGTTGATTGTGCTGCCACCAGCAGGTGTTGCTGTTGCGGTAAAATCAGGCGGTGGTGTGGCAATATACTCCAGAACGATCGGCCGCATCATGTCCATTTCTTCATGGCTAAGGATATGGCAATGCCACACGTACTCCCAGCCAAAGTTGTAGAGGATGTTGGTTACGCCGGCGGCGTATGGAGATGGAGCGACATATGCCTGGCCGGTAGTCGGGTCAATGCTGTTAAAGCCCATTGCTGAATTGATCGGTATAGCCGGATTAAGTGGCCGTATACTGTTGGGGATACCGAACGGCAAGGCTGGCGCGCGCGGCCGTACGGCTACGATGGTATCTTCCAGCGGGCTTATCTTAACGGTGTCTTTCCAGCCCAGCTCGTTCGGTTCAGGCATAAGAATCTGTCCATCCCACCCGACACGGTTGATCAACTGAACGTCAAAAATATGGAAATGAATCGGGTGCGTATCAACACCGTTGTGTGAAACCTTCCAGATTTGTGTGCCATCTGCAAGCGTTTTGGCTCCTGCATTAACTTGAACATCAGCAGAGATTGAGTTTTTGATGGTTTCAGTCGGCACATCAGAGAAACCATACAAAATCAGGTTGGCAGTAAGTGTTGTCGGGTTTGGTATCTGCATGGCAAGGTTGCCGCTCATACGCCCGTAGACCGGATCAAAGGAAGCGCCCATTTCGTCGTGAATACCCTTCGGTTCAGCGACAGCTTCCACCTGCTCACCGGCTAGGGTATAGAATTTGAGGAACTGGTCATTAATCTGATTGATCCCTTCCCATGGGAAGTTGGTCGGGAAATATGAATTAGGGTAGGCATCTTTATATGCCACCTGGCCAACAATGATCGGTTCCTGAGAACGTTCGAAAAGGGTTTTTCCAGCCGGGGCTGCAGCAGTAAATTCTTTTTCCAGGTTTGCCTGAACGTAGTTGTATGTATTCGGAGTCTCTGCAGTTAGTGACCCACGCACAATAACCTGCATTACGGTACGGGTGTTCGGTGCATAACCCGGCAATGGTCCAGTACCGTTACTCCATGCTCCCGTGGCCGGATCAAAAGTGCCTCCCGTGCCAAATCCACCAGAATCACGCAAATCCGGTGCGTGGGTGTAGTAATCATAACCGGCAACGCGTGCCGGCCATGCTGCCGGAGCGTCGTTATAGAGGATCAAGGTCTTTCCTGCATACTGGCTGAAATCAACGATAACATCCGCACGTTCTGCGGGGCCAACGGCAAGCCCCATTTTGTCAACATTCCCTACCCAGAAGGCGGTCGGATCTGTGTTGTAGGTGATTGGTTGCGGATCAATCTTCACCGGTTTAGGCAAGAATCCACCTTCGGAAGCGATCTGTAGAAAGCTTGGGCCCAGATTTGGGCAGGAGAGAGTATCACCAGATCCGGTACAGGTGCCGGGGTCAGGCACCCCACCGTCACGACCGTCAACAGGCCAGAGAGGGGGCCAGTTGTTGGCTACGGAAAGCGCGGCCGATGCCAGTGCCATCTTGACTTCAGTCTGGTTTGAGCGTCCGGCTACATAATTGGCGCCAGGGTTCAGCCTGGGGTCAGGGCTGACATTTCCAGCCGTATTGTCAGCTACATAAAACGACAGGTTCCAAAAACGGTCGCTGGCGGCGTTCAGGATACGGAAGCGATAGGCACGCGGGTCAACTGTCAGTGTCGGAAATACGGTGCCGTTAACAACAGCGCTGTCCTGAAATGCCTCCATTCCCATTGAGACATTAGGAGTACCCGGTATCTGCTCAGGTTGTCCGGGTGTCATGCATTCAGCAAGGATGAACGGATTAGTGCTGCTGCAATTAAGGTCATAATATGGGTTCGGTTGCGGCGGCACATCGACCGCTGTGGCCGGATAGAACCAGGGACCGTACATCCAGCGGCCAAACGGGTTGACACCGCCGGTTCCTGCCGTGGAAGTCTGGGCCGGCATGTAGACATGCGGCAACCAGAGGTCACCGGTTTTTGGGGCTCGTATTCCGTTGCCGTCAACTGGGCCACTGCCCCAGTTCCAGAGTGGATCGGTAACGCGTATTTTCGGAAAGTTAGTTTCCCCTGTTACCGGATGGGTAACGGGTGTTGCATCTACGAATGTCTTGTCCTGAATGACCAGAGGGATCTGGTCGGACGGAATGATTCCGCGGGAAATAAGATCCTGCTCATACTGGTCGGTGATCAGATACCCTGCTGCTTCACCGGCATAGACGTTAAGGCGGGTTATACCAAAAGCATGGTCATGATAAAACATCAATCGCGCACTCTGTTGATTGGTGTAGTAATAGGTGGACGAGCCATCGCCAGGATCGGGCATGTCTGGTACATTTTGCAGGCTGACGCCTTTGGTGAAAGGTGTAATTTCTTCGACTGGAGTTATCCACTGATGGGGGGTCCCGTCACTGATCCATGGAGTACGGCCACCGTGCAGATGTATTGTGGCGCGATTTTGAGGATAACTGTCACATCCGTTGGCATTGGTTATAGATGTATTGTCACATGGGATACCCTCTCCACGTACACCGTTACCTTTGGCAGGGCCAGGGCCGGCACCCATGACAGTTGTATCAACTGGTATGAATAGGTCCCCTGCTGTTCCGGCGGGAAGTCTGTTGGTGAACTTGAGACGGACTGGCCGGTCTCTTTCTGCGACTATGGTGTCGCCCAGATAGTGTGGTGTGCGGTTTGCCCGGCCAACACCGGTGTCTGCAGCTGTACAAAGGTGTCCATCAGCTCCGCACAAACCCTGGCTGGGGAGGGTGTTAGGCTTGAGATTTGTGCCCTTGTTGACTTGAATATAACCACGAAGCCTTGTGCCGTTTGTCAGGTCAGAGTGCATCTGTTCGGTGAACTCTACCAGTTCGATCTCGTAGTAGTCTGTGCCGGGATAGGTTGTAATGTCAGGTACAGCAACAGGAAGGTACTGACCCAAATTGTTTGGTTTGGTGCTTCCTAGTCCGGGAAGGGTGTCGACAAATTTTGCTAGCGGCGGGCTGTTTGCCCAGTTAGCAGTCGTGTAATAATCCGGGGTGGCCCAATTTCCGTTAATATCCTTTGGCCCGGTCGGCACTTGAGATACCAGAGCCGCAGCCCCAGCGATGAGCGGCATACTTATGACGGAGAGCAGAGCCAGCAACAGCGCATAGCTCCACACGTTCAACCCCCTCTGATTTTTCATAATATCTCCTTTAAGAGGCATCTCGAATTATTTTTGCTCAATAGCTTCTTAATTCGACGTATTTGACAGCTGTTTTGCTTTATATACTTTGAGCCGTTCCGCTTTAAGCTTTTCAGCAGCCGATCTGCGCTGATTGTCTGTGGGACGCTGTTCCCTTTGCGTGCGGATCATTTCTTTCTTTGCAGCCAATTCTGGCTTCATCGGCTTGTTTTGCGCCGCAATTGCCAGTAAACTTGTCAACGGCAGCAACACTGTCATAATGACGGCATTTAAGATAAAGCTCTGTTTCAGGTTATTCATGCAGTTCTCCTTTTGAGGCATTTTAACTGAGTTGTTTATTGTTAATAAAACTTGATAAGAAGGAAAGCTGTTGAGGTGTTGATTGTTGACTTTATAAGTATAAAAGCAAATTACATGCCAAAAAAACGCATGTTTGTATGTTGTTAAAATTACATTAGTGATGTTGTGCCGGTCGTTGTTTTTGGAACAAAATTGTCTCAAATTGAGATTTGAATCTCACCTGTATCAGGCGGCCGTGTGTTGACAAATATTTACCGCCTAATGAATAACCCATTCGCTGCGTGGTAGCAAGGCGGGGGACGTTCCTTGACCGAGTTGGATAATGTAACAACCTTTTGACGCAAAACGCTGACCAGGGCCGAAACTGAGCCGTTCATAATCACGCACGGTCAAATCCATTTGCATACTCATGACGTCCAGCAGGTGATCACGGTGCAGATCATCGTAAAGTAAATTTAATCCGCGCAGAGTTGCCTGTTTCAGCATAGTTGTGCTTCGTGATGTAATTCTGCGGTCACCGAAATCTTTGAAAGTTGTCAAGATCGGCACCTTGGCGTCAAAGCCACCATCCTGTGAACCGACATAGGGGGTCAGGCGGTAGGGGTAGCTTATGTATACCTTGTCTCGCACGCTTTCAGGAACAGACACGGTTTTAGTGCCCAAGTAGCCGGATGAAACGAAAACAATACCTTCGGGGTGGATCAGAGAGATCAGCTTTGGGAGCTGCGGCAGTAGTTCGGCGTCGGTCCAAAGCAGCAGCACTCCCGGTTTATGTTTCTTCAGAAGTTTGTGTAGCACGGACGGGTTTCGAAGTTGTTCAGCCGAAAGTGTCAGGGTGGTCACAGCTGGGTGCTCAAGTTCGTTCCAGCTGTTCTGAAAGCCGCTAGCCAGAGCTGTGCCAATTGGAGAGTCCTGTACAATCTGGAGAATAGTTTTTTTTGCGGAGAGAGTCTCCAAGCGGTTGATATAGCGGCCAACCGCGTCACCCTCCTGGAAGTAGCCCTTATTGAAATAGTATGTGTACCATCCGGACTCTGAAACAACAGGAAAATCGGTAATAGGGTAGAGACAGGGAAGTCTCTCGGCTTCGCAGAAATCGTGAATAGGGCGCCAATCTCTGTTGGAGATACCCCCAAGAACAGCAAAAACCGGTTTATTGTTGTTGTAGGCAGCAAGTTGCTTTTGCCATGATTCCGGTGGGCCTTTCAGTTCCCAGATGTCCAGCGATGCGCTACGAAAGGCATATTTCATATCTATAGTCGGGGCATAGCCGAATTTGTTGAAATCAGAATACATTTTCAGTTGTTGATCTTGCTGGGCGATAAACTTTTGCAGCGGAGCCAGAAGCGCCAGACGATCTGATTGACTGACATCGTCGGTAATGACGGTGGCAAACCTGAATTCGCTGCTGCTGGCGCCTGGAGATGGGTCGGCAGAGAGCGTTCCCAAATAGCTGATTAGTATCGACATGTCACGGTCTGAAAGTGGGTAGCGAGGCATGACATCATTGAAAACCTGGCCTGCCGGGTCAGTGCCGAAACGCATGGCTGTTGCCAGGCTTTCCCGGGTGTATGCCGGACGCTCAATTATTGTTTTTGCATAAATAACCCGCCCAGACTGGTCAGTGATGTCGCCTAGGGATGGGGGACGACGATATGGCTGGTATAGTTTCTTTCCAGTGGTGGGCGGGGTGATAACCCCGCCCTCAAAAGAACCAAGTCCGGCACGGAGATGACAGCTGGAACATGAAAATGCGCTGCTGTCAACTTCAATATCCCCACGGATGTAAGCCAGCATGGGAGCCCCGGAGGGGAGTATCCCGTCACGGTACATCTTCTCGCCCGAGCGCATGATTTCTGAATGCGGCAGGTCGGCAGGCGGAATCGAATCCGCCTGACAGGGCGCTGCACAAATCAGAACGACAAAGGAAAGCAAGGTAGCTAAAGCGGCTGTCACTAATCTGGGTAGTTGTTTGCGAATCAGGCTTTGTCCAAGCTCTTTCATTTGCCGGACACCTGCAGATATTCTTTCATTAATTCGCTGGAACTCATGATGCCGAAGAGCCTGACCCATGAGCCATCTTTTGGTGAGCGGATCAGGTTCAACGGGTAGTGCGACATCTTGTCCGGTATGTAGGCATTAAAGCCTTTCATCACGGCATCGATGTCAGCCCGCCTGCCGGTGTAAAAATCCCAGCCCGGTTTGGCGCGATAGCGTTTCAGGTACTCTTTCATGACGTTGGGGGAATCGTTTTCCGGATCGATAGTGATTGAAATGAGCCGTGGCATCTGCCCACTGGCAGCCAACCTGTTCTGCAGATTGGTGTAGCCGGCGGAAAGGACTGGGCAGATGGTGGTGCAGGTGCCGTAGATAAAATCCACCACCACCGGTTGGTCAGTATTCAACATAGAAGCGAGAGATACTTTTTTCCCGTTTTGATTAATGAGGACGACGTCGGGAAGTTTGTATTTCTCTACAGTACGCTTATATCGTGTGCTTTCGGCGCGGGCCGGGACGGCAGTCAGAACCCATGTCATGAGCAGGAGCAACAAGAAGGGGATGAGCGCTGGGAACTGTTTTTTCATCTATCACCTTTAGCATTTAAATTCAGTTCACTTCTTTTCTGGCGCTGCCGGTATTGCAGGTGCGGGTGGGGGGCTGGGCTTGGCGGCCGCTGTCGGTTTGAACTCCAGCAGCTCTACTTCAAACGCCAGGGTGGCGCCCGGTAAAATCAGCTCTCCGGCTCCATTCTCGCCGTAGGCCAGGTTCGGCGGGCAGACCAGTTTTGCCTTTCCGCCCGGCTTCATCATCTGCACACCCTCGGTCCAGCATTTGATGACATTGTCGAGCTTGAACTCTAGAGGTTTTCCGCGTTTGTAGGAACTGTCAAATTCCTTGCCGTCGATCAGCGTTCCTCGATAATTGACTTTTACGATATCAGCCGCCTTGGGTGATTCGCCCTTGCCTTCGCTAAGCGAAATATAGACTATGCCCGAGGCGGTCTTGACGGCACCCTTTTCTTTGGTGGCTTTTTCCAGGAAATCCTTGCCTGCGCTGGCCTGTTTTTCACCCAAAAGTTTGCGGCGTGCTTTAGCCAGTTCCTGAATTTTAGCGTTATAGGCAGTCAGATCGACATCACTTTTTTTACCGCTTTGGGCATCCGCCAAGCCCTGCTTAACGTGCTCGAACTCCGCAGGCGTCAGATCGAAAACTATTAATGAACGGGCTATGGAAAGCCCGATGGCGTACAGTGTTTTCTGCTCTTCGGTCTTGTTGGATGGGATGTCTGCGGCAAATGATGTTGTGCAGAGCAAAAGAGCGACTGCATAGCCGCAGATTCTGGTTGTGGTCTTGGATAGTGGTCTCATTGAATGTCCTCCGTTCTTGCTGAGTGTTTAAATATGGAAAAGCACCTCAAAGAATCAAAACGATGATCATAAGGATTAAAAAGGTCTTTTACGGGTTTGAGTAAATACTAATTTGCCTTGATTGTCTATAAAAAATATTTGGGTCTCCGCTAAATTTATATCGGCTCAACTGGCTGAACTCATGGAATTATTTTGCTGGGCGTCCTCGAAGGTCCGAGGGCGCCCAGCAGCTTTTGCAACAAGCGATTACTGACTTTATTGGACTACTGTGAATGGCCGCATCATTTCGTGCTCTTCGTGGGCCAGGATATGGCAGTGCCACATATAGGTTCCAAGGCGGTCGAATTTAGCCCGAATGCGGACGTAGCCCTGGGAGTTGATAGCCTCGTCCGCCGGCGGCACGCGTATGGTTTCCTTCCAGCCACGTTCGTGATTCCTGACAGTATAGTGTGAATTGCCTGGGTCTGCCGGCGTACCGTCCGGATTGGTGTCGGGCCTAAGCCCGCCAAGTGTAACGCTAGGCATGATGCCTCCTGCACCGGCTGTATAAGTCCCCGGCGCCACGCTCCCTTTTTCAATTACCTCAAAGGCCACCAGATGCAGGTGCATGGGGTGCATGTCAGGTGTGTTATTGATGATGACCCACTCCTCAACGCTGTTCAGAGTGGGTTTCTCGGTAATAGGGGCGGAGAAGGTCAGGCCATTCAGAAGCAGTTTCAGTCTCTGCAGGCTGGCACCGGTGATCGGGTCGTAAACCAGTGCCGTATCCTCCATCAGTTCCTGAAGATCAACATAGCGGGTTGGGGCAGTAGGTGCGCCAAGCGGCACCGGTACACGCGGGGTGGCGGGTATCACACTTGTGTCTGCGCCAGCCAATGGTTTGGTGATCTTGAACTGCATGATCCGTCCTGTGGTGGTGCTGGCCACCGGATCACCGTTAGGGAAGGGGGTGGCGGCGTCATTGCGCAGGGTGATGGAGGTGTTGACGGGGAATTTGGAAAAGTCCACGATTACGTCCGCCCTTTCGCCAGTGGCCAGCAGCAGGCCCTTGTCCTGTGTTTGGCCGATATCCGCTACCTTGTTCGGGAGCAGTCCACCTTCGCTGCCGATCTGCGTGATGGCATCGGCCGGGATGGCCACGCTGGCGCCGTTCGCATCCCTGGCTTCCAGCCACATGTTGTAGAAGCGCGAGTCGGAACCGTTCAGCATGCGGAAACGGTATTTGCGAGGTTCTACATCTAGTTTGGGCCAGGCCTTGCCATTGACCACTATCACATTACCGAAAAACTCCGGCTTGGAGGTGTAGACGGGGTTTCCGGCGGCGTCGGTCTCCTGCTCGCCTGTAGCCTTGAGAAGAGGATTGGAGTCGTAGTGCAGCGAGCCGTCTTCGTTAAAGGATTTGTCCTGAATAACGAGCGGGATTTCGTAAGCGCCCTTGGGGAGGTTGAGGGAATCCTCGTGGTCGTCGCGCAGCAAGTAGTTGGCTGCCAGTCCGGCGTAGACATTGAGACGGGTCAGGCCCATGGCGTGGTCGTGAAACCAGAGCTGGGTAGCCAACTGGTCATTGTCGTAGGTGTAGGTGAGCGAGTTACCGTCAGGCCGTGCAGGCCGGCCGCTAACCGCGTCAGCAGGCAGGCCGGTCGTGGCGTTGGGGTCATTGGTGACCCATGCCAAGGGGTGGCCATCAAACTCCGGGGCAACGTGTCCACCGTGGAGATGGGTAACGATGCGGATTTCCGGTTCGCCCATGTTTGCTCCGTCGAGGGTCGGGTCAATGGTCAGGAGGTGTTTGGTCAGGAGCATTCCGCCGGAATTTTTCAGGTCGTTGACGTATTTGACCTGAACCTTTTTTCCACCCGGATCAAGTGTGGATCTGGCCTCGATGCTGGCTCCCAGGTAGCCGGCCTTGACTCCGTTGAGTGTGTAGCCCCAGACAGTGGTGCGGATTGGCGCCCCGCTGACCGGGTTGATCAGATTGGTCCCGTCTTTCTTGCGAAGACCGAAATCGTAATTTTCCGTCTGTTCGGCAGTGACGGTGTAATAGTCGGTTGTCGCAGTTGATCTTGCCTGGTCCGGTCCTGCCACAGGAATAATCGGCAGGTCTGTGGCAAACTGTTGCAAGGCCAGCGGATTGAGCAGCGTTGTCTTGGAAGCTCCCTGCACAACTGTTACGGTGTTGGTGTCATTGCCGCAGCCTGCGGACAACAAAATAGTGCAGAACAAAGGAATTAGCATTTTAAGTCTTTTCAAGATGGCCTCCTGCCTATGTTAGTTTCATTCAAATGATTGTCAAAAAAACACTATACCGGCTACACACAGTTAGCCTATCAGTGGTTTCAGCGCATCCAGGATTAGTGACGGCCTCACCGGTTTTTCGAAATAATGGTTTACCCCAGAGGCAAAAGCCATCTGTTCAATCTCTTTATTGCCATAGCCTGTCACCATGATTATTTTTGTGTCGGGGTGGTGCTCCCTGATTGCATGGATAATTTTCAGACCATCGGTGTTTTCGGTGCCTTCAAGCCGCAGGTCTGTGATGACGGCCAGGTACTGGTTCGCTCTCACTTGGTTCATGGCCCCCTGGTGGTTAATGCTGATGTCTACACCTATCCCTTCGCGTTCGATGAGCTTGCGATAGGCGAAAAGCACCGCCGGCTCGTCATCGACCACGAGGATCCGCTGTTTCGCAACAGAGTTCTCTGCCTGGAGAGGTATATGCGTTTTTGTTTCTTCAAGAATCATGGGTTGTCAGCTATCAATAAGCATGCCAAGCAGGGAGATTCAGGTAAATGACGTTATTTCAATAGGATGGAGAGCTATTGGGGGAGGGGGGTTGTCTCATTATGAGAAAAGTATGAGACGTATGGCTTGATTGTGATACAGCAATAATTATTAAAACCTAAAGGAAGAGGTCATCATTTTCAAGGTGACCAGAAGGGTGAAGGTAGCTATGGAGAAAAAGGCCGCAAGCGCCAACCGTTTTTGCAGAGAGGGAAGGGTACGGCCAAGGCTTGGGATCTTCCTGGCCGGTTGCAGCAGGCCGCTGCCTGCTGCGGATACGGAGCCGACGAGAAGCAGGGAGTAAAGCAGGTAACCGATGCCATTGTACTCCTTCTGCAGCAGACAGAAAGGACAGTGATGGGTCGGTATCTCGTAGATGTAGAGGCTAAAGACGGAGATAAGGGCAACAAGGGCAGCCAGGAAGGTGATCATGCCGGCCACCGCAAGCAGAATAGCTCCCCGGCCCCAGCGCCAAACAAAGAAAGCCGCTGCCAGGGTAACGAAGGCGGCTGCGTAGAATGTGGCGGTTGCCGGCATAGGTGGCAGGGAAGCGATGCCGCCGGCAAAGGTCCCTTGGTCGCCGCCGAATAAACTGCCGCAGCAGGAGGTGATCACGTTGGCCTTGAGCCCGGTAAAGTAGCCGGCAACGAGAAAAGTCTCCAGGGCAGCAAGCGGGGCCATGACAATCAGGGCGGCATACTTGGGACGAACCAGGGGGAAGTCGTGGACCTGGTTGTCTGCATGGTTGATGATGAGCCAGAGACCAGCCGCAAGGGTGTTGAAGAGTTTCAGCAGCAGCGCCGGATAGCCGAATCCGTTGACGTTGAGGGTGCCGGCGGCACACATGGCGCCGGTAAAGAGGGGGTGCAGCGCATCGGCCGTGTGGATGAAGAGCATCAGCGCCACCAGATGGAAACACAGCAGGTAGCCCAGGATGGTGGACACCAGGGAGGTCTTCCGCTCCAGCAATAGTTGCCCTTCGCTCCCCGATAGCGGGTTCCAGCCGTGAAGTACCTGGATGCCAATTACGGCTGCGTAGACGAGCAGCCCTGCCGTTGCCGTTGAGCTAAGTAGAAGCGCAATGATCGCTGGATTGAAAATCACCCGGCGCTCCCCGGCCTGACCAGCAATCCGTCTCGTATTTCCTCTACCCGGTCCACAAAAGGAGCCTGGCAGACAAGGGGGTCGTGGCTGGCGATGATCAGTGTGGTGCCGGAGGTCTTGAGGGCTGCGGCAATTTCGAGAAACTCGCGGGAGAGGCCAGTGTCCAGATGGGCTGTGGGCTCGTCGGCGATGATCACCTTGGGCCTGTTGACAAGAGCCCTGGCAATAGCTATCCGCTGCTGTTCCCCGCCAGAGAGAAGTTCAACCCGGACCGTTGCCCGATGGGCCACCCCAAACTCCGCGATTAGTTCCTCCGCCCGTTTCCGGATGGCTGATCTGTGTTCGCCGGTGGGATACATCGGGAGCATGACGTTTTCCAGGGCACTGATTCCCCGCACCAGATTGAATTGCTGGAAGACAAAACCGAACATTTGCCGGCGGATAAGGGTTAGAAAGCGCTCGGGCAGGGTGGCGATTTCCAGGGAAGCCCCCAGCTCGGCCCCCAGCTTCACCGCCAGATCCGGGTCGTTGATCCTGATGCGTCCGCTGGTGGGGCGGCTCATACATCCCATCAGGGAGAGCAGTGAGGTCTTGCCCGAGCCGCTGGGCCCCTTGATGATCAGGGCCTCACCGGCCGTCACGCCGAGGGTGACGCCCCGCACGGAAGCGAATTCGTTGGCAGCACCCCGGTTGAATATTTTGGTGACATCGATGGTCTGGATCATGGTCAGCTCCGCATGGCGGCGTCAGGGTCGACGCTGGCTGCCAGCCACGAGGGTACGATGGTGGCAGCCAGGTAGGGCAGAACCGTCAGGATGAAAAGCACGGCCACCTGGGAAAAATCAACGTAGGGGGTGAGGCGGAAGCTGGGGTAGAGGACGGCCCATCCCTTGAGAGCATGGGAGAAAAATGGTGCCGGCATGAGGAAAATATGGGCATAGGCCGCCAAAATGCCGGCGAGGAAGGCCGTCAAGGAGATGACGGCCCCTTCCCAGAACTTCAGGCTAAGTACATCTCCCGTATCCCAGCCGATGGACTTGAGTATCCCGATTTCATGGCGTTCGGCGGCTGAAAGGCCGCTGGCCCGATCCCAGGCGAAGATAACGAAAGCCAGCACCGCCATGGCAACCATGACGATCATCATTCCTCCGCGCCAGTCGAAGATGGAGGCGTAGGTGCGTAGTATCTCATCTTTCATGATTGGGCGACTGTCTGGAAAAAGCTCCACAATCTTTCCTGCCACCGTAGCGATCTCACGGGGGTTACGCACTGAAACCGCAAAATCCGTGGCTCTGTCGGCGGGAAAATCGAAGAAGCTCTGGAAATCCTCCGTCGGCATGATCATCAGGTCCACCGTCAGCAGGTCGCTGGCAGCATCGAACAGCTTCCTGACCTGGAAGACCTGAGGAATTGCATTGCTGTCGGTGAGGGAAAAGATATCACCCGCCTCTATCTTTCGGCTTCTTGCAATACCGGCGCCGATGTCGATATCCCCCGGTAACAATCCCCGGTCGTCAGCACCCTGCAAGGTATAGTTGGCACCGTTGATCCGGTCGAAATAATATCCCCAGAGACGGGGACTCACAGCGGAAACACCGCGAATCGAGCGGATCTTCTCTGCCCTGGCCAGAGGGATGGGGTCGTGACGGCCTGCTACCAGCCGTTGTATCACCAGGTCTGGAGCGTCTGCCAGGATCAGTTTTGCCTCCCGCTGCATGGCACGGGTGAAGAACATGACCGAGCCGATGACGAACACCAGCACCGAATAGATAAAAATCAGTGAAAGGTTTTTCCACCAGCGCCGCAGCAGGGATGTGATGGTGTAATCAAGGATGTTGAGCTGTCGATTGAGCCAGCAGGTCATTGGATCCTCATGGGTGGCGGTACGAAAGAGCCGCTGGGAAAATGCTCCAGTGCTGACGGATGGTCCTGGAAGGGAGCATGTAAATCAGCCTGGGAGGGGTGGCGGGTGTAGCGTGCCTCGGTGAACAGGGCAAGGTCGGTGAGGGCGAGTTGGCCCCCCAAGCGGGACAGAGATTCAAGACCAGGCCCATCCGTTCTCTGTCGAATGACAGCATGTCCGCAGGCTGCCGCAAGGGCCAGCGCTCCGGCCGTGATAGCGCTAAGGAAAAATATGGCTGGGCGGGGCGGCGTCAATGCAACTCCAGTTGTTGGAGAATAACATTGTCCAGGTTGTTGAAGCGAAGGATGCGGCGCCCCCGGTGGTCCCGCAGGAATTCAGCGGCATCCGTCTGCCGGGCAAAGGGGATCAGTTCCTTCCCCATGGGGCCAAGGACATCACTGCCGATGACATAGTAAGCATTGCGACCGTCGATCATCTCCAGGCTGTAATAATCCTTGACCCGGATGGTGCCCATGGAGGAACGGTCTGTCCGGGAGCCGTATTTCTGCGGAGTCAGGTAAAACTTGAGCATATCCTTCACCCCGTCGAAAAAAACGTGGCTGCCGTCGCCGAACTGGATCGAGGCGGTCCACTCCGGATACTTGGCAATGAACATGCCGCAGACCGGGCACTTGTCCCGCGGTCCAGGGAAGGGGCCGGCACCGGCCTGGGCTGGCCCCACAAAAAACGCCAACCTCAGGCAGAGCCCCAAGGTGCAAATGAGTACCGCGGAAAACCATGTTTTCTTCATGAAGTGCCTCTTTGGTTGGTGCTCAGTGTTATGCTTCCTTCATCTGTTTGAGCCGGCGATAGAGGGTGGCCCTGGAGATATTCAGAGTTTTAGCGGTCTTGTCGATGTTGCCTTCCATCTGCTCCATTACCGTCCTGACGTGACTTTCTTCGACCTCCTGCACGGTCTGCGGGCGTTGTGTGCCTTGGCTGGCTCTGCCGTTGACCAGATTGCTGAAGTGTGACTGGCGGATTGTTGCCCCGTTGGGGGTGAGCAACAGAGCCCGTTCTAGCACATTTTTCAGCTCACGGATATTGCCGGGCCAGTTGTAGGCTAAGAGCAGTTTCATCACATCTTCCGTAATAACAGCC
>MHDY01000198.1:5291-8809 GCA_001803705.1 Nitrospirae bacterium GWC2_56_14 | reverse complement strand
TCCGATCTCGGCATTTCTCTTGAGCGTGGACAGGGAAATGCCGAGCACCTTTGCCGCACGGGTGAAATTTCCCTCCAGGCTGTCCAGCACATGCCGGATATGCCTCTGCTCCACCGCTTCAAGGGAAAGCAGTGTGTCACTGCCCTGCTGAGGAGGCGGGCAGGATTCCGGCGGTGCCTGCGACGTCTCGCCGAGAAGCTCCGACGGTTTGTATATCGACCCCTGTTGGAGCAGTACGGACCGCTCCAGGATGTTCTTCAGTTCCCGCACGTTCCCGGGCCAGTTGTACGCCATGAGACGCCGCAATTCGTCCTCCTCGAGCCGTACCTCCCTGCCGCCGCTGAGCTGTCCCAGCAGATGCATGCAGAGCGCCGGGATGTCCTGCCTTCGCTCCCGCAGCGGCGGGAGGTGGATCCGGACAACGCTCAACCGGTAATAGAGGTCTTTTCTGAATGCGGCGCCCAGCTCATCTTCCAGCGTGACGCTGGTGGCGGCGATGATGCGCGCATTGACCGGACGCAGGGACTCGCTGCCGATCCTGCGCAGGCGCTTGTCCTCGATGACGCTCAGGAGCTTCGCCTGCAGGTGCAGGGGGATCTCGCCGATCTCGTCGAGGAACAGCGTACCGCCTTCGGCCATTTCAAAGATACCGCGCTTGGTGGAAACGGCGCCGGTGAACGCGCCCTTTTCGTACCCGAAGAGCTCCGCCTCGATAAGGTTTTCCGGCAGCGATGCGCAGTTGATGCTGATGAACGGCGCGCTACCCGCCGGCCCCTTGTAATGGATGGCCTTTGCCACCAGGGTCTTGCCGGTCCCGGTCTCCCCGGTGATAAGCACCGGTGCGCTGGTGGATGCCGCGATCTCGGCCAGCTGCATGCTGTCGGCAAGCCCCTCCCCGGAAACCACGACCGCGTCTTCACGCTCCCGCGTACGCTGATAATCCTGGATCTGCTCGACCTGCTCCAGCTCCAGCGTGCGGAAGGCCTGCTTCACCGCCAGCGCGAGCTCTTCGAGGTCAAAGGGCTTCGACAGGTAGTCAAAAGCGCCTGAACGGATCGCTTTCACCGCATTGTCGAAGCTGGGGTAGGCCGTGTCGAAAATGATCTTGGTCTGGTCATTGTACTGCAGGATGGTCGGGCAGAGAGTGTGCCCTTCGCCATCGGGCAGCTGCTGGTCAAGCAAGACCACGTCGATCTTCTGGAGGGAGCAGAGGGTCAGTCCGTCCTTGGCCTTGTGCGCCAGGAGCACCTCCACCGAGTCGCTGGACAGGTAGTCCCTGATCGCCTCGCAGAAAACCCGGTCATCGTCAATGACCAGGAGCGTCTTTTTCATCTCCCGGCTAGTTTTTAGCATCTCTTCCCTCCGGCAGCGCAATGGTCACCATGGTCCCCTCATCCTCCCGGCTTTCGATGTCGATGGTTCCGTTCATATTGGCCAGCATCTTTTTTACGATCACCAGGCCCAGTCCGGTCCCCTGCGGTTTGGTGGTAAAGAACGGCTTGAAGATGCTCTGCAGCTTGTCCTCGGGGATCCCGCTCCCGTTGTCCTCGATGCGGATCACGACCATCCCGCCCTGCGGCTGAACGCTCAGCGTGATCTTCGGGTCCCGGCGCCCGCTCAACGCGTCCGCTGCATTGGTCAGGACGTTCAGGAGCGCCTGCTGCAGCGCCCGGGGATCGGCGTACATCCTGAGGGTAGCGGGGCCGCTCTTGATCTCGATCGTGATGCCCTTCTTTTCGAGATCGGACCTGATGAGCGGCATAAAGTTCTCAAAGAAGGACGCGGCCTCAAAAAGATGCGGCTGCTGCGTCTCGTACAGGTTGAAGCTCTTGAGCGAGCGCAGCATATATTCCACCCGTCCCACCTGTTCGGCCATGCGGACCAGATACTCCCGGACCGCCTCCGTGGGCAGCGCATCCAGCTTGTTCCTCAGGATGCCGAGGATCATATTGATGGAGTTGACGGGATTGCCGATCTCGTGCCGCACTCCCGAGAACACAAAGCCGATGTTGTTCATGGTATTGACCGACTCGGCAATGGATTCGAGCCTGACCCGTTCCGAAACGTCCCGCAGCACATACACGTAATTGATGATATCACCGCTCGAATTTTTTACCGGCGAGACCGTTCTTTCTTCAAAATAGGGAGCGCCGTCCTTCTTTTTACTGATAAGCGGGCCCCGCCAGACGCCGCTCAGCCTCACGGTTTCCCTGAGGGTATTGAAAGAATCGGCATCGTCCGTTCCGTTTTCAAGATAGTGCAGCGTATGGCCCAGCGCTTCCTCCCGCGGAGACCCGGTGATCGCCTCGAAAGCCGGGTTCACGTACTGGATAAGGCCGGAAAGGGGGTCGGTGATCACGACTGCTTCCACCGTCGACTCCAGCGCCGAGACCAGGCGCGCATGGTCCTCATCGGCCCGTTTCCGCTCCGTGATGTCGCGGGCAATGCCCAGGATCATGTTCTCAGCGGTGCGGCCTGACGTTATTTTGAACTCAAAATGCCGGTAGCTTCCCGACCGGATGCGGACCTGCAATTCGAACAAGGGAAGCGATTCGTTGTTCAGGATCCTCCGGAAGATCTCTGTTGCAGCGGGCACCTCCCCGGGATGGAGCAGCTCCGGGAACCGCCGACCGATCCACTCCTCACGCGGCCAGCCGGTGATGTCCTCGAATGCCGGGCTCAGCGAGGAAATGCTGCCGTCGGGTCTGAGCGTAAAGATGACGTCGCGGATGTCTTCGACCAGGCCCCGGTAGCGCTTCTCCGATTCGCGGAGCGCCTCATAGTTCCGGCGCAGTTCCTCTTCGATCCCGAAGCGATAGATCGCCTCGCCGATGATGAAGGCCATCTGTTCGATGAACTCTATGCTCTTCCGCGGCACCATCCCTTCCCGTTCGTCGGCAAGGTGGATGGCCCCGATCACGGTATCGCCGTGCCGGACCGGAACAACGGCGATGGAGGTAAAACCGCTTCTCGCACAGACGCCGCGGAACCTCGTCCGCTGTTCCTCGGTCAGGCTTTCCAGGAACTGCATCGAGTTGTTCGAATAGAACGAACCTGCGCGCGTCAAGGCAGGCAGGTCCTGCGGTTCCGGCGCTCCCGCGATGATCCGGGGGCAGGCGCATGCGTCCCGGCCCACCGACAGCGCGTTCTCCGACCCCAGGAACCCGGGGCTGAAACCGGAACAGGAGACATAGGGTATGTTCCCGCTCCCGTCAATGACCCGCACGCCCACCGAACTGCAGCCGCTCCAATCCCTGAGCAGTTCCACTGCGGAGTCCAGGTATTCCCTGCGGTTGAACTTCTTGATGAACTGGTTCAGCAGCGCATTGGTGAAGGTATCCCGCCTCTCCGCTTCCTTGCGTTCGCTGATATCGTTAATATAGACCGTGAGGCCGTCCGGGGAAGGATAGGCCTTCACTTCCACCCAGACCCCGGTGGACGGCGCGAGGGCTTCGAACACGACCGGGGCCTGCTCCTCCACGGCGCGGCGGCAGTTCGCCTCGAAGACCGGGGTGGCC
>MHDY01000198.1:2155-5276 GCA_001803705.1 Nitrospirae bacterium GWC2_56_14 | reverse complement strand
TCCCAGATGTTCGCATTGAGCAGCAGCGCCGCGCTCCGCTGGAAGAAGTTCTGCGCCCGGCTGTTCAGGTAGGTGAACCGCCATTCCCGATCGAGCGTGAAAAATCCTTCATTGATGCTTTCCAGCGTATTCCTGAGCATTTCGTAGACCCGGCGCAGCTCCTGCTCGCGGCCGATGCGCTCACGGATCTCCCCCTGCAGCGTATCGAGGGCGCTCTTCAGCGCCGCCGTCCGCTCCTGGACCCGCGCCTCCAGCCCTTCATTCGCTTTACGGAGCGCCGCTTCCGCCCGCTTGCGGTCGCTGATATCGGTCGCATAGAACCGCGCAACCTGCAGATCTTTTATCAGTGAGATGCTCTCGGCGAGGGTCGCGGTTCCGATCGCCACCTCCCGGTAGGCGATCCGGGCGATGTCCGTGCTCTCCAGGTCTTCCAGGAGTGCCTGCATATCGGGAGGGAACAGAACGCCCGCGTTCTCTTCGCACCCCAGCCGCGCAAGAAGCGCCGCCGTTGCCTCGTTCATGAACGTGATCTTCCCCCGGGCGTTGACTTCGAAGACCGGGCTCGGATTGAGTTTCGGGAACGAAGCAAGATGCTCTATTTTCTCTGCCGCCTGCTTGCGTTCCGTGATGTCGCGGATAAAGGACTGTACTGCCGGACGGCCCTCGTAGATGGCGCCTGTTTCCGTTGACTCTACATCCACGGACCGGCCGTCGATCCGAAGGATCTGCGACTGCATGAGCGGCAGTACCACCCCTTCCTGGACCCTGCTGATGCGCAGGGCGATGGCCTCCCGAAAGCCCTGGGGCGTGAGGTCCAGGACCTTTCTGTTGATCAGCTCGCCGGCCGATGCAGCCCCAAAGAGCTTCACTCCGGCGGGATTGACGTAGCGATAGACCCCCTCGCTCTGCACCACGATCGCGTCCAGGGAAAGCTCCACCAGGGAACGGTATCGCTCCTCGCTGTCGCGAATCCTTGCTTCGCTTTGCTTGAGATTTCTGAACAGGATGCTGGTCGGCTCCACAAGACCGGCCACGACCACCGCCCGGTAGATGAGGTAATTGGCGATCAGTTCGAAGAAGTGGCCGGCCATGGCGGCTGCGCCGATAACGATCACATGCTGCGTATAGGAAAGCGCCGAGAATACCGATGCAGCGACCGACCCGCTCAGCAAAAGAAAGATCCCGCGGTCGAAGGCGCCGCGTTTCAGGATAAGCAGTCCCAGAGCGGCCATCAGGATCGCGGACACCGCATATTCACTGAATATCTTAAAGGGGGTCATACCCAGGCCGTCACGATAGCAGGACGGGAAGATTCCCCAGAAGATCGTGCCTGCCAGGACCATGGTGACGGCGCCATAGGCCGCGAGGACCCGGTTGATATTTACTTTTCGATTGATGAAGAAGGGGGCCAGGAGAAAGGAAATGCTGAACACATACCGGAATGCGATCCACATCTGGGTCGACAGATCGGTGTCATCTCCGGGAAAGAAGTCCATCCCCTGATAGGCAAGCGTGTGGGCCAGGACCAGCGCACCGGAGAACAGGAAAGAGATACCGAGGAAGAGCAGGTATTGATTGTCCAGCATGCGCCGCGTGTTCCAGACAAGGGCGAAAACGAGGAACGCAATGAGGATGGTGAAAAGCTCGACCAGCGTGTGGAAAAGCAGGTAACTGTACCAGCTGCTGGCAAGGAGCGCGAAGAAGCCCAGCCCCCCGGCCAGGGCGGCAAAGCCGGAAGAAATGAGCGTCGGCCTAGCGGGGTCCGGAGGCATGGTATTTCTCCTTCAGCAGCGTCGACATGGCGGGTGCAGGCCTGGTTCTTTTCATGCGTGAGTTTGCGGTATCGGGAACATCGTGATCTTGCTCTTGAACAGCGAGTCGAATAATGCAACAGGCAGGTTTAATAGTAATAGAAAGCATCCATAAAATCAATACTCAATTCGCAGCACGCAATGGCCGGGAAGGGTCGACGCAGAACGGGCCGACCCGCGATGGATGGGGGTCGACCCGAAAGTAAAAGTAACGTCAAAAATTAACCAGAGAGCGCTCGGATCAGGGATGGCATTTGGTGCAGCCGCCCTTCACATCAAAGGCCCGCTGCCCGTTGTGGCAGAAACCGCACGACTGGCCCTGCTGCATCTGGACCATGGTAACATCCTTGCGCTGCGCCGTTGTGGTGTAGAGCCGGTAATGACAGTCTCCGCATTTCTGTTTGTGTTTCACAACGTGTGTATCGTGGCCGAAGGTAACATTTGAAGCGCCCGTGAGCGGGAATACGATGTCCCCGCCTCCGACCGCTCCCCAGACAGTTGCTGTACAGACCATGCTGCAGACGACCATGCTTCCCAGTAATTTGTTCATCCTCTCCCCCCCCATCGTCCCGGACGTTGTGCTGGTGATCGTACCGGTGAAGACCTACGCAATTAACGGTGCTGTGCTGCAACACCGAAAAGCGTTGCGCCATTATAGCAAATACCATTTTCCGCACAACAAGAAACTGTTTTATTGACGCACGCGCGCTATAATTTTAGATGCAGAACGTATGGTATGCAGCACTTGAGAGGAGCGGCGGCGGAGGTGGATCAGGATAGACGGTTCTTTTCGGAACTCATGGCTGTTCAATGACCAGGCGGCTCTTCGCCAGCGACACCTCGCGCACTTCACCGCGCACGGTCTTTTCTTCGCCGAAAAGGTTCCGTATCGTTACAAAGCCGTTCTCCGCGCGCACCTGGTTCACCGCTTCGAGAAGCAGTTCTTCCTGTCCCTTCGTTTTTACATACGCTTTCAGATCACACATGTTTTTTCTCCTTTAAAAGGTGGATAGACTGAAGGCCGAAGACTGAAGGGGAAAATTATTCTATCACACAAAGAAATCGACCCCCCGGAAGGTCAGCCCTCCCGTAGCACCACCTTCAGCCTTCAACCTTTAGCCTGCATACTTTTCATATTAACCACACTCAACATGAATAAGCAATGTCCAATTATACGCCAGGCACACATGCAGCCGTGCAGTGGACCCCGATCACCACTTCCCCTTCCACGTAAGGTTCAGGATAAAGTCCGGCGCTCCGCTCGCATTCAGGTCTTCGGTGAGCGACAGTTCGTAGCTGCCCCGTTCCGC
>MHDY01000198.1:535-2143 GCA_001803705.1 Nitrospirae bacterium GWC2_56_14 | reverse complement strand
GCCGAGCACCAGCAGCATCGCGGCCCGGTCGATCTGTCCAATGTCCGTCCTGGGATAGGGAGAGGTCTGGATGCTCACCTGGCCGATCACGCTGAGGGAAGGCCAGGCCAGCGCCTCCAGGCCCATGCCAAAATATCCATAGTTCCTGAGCCTCACGGTCTGGTATCCCCTGAGATCGCCCGGGAAAACTGCCCCGAGGTTCGCGTACCACAGGTTGTCCTGTCCCAGGTGTTTGTCCATGAGCAGCGCCACGCCGGCGTCGACGCTCCCGTTCCCGTAGCCGGCCTTTGCGTCGCCCGTCGGGAGCTCCAGCGTACCCATGACGCTCACCAGGAGATCATCTGCAACAAGCTGCTTCTTGGCCGTCAGCCGCACATCGCCGAGGGCGGACTTGTCGTTCTCACCCATGACGACCGGCATGCCGTTTCTTTTGACCTCGTAGAGAAAAGCGTTGTCCGGCCTGCTGGTTCTGTTGTAATCAGGGAATCCCGAGGCGCGGTGGTACCAGGCCAGCGGACGGTCGAGGAAACCGCCTGTTGCGCGCACCAGCGGCAGATCAACGCCGAGCTCGGTCCCGCCCGGGAGTGTCCGACGATAGCGGAAATTGAGCTCCGTCAGCTCAAGGTCGAGATGAGCGGACCACGCCGGCGAATCTTCCATCACAAAAAGGCTCGAGTGGGAAAGGCTCACGGAGAAGGAGTCGGCCGATGCCGCTGGTTCGAGATAGGGCTGGTCGGTATACAGGAAGAGCGGAAACTGGTTCTTCACCTGGAACGGACCGGCGAGCTCAAGAGCCGCTGCAGGGCGGACAACGAACAGGAGCGCTGCAAAGCAGAAGGGAATGCATCGTTTGTTCATGCGCTACTGTACCATAGGAACAAGGGGAAATAAAGCCGGAAGAGAGACGCCGAGACACAGAGATATAAATTTTGAAATTATTAACGGCTACGGAAGCAGCAGATAATCGGCATCCCTGATCGTTACGTTCTGCCGGTCTATCTGCCCGGGCAGATAGGGCAGGATGGAACGGATGGTGAGCTTCGATTCAAGGGCCACCTGCTCGGCAACCCCCCGCTTCCATGCATGGCCGACCCCGGCAAGGACCACCATGGTCCGGTTCGGATTTTTCTTTCCATAAGCAATAAGATGCCAGGCCATGGACTTGTCCCTGACCATCTGCGCCTCGCAGAAGTTCAGGAAGGTCCGGCTGCGGGAATGGTCCGCATAGGCCCGCCTGATGAACTGCATATACTTTTCATCGACACTGCAGCTGATGCCCGGCGGCAGCGCCTTCTTTTCCGCCGGCGACAGGGCGGCGAACCCCTGTTGCGCCACCTTTGCAGCAACGCTATCGGAAATATTGAGCCCGATAAGAGGAATTTCGTGCTCGCGGACATAGAGAAAGATGTCCCGGTACAAGAGCAAGGGCAGATCCCAGTTGTCCTTATAGGCCGCGAGGAACCGGTCCTGAGAAAGGCCCCCCCCGGTCCAGGCATCAAGCGTGCCCTGGCTGTCGGCCCGAAACATCTCCAGCCCCACCGCCAGGGGAAGATCGGCCTCGTGGAAAGCCCTGATGACGGCAAGCTGGTCCCTGTGGTGCTTGTACAT
>MHDY01000198.1:0-210 GCA_001803705.1 Nitrospirae bacterium GWC2_56_14 | reverse complement strand
TTGGTTTTACCAGGAGGTGCAGCATGAAACGATTACTACTCGCAGCAGCGGCGCTGGTCATGCTGGTCCCGGCGCCTGCTTTTTCAGAAGACTCCGGCGATATGGGCCGCGTGCGCCTGAGCCTTATCAATGGTGATGTACAGGTGCTGATCAAGGACAGTACGGACTGGACGGACGCTGCCATCAACGTGCCCCTGGGCGAGGGAGACC
>MHDY01000197.1:4348-5810 GCA_001803705.1 Nitrospirae bacterium GWC2_56_14 | reverse complement strand
GGCGGAGTGAGGTTCTCGTTTTGAGGAAATTCTTCTTTCTCATAACGGCCCTCCTCCTGCTGGCCGGGCCGGCGCTGGGCTACGACGTGCTCCTGGTGCAGAGCAGCCGCAATGCCGCCTACGAAGAGATCGCGCACGGCTTTCGGATCAGCTGCGCCAAGGACAGCCGTTTTGTGGTTCTCTCCGATTACGGGAAAGTGGACGTGTTCCGTATCGTTCGTGAAGACCGGCCGCGTCTTGTGGTGGCCATTGGAGACGAAGCGCTGTCGTCCCTGAAGCACGTCCGCCAGACCCCGATACTTGCCGTCATGACGCTCGGAGTACGAGCCGCAAATACCCGCGCCAACGTTACCGGCGTCGATCTGTTCGTCGCCCCGGAAAACTTCCTCCCGGTGTTGCAGTCGCTGAATGCCAAGCGGGTCGGCATGATCTATAGTGCTGCCAAGACCGGATGGTATGTGAAACGCGCCATCGCCGCCGCCCGTCAGGTCGACGTGGAAATCGTGCCGCGCGAGGTACGGGATCCGCGGGATACGGTACAAGCCCTCGAAAGCCTGACCGGAAAGGTCGATGCCCTCTGGATGGTCCCGGATACCACGGCGATGGTCCGGGAAACATTGCCCGCCTATTTCAACTTCTCTCTGCAGCAGAAAGCACCGGTAGTCTCCTTCACGGCTGTCCATCTCGGTCAAGGCGCCGCCGCGGCCGTTGACATCGACCGGTCCGCTCTGGGCCGCCAGGCAGGGCAGATGGCGATGAAGCTGCTGAACGGCGTCAACCCCGATGCCCTCCCGGTGGAGCAGCCGCAAGCCTTTTCTGTCAAAATCAACCCTGTCGTATTGCAAAACCTCGGCATTCCCATTCCCCCCCGGTATATCTCCTCCTCCACACACTATTAATGTTTTAATGTGTGATCCCTTTTAAACAAGGTACAGTTGTTGCACTTCTTTATTAAAAATTAATTCAGAAAACTCTATCCCTCCTAATATTATTATTAAAAATTGCCCTACGAAAAAGCGTGATTCCCCACAGGCAGGCTTTTGACCGTTAACGTTGGCTAAATAACAGTTTTTTTGACTTAAGATTTTTAAATGCTGAGGAATGTGTGCTTGACAACATTCCATATTTTGTTTTATAGCAGTTCTTTAATTTATAACCGCTTATTCGCAAAAGCCAATGTTGGCAAGCAGGAGGATCCTCATAATGGTACGACATAGTTTCCGCCTCACAACTCACAGTTTAGCAATCCTCATCCTGGCACTGATGCAGTTGTCCCCCGCCCAGGCTGCCACATCCTACGGTTTCACCTGCAGTTCCTGCCACCTGATGCCGCCGCTGGACAGCGAAACCAGAAACCCGGTGACTGGCGGCTTTGCCGGGAATCATGAAACACACCAGCCCACATCGGCAACAACGGCCGACTGTGCCAGGTGCCACGTGACGACCGGTTTTACAACTGAGC
>MHDY01000197.1:4138-4292 GCA_001803705.1 Nitrospirae bacterium GWC2_56_14 | reverse complement strand
CGCTATGAAATTGGCGGCATGGCGGTCGCCTTCAAAAACCAGACCTCCATTCCCGTTCTCGGCACCTGCTCCAACGCAAACTGCCATTTCGAGACGACAACCCCAACCTGGGGGGGAGCTCCCTACAACTCGACCGCCGATTGCCTCGCCTGCC
>MHDY01000197.1:3102-3906 GCA_001803705.1 Nitrospirae bacterium GWC2_56_14 | reverse complement strand
AGCTGCGGCGTACAATCCGCCACTGCAGCTACCTGCCTGGAATATGACCCTCAACTGCCTCGGCTGCCACAAAGGGGATGTCGCCTCGGGCGCCGCCATCGACACCCCCGCTTCCGGATATGGCCACGCCAGGCACGTCAATCCCGTGATTGCGGCCCAAATAGCCTGCTTCACCTGCCACTCGGCCACCGTCTCCACCAACACCACCATCGCCAGCCGGGCCGAGCACGTGGACCGCTTCGTCACCATCAGGTTCAACAGCAGCACCACCGCCATCAACGGCACCTATAACGGTGTGGCCGCATCCGCCGCCCCCTATAGAAAAACTCCCGGCAGCACCACCGGCGCCTGCCAGAACGTCTACTGCCACAGCAACGGGACCAGGTCCACCGTCCCCTTCACCGCTACGAAGACCCCCGTGTGGGGCTCTCCGCTGACCGGCGGCTGCGCCGGCTGCCATGGGGGGGACCGGACGAGCGTCGCGCCGATGGCGACCGCCGCCCATGCCAAACCCCTGGCGGGAGGCGTCGGCAATTTCAGCTTCGGCTGCAATAGCTGCCACGCTGTCACGGCCTCGGGGAATGCCGCCATCCTGACACCGGCAAACCACGTGAACCACCGCATTGACGTGAACATGGCCGACACCTGGGGAGGGACCTATTCCGCCACCGGCCATCAGCCCGGAGCAGCGGCGGGGACCTGCGCCAATGTCTACTGCCACTCCGACGGCAAAGGGAATTATGCCATTCCGGCATGGAACCAGCCCGCCACCGGCGTCTGCGGCACATGCCATCAAGTATCGGC
>MHDY01000197.1:0-3057 GCA_001803705.1 Nitrospirae bacterium GWC2_56_14 | reverse complement strand
CGATGCCATGACTACACCGGCGAAACGGGGACCAACCACCTCAGCGGGACCGTTAACGTCACCTCGACCTGCACGACGAACTGTCACCGGCAGATCGCTCCCGCCAACGTCGCCACAGCCTGGGGAGCCGGTCCCGTCAGCTGCGAGAGCTGCCATACCGGAATTTTGTCAATCATCGACAGCCTCACGGCACCGGACAAATCAGGTTTCACGACCGCCGGACACGGCAAAATCTCCGTCGGCATGCCGGGGAAAAACTGCCTTGACTGCCACGAACGGACCCAGAGTCACATTTCCGGCACCCCCGGCGATACCAACCGGACCCTGCCCGGCCTGGGTGACGGCACCACCAATCTCTCCTGTACCTATTGCCACAACGACCCGACCAAGGTCACCAACCCCCTGTTCCAGAACATGAGCACCCACTTCATGACACTGAACGGTCCCCAGGACATGACCTGTCGCTCCTGCCACGACCCCCACGGCAGGACCGGCAACCTGTCCATGATCCGGGGCAGGATCGTCTTTGGCTCATATTCGGCGGACATCACCTACACCAACACCAATACGGGCATGATCAACACCGTGACCAATCTCGGGTTGTGCCAGGTATGCCATACCAGGACGCGGTTCTACAAAGCCGGAGTATCCGAATCGAGACATGCTTCCAAGGACTGCTTCAAATGCCACATGCACGACAACCCGGGAGGCGCTTTCAAACCGTTGCACAGGTGACCGCCGGTACCGGCTGCCAGGCATACGCGGTTGAACTCCGGTGCGCCGCCGCCGATGGATTGGCGTTGTGAAAATTACTGCTGGCCCTTTTTGACAGGATAATCAATAATTCCCGTACCCGACAGCAACGACCTTCCCCGCCAGCAACCCTGGCGCCCATGAGGATGCCGTGCAGGCAAAAAAAATAGCGGTCGTACTCAACGGTTTTATCCACGATTTCGCAACAGGTTACTGGCTTTCCTCCCTGATGGCGATCCGGTTCCTCCACAGCTTCCAGGGGAAGCACGCCTCCGTCTCGGACCTGCTCGGCATCATCGAACGGTTCTTCTTCTGGAACAGCATCGGCGCCATGGTAGCCATTCTCGCAACCGGCGCCGGCAGGTCGTTCACGTACGTCGACAACGTCTTCGGGGAACAGACCGAGCAGACACGGCGCACCATGCTGATCGTCAAACATGTCATCCTGTTCCTCATATTCGGGGCGGGGAGTTGGTGGACATACGGCATGACGTTCCTGCAGCACTGAACCCTCCTTCCCGCCCTGATCTCCCCTTCTTTTTTCCTCTCGCAGATCTCCCCTATATGCCTACGGTTGCAGGTATGTTTGTTGCAACTGAATTGTATTCCTTAATCCATAGATTGCATTTCCCTGCTTTAAAGTAACGTAATGACACTTGCACTGATGATCCCGTCACAGGGAATGGTTTTTTCACCGAAAAACATGGCTAAATGGCTGATATGACATAATTAATTTCATTTAAGTTTATTCCTCCAATGGTTAAACACTTTCATTCTGTTTAATGAACTTGCCGCTTTTTTCACCAGCATTCATCAGAATAATTTTTTTATACCCATGACCAATGTATAGATTCGCTGCAACCCGTGCGCCGACGAAGTGCATCAGGTTATCAGCAAGGAGCACCCAATGAACAGATCAGTCGAAGCATGGATATCTTTATGGCCGATGTTTCGTACGCTGCTGTCTGCAATAGCCCTCCTGCTTGCGTGCGAAACCGCTCAGGCAGACAGCACATTCACCTGCAGTTCCTGCCATGGAATGCCTCCGGTCGATTCCGCCTCACGGGATCAGGTTACAGGCGGAATCCAGGGAAACCACCAGACCCATCAGCCTTCCGGTGCCAGGGAATCCAATTGCGCCGTCTGCCATCTTACGTCCGGCTATACGAATGCCCATCGGGATGCGTTAATGAGCTTTACCGCCAATATTAACAGCTCACCCTTGAGTGCCCGCTACGTTACCGAAGGCAGTGCCGTCGCGTTCAAGAACCAGACGACGATGCCGCTACTGGGCACCTGCTCCAACGTGAACTGCCATTTTGAATCCGTGACTCCTGTCTGGGGCGCCGATCCGCTCACCGCCGGCGATCCGACCGACTGCGCCACCTGCCATCAGATGCCACCGAATTCCCACTCCCACGCTGCACATGTTCCCGCATACGGCAACGAGGCTTCGTGCGCCCGGTGCCATCCGAACCACGCCAGCGAACCGAACCACTTCCAGCACGCGACCAGCGCCGGCAACCGGCCGATTGCCGTCGTCGATAACGGCTACAGCGGGTCCAACGGGCTGTACCTTCCCAGCCAGAGCGCCTCCCGCATTCTCGGCAGTTGCTCAACGGCCCCCTGCCACTCGAATCCCTATGGGAACGGATCAGTTCCCAGCCCGGTATGGGGAGCCAGCGTCGGCTGCGCCGCCTGCCATACGGGGACGCCGGGTAGTTTCCAGGCCAACGGTGCCCCCCCGACAGGAAGCCATAACGCCCATATGAGCCTCTACGGCGCGTCCTGCGCCCAGTGCCACGACGGCGCCGTCAGCGGCTCCTTCGGCGGCGCCTACCATGCCGACGGGAAGATAGACGTAACCAATAGCTATCCACCCACGGCCAAGCATCCCGCCGGGAGCTACACCGGTACCTGCTCCACGGCTTCGTGCCATACGAACCCCTACGGCACGGGCTCGGTTACGACACCGGTATGGGGATCGGCCGTAGGCTGCGCTGCCTGCCATCTGGGAACTCCAGGAGCTTTCCAGGCAAATGGCGCTCCCGGCACGGGAAGCCACTCCGCCCACATGGCTCTCGCCGGAGCATCCTGCGGGCAATGTCACGAGGGGGCGGCGACAGGAACCAGCGGAGGGCTTTCCCATGCCAACGGCAACGTTGACGTCAGCAACGACTACACGGGAAATCCGGTAGCTAAACATACGCCTGGAACCTATAACGGAACCTGCCTTTCCGCATCCTGTCACGCTAGCCCCTATGGTCCGGGGACTGTCGAGTCGCCCGTCTGGGGGGCTCCCAC
>MHDY01000196.1 GCA_001803705.1 Nitrospirae bacterium GWC2_56_14 | reverse complement strand
GGACCTGGCTTGAAACGGAATTCGCCGGCGGCCGGCATCAGCTGCGGCTGGATAAGATCACTAACATCGAAAAGACCGTTGCGAAGCCGTAAAGCCGTCTTTGCGAGCGTAGCGAAGCAATCTCGCAGTTCAGAGGAGTAAAATCGAGATTGCCGCGTCGCTCCGCTCCTCGCAATGACGGCAAAGGGATTTTTACGAAACCTTCAAACATTTTTCCCACTAAAAGGACAAGAACATGTTAGAACTCAAAGCTGCAGATATCGATGTATACAACGCGATCAAAGGCGAGGAAGAGCGCGAGCTTTCCAAGATCGTTCTCATTGCATCGGAGAATTATGTGAGCCAGGCCGTGCTCGAAGCGCAGGGCTCGGTGTTCACGAATAAATATGCGGAAGGGTATCCCAACCGCCGCTACTACGGCGGATGCGAGTTTGCCGATGCCGTGGAAACGCTGGCCATCGAACGGGCCAAGCAGCTCTTCGGCTGTGAACACGTAAATGTACAGCCCCATTCAGGCTCCACGGCGAACATGGCCGTGTACTTCAGCGTGCTCAAGCCCGGCGACACGATCCTCGGCATGGCGCTGCCGCATGGCGGACATCTGACGCACGGCGCGTCGGTCAGCTTCTCCGGCCAGCTCTACCAGTCCTTCTCCTATGGGGTGGATAAAAAAACAGAACTGATCGACTACGACGAAGTGGAGCGGCTTGCAACCGAGCATAAGCCGAAGATGATCGTGGCCGGCTACAGCGCCTATTCCCGCATTCTCGATTTCGCACGGTTCCGGAAGATCGCGGACAAGGTCGGCGCTCTGCTCATGGTCGACATCGCCCACATCGCCGGTCTCATCGCGGCGGGAGTGCACCCGAGCCCGGTGCCCTATGCGGATTTCGTTACGACCACGACGCACAAAACGCTGCGCGGCCCGCGCGGCGGCATGATCATGTGCAAAGAGCAGTTCGGCAAGGCCGTGGACAAGGTCATCTTCCCGGGCATCCAGGGCGGCCCGCTGGTGCATGTCATCGCGGCCAAGGCGGTCTCGTTCAAGGAAGCGCTCCAGCCGGAGTTCAAGGAGTATCAGACCCAGGTGAAGAAGAACGCCCAGGCGCTTTCGCAGGTGCTCGTGGCCGACGGCTTCCGCATCGTTTCGGGCGGCACGGACAACCACCTGATGCTCGTGGACCTCACGCCCAAGGGCATCACGGGCAACGAGGCCGAAAAGGCGCTCGATGCGGCCGGCATCACGTGCAACAAGAACAGCATCCCCTATGACCAGAAACCGCCGGTGGTGACCAGCGGCATCCGCCTCGGCACGCCGATCGTGACCACGCGCGGCATGCGCGAGCCGGAAATGAAGTACATCGGCGACCTTATCTGCGAAGTGCTGGCGAACCATAAGACGCCCGAAAAAGTGGCGGCGCTCAAGGAGCGGACCAAGGCGTTCTGCAGCAAGTTCCCGCTGTTCAAAGCGTAACAGCAGAGATTTTGACACGGAAGAGGCGGATGAAGAACGGATAAGGGCGGATAGTGCAGAAGCCTTAACTGCCTCTTCATAGCCGTTATCCGCCTTGATCAGTGTCAAAGGTTTTGAGCTTATTATGACGATCAAACAGCAGCGCCCCTCGTGGGACGAATATTTCATGGAGATCGCGCACCTGGTGAAGCGGCGCGCAACCTGCCTTCGCCGCCAGGTTGGGGCCGTGCTCGTCAAGGACAAGAACATCCTCGCCACGGGATACAACGGCACGCCGTCGGGCATTGAACATTGTCTCGTCCGTGGATGTCTGCGCGAGCAGATGGGCATCCCTTCGGGAGAGCGCCATGAGATCTGCCGGGGGCTCCATGCCGAACAGAACGCCATCATCCAGGCTGCCAAGCACGGAACGAACATCGACGGCGCCACGCTCTACTGCACGAACCAGCCCTGCGGCATCTGCGCAAAAATGATCATCAACTCCGGCGTCAAGCACATCATTTTCGAGGACGGTTATCCCGATGCGCTGGCTGCGGAGATGCTGAAGGAATCGGGAATCAAGATTACGCAGTATAAGAAGTCAGAACCAGCTCGTAGCTGATAGCTCATAGTTTCTGCTACGAGCCAAGAGCTATGAGCCAAAAGGTTTAAACCATGCGCTGCCCCTATTGCACCAGTCTCGACAATAAAGTAGTGGACTCCCGGATGGGGAAGGAAGGCGAATCCATCCGCAGGAGACGGGAGTGCCTCAAGTGCGAGGGGCGGTTCACGACCTATGAACGGGTCGAGGAAATGCTGCCGCAGGTCATTAAAAAGGATTCCCGCCGCGAGCCCTTTGACCGGCTGAAGATCCTGAGCGGCCTCAAAAAAGCGTGCGAAAAACGCCCCATCAGCATGGAGATGCTCGAAAAGACCGTCGAAGAGATCGAAAAAGCGCTCCAGGAAAAGGGGCTCAAGGAGATCCCGAGCACCGTCGTGGGCGAAGAGGTGATGGAGCGGCTGCACAAGCTCGATGAGGTCGCCTATGTCCGGTTCGCTTCGGTCTACCGTTCCTTCAAGGACATCAACGAGTTCATGAGCGAGCTCAAGGACATCCTGGGCAGCAAGGAATTGAAAGCCCTGAAAGACGGCGCTTAAATTGCGGATTGCGGATTTCGGATTGCGGATTTTGCAGTCCAAACCGACTGATTTTATCACCCCCCACTGAAGTGAGCGTCTATCGTTGTTTGCTGTAGCCCACAGGTAATTGTTCAAGTTCTCAATCCGAAATCCGCAATCCGCAATCCGAAATGAACTTAATCGTTGACATAGCTGTCGGTGTTTCCGTCAACAAGACGTTCCACTACAGCGCTCCGGAAGCGCTACAGGAGCGTCTTGTGGAGGGATCGCGCGTACTGGTGCCTTTCGGCAGCCGGACCATGACCGGTACGGTGCTCGGCTTTCCGGATAAGAATGACAGCGCCGGTCTCAAGTCCATCATCGAGATCGTAGGCAGCCCGTTGACGACGGACCTCCTTGCCCTGGCGCACTGGATGGCCGACTACTACCTCTATCCCCTGGGCCTGACCATCGAGTCCATGGTTCCCAAAGCAGTATCCCGCGCAAAACCCAAAAAGAAAAAGTATCTCACGCTTGCTGACGGCGATCACGATATGGATGCTGTCCGCGGGCCGAAACAGAAAGAACTGCTGCTGCTCTTGTGCGAACGCCAGATCATAAGCCTGGAAGAGTTGAAGACCTTTTCTCCTGCAACGATCAAGGCTTTGTGCGAAGCCGGAATGGCGGCGATCATCGAGAAGGATGCAGAAAGGACTGAAACGCCGGAGGAGTTCGTGCCCTGCATGCCGCCCCTGCTTATGCCCGAGCAGACCGATGCAGTGCGCCGCATCAGCGAGGCAGCGTCGCTGTCGCAGTTCGGCGTGTTCCTGCTGCACGGCGTCACCGGCAGCGGCAAGACCGAGGTCTATCTCCATTCCATCAAGCAGCAGGCGGACCTGGGCAGGGGGACCATCGTGCTCGTTCCCGAGATCGCGCTGACGCCCCAGCTTTTGGGCAGGTTCCAGCGCCGCTTCGGCGATCGTGTGGCAGTGCTGCACAGCGGGCTTACGGACCGCGAGCGCGCCGACGAATACCGGCGTATCCAGGCGGGACAGGTCGATGTTGCCGTGGGCGCGCGCTCCGCGGTGTTCGCTCCCTTTGACAAGGTCGGGCTCATCATCGTCGACGAGGAGCATGAGAACTCCTACAAGCAGGATGAAGGGCTCAGGTACCATGCGCGGGACGTGGCGGTCATGCGCGCGAAGTTCCAGAACGCCGTTGCGGTGCTCGGTTCGGCAACGCCTTCGCTCGAAAGCTTCTACAATGCAAAGAACAGCAAGTACCAGTATCTCCGCCTGTCGAAGCGAGTCGATCACCGGCCCATGCCGGCCGTTGCGATCATCGATGTAAAGAACCTTGCCAAGCAGACGCTCTATACACCCCAGCTGATCACGGGAATCACCCAGCGGCTCGAAAAGAACGAGCAGACGCTGCTGCTCCTGAACCGCCGGGGCTTCTCCTCAGTGATCATCTGCCAGGACTGCGGGGTCGTGGTCAAATGTCCCAGCTGCAGCGTGTCGCTCACCTTCCATAAGAACGAGGGGAACCTGAAGTGCCACTATTGCGGCTTTTTCACCCGGCCACCCGACAAATGCTTTTCCTGCCACGGCGTGGACCTCAAACCGCTCGGCTCGGGCACGCAGAAGGTCGAGGAGGAACTGCAGGCCCTGTTCCCCGCGGCGAGGATGCGGCGCATGGACAGCGATTCGGTCAAGGGCCGCGACGCCTATGAGCAGCTGCTGCAGCAAGTGGACCGGCGTGAGGTAGATATTCTTCTTGGCACGCAGATGATCGCCAAAGGCCACGACTTCCCGGCAGTGACGCTCGTCGGCGTGGTGGATGCAGACGTGGGTCTGAACTTTCCCGATTTCCGTGCTGCGGAAAAGACCTTCCAGCTCATCACCCAGGCCGCGGGCAGGGCAGGGCGGGGCGAGTCTGCGGGCGAAGTGGTGATCCAGACCATGAACCCGGCCCACTACTCGATTCTCCACAGCAGGACCCACGACTACGAAGGGTTCTATAACGAGGAGATCGCCTACCGCATTCAGCTCGGCTATCCTCCCATCGGCCGGTTCATCAAGCTCGAAGTGAAGAGCGTTGATGAGGCCCGTGCTGCCGAGGCTGCCAAGGTAGCCATGAACCGCATCCGCTTCCTGATGCGCGGCAAGGAAACCACGCTGCTCGGCCCGGCCCCGGCCCCGATCTCGCGGGTGCGCGGCCAGTACCGGTTCCAATTGCTCCTGCTGTCGACCAAACGGGAGAAGATCCGGATGCTCGCCGCCGAGGGGAGAGCAGCGGTCGAGGAGAAGTTCGGCAGGAAGTGCAGGGTGATCGTGGATGTGGACCCGGTGAATTTGATGTAGCAAGGGGGGGGGCAGGGTCCAGGGGCCAGGGTGCAGCAGTCGGGAGGAAACCATCGCAACCTCTATTTTCCGCTTGAATATTCCCTCGTCCTTGGTTACAATCACATGTAAGGACGTAAGGTAAAAGTAAGGAGTCGGGCCATGACCGTTACGGCAAAAATAACCTCGAAGGGCCAGATCACGCTCCCCAAAAAAGTACGGGACCTCTTGCATTTGAAAGAGGGCGGAGTGGTTGTGTTCGAGCAGGAAGAGGATAAGATCGTGATCAAACCGGCCCAGTCCCTTATGGACTATAAAGGGTATCTCCGGGGTCGGGGCAAGTCTGCCGACGCAGACACCGTCCGTGATGCAGCCAGAACGTATGTCGGGAAAAAGGCAGGCAGGCGCGATGGGCGAGGATAAACGCGCTGTAATCGATACCAATCTTCTGGTCCGCTACCTGACCGAAGACGATCCAGCCAAGGCGAACGAGGTTAAACGCCTTTTGCTCAAGGCTGCACAGGATGAGGTCAGGCTCCTCATTCCTTCCGTCGTGATCGCGGAGCTGGTCTGGGTACTGCAAAGCTTTTACAGGCTTGAGCGGAACGAGATCGTGCCACTGCTCAATGCCATCCTGCATACGCATGGAGTCGAGGTCAGCGACAAGTCCGTTATTTCCCGCTCCATTGCTTTATACCGGGAGAGTACAATGGATTTCATAGACGCGTGGATCCTCGCCTTCGCCGAAGAGGCGGAGGTATGCTCCATCTATACCTTCGACCGGAAGCATTTTAAGAGTATCGACGGAATTAAAATGATGCATCCCTGATACCGGGACAAGCCTGATTATGACTAAAAAACAAGAAGACAGCGCAGTAACCACGAACCGCAAGGCACACCACGATTACTTCATCGAAGAGACCGTTGAGGCGGGCATCGCCCTCGTCGGGACGGAAGTGAAGTCCCTGCGCCTGGGGCTTGCGAACCTCACCGACAGCTACGCCATCGTGAAGAACGAGGAGATGTTCCTGCTGAATGGGACCATCAGCCACTATCCCCAAGGCAATCTGGCGAACCACGACCCGCTCCGGACGCGCAAGCTCCTGCTGCATAAAGAAGAGATCCGCAAGCTTACCTGGAAAATGACGCAAAAAGGCTTCACACTCATCCCGCTCAAGATCTATTTCGTGCGCGGCAAGGCCAAGGTGCTTATCGGCCTCGCAAAAGGCAAAAAGGCCTTTGATAAACGGGATACGATCAAGGAAAAGGAATCCAAGCGGGAAATAGACCGCGTCATGAAGGACCGGAACCGCTAACTCCTCCCCTCGCCACAACCTCCTCTTTCTCGTGGTAAACTATGTAAGTAGCGGATGTTTCCTTGTTCGAATAACAGAAACTAGAATTCACCGCAGAGGCGCTGAGACGCCGAGAAGAGCAGACAGCAGTAATGCGCCTTTCTCTGTGTCTCTGCGTCTCCGCGGTTAAAAAGACTTGCTTCAGGATCATCAACATGCCGGAGGAGAAAATCTGTTCCCCCAAAAAAGGAGGCTGTCATGAATAAACTGCTGATGGGAATCATGGGTGTGGTAAGTGTATTGTTTGTGGCTGGTTTGGCGGACGCTGCTCCGAAGATCAAAGGGAAGCCGGTGGAGTACACCGCGGGAAGCATGGTCCTGAAGGGCTATCTGGCCTTTGACGAGAACATCAAGGGGCCGCGGCCCGGCGTGCTCGTGGTGCACGAATGGTGGGGGCATAACGAGTTTGCACGCAAGCGCGCGCGGATGCTGGCGAAGCTCGGCTATACCGCTCTTGCCGTGGACATGTACGGCGATGGCAAGCAGGCCATGCATCCCGAAGAGGCCGGGAAATTCTCCTCGGAGGTCATGAAGCATTTCAACGAAGACGGCAAGGCGCGGTTCCTCGCTGCCCAGGAATTCTTAAAGAAGCAGCAGACCGTTGATCCTGCCAATATGGCGGCCATCGGCTACTGTTTCGGCGGCGGCGTGGTCCTGAACATGGCGCGGCAGGGCGTTGACCTCAAGGGCATTGCCAGTTTCCACGGCAGCCTGGGTGCGGTTCAGGCGGCGGAGCCTGGCGCGATCAAGGCGAAGATCAGGGTGTATCACGGCGGTGACGACAAGTTCATTACCCCTGAGGGGATCGAGGCGTTCAAAAAGGAAATGACGGACGCCAAGGCTGATTTCAAGTTCATCTCCTATCCCGGCGCGGTACACGCCTTCACTAATCCCGATGCAACAAAGCTGGGGCTGAAGTTTAAGCTCCCGCTGGCCTACAATGCAAAGGCTGACAAAAAGTCCTGGGCCGATATGACGGCGTTTTTTAAGGAAATATTTAAAAAATAGGGATTCAATATCATTAACGGAGACGGGCGCAGATCATTCTATCGGTCTGCGCCCGTGCTGTTTCAGACACCGCGCAGTTCTACCAACCCTGATAAACCTGGATCAAAAACATTGGAGCCGCGAGGAGGCAAAAAAGTCCGTTGGACGCGATACAGAAAGCTGTGGTATATTGAATCATTGCTATCTGACGTGATCAAGGGCGAGATCGATGAAAAAGGTGCTGCTGGCGCAAGAACTGAAAAAACCGATCGTGGAGAAAAGCAGTTTTCTCGAGCGCGCGGGCGTTGCCGTATTTACCGCGGCAACGAACGATGATATCCTGAAGGTCCACAAGAAGGAGAAGGTCGACCTCATCGTCAGCAAGCTCGAACTGCCCGGCATGAAGAGCGAGGAGCTCTTCAGCCTTATCAGAAAAAGCAAGGAACTGACGGAAGTGTCCGTCATCCTTATTTGCAAGGACACTCTCGCCC
The DNA here is from genome assembly GCA_001803705.1 of Nitrospirae bacterium GWC2_56_14. GTDB lineage: Bacteria > Nitrospirota > UBA9217 > UBA9217 > UBA9217 > GWC2-56-14. The sequence goes on along the minus strand of MHDY01000196.1, from coordinate 6,004 downwards.
ACCGGGAGCGGATACGTCAATGCAAGCCCAATGCGTTCTTTACCATGCCGGTCAAACCGGTCCTCCTTCACATGAAGATGCAGCAATTCCTGAGTATCGCGCCGAGAAAGTCCTACCGGGCCGCTCTGGCCATCGCCATTACCGGAAGATTCAAGAACCGGCCGCTTTCGTTCCGCACGGAGAATATCAGCGCCAGCGGGATGCTCATCAGCGCAGAGGAACCACTTTCGAAAGGCGATGGTGTGTACTTCTCGTTCTTTCTTTCCAACGGCCAGCACGTCACCGGGTACGGAGAGATCGCCCGCGTCGATAAGGTCCCGGGCTCGCCCGGAACCTTTCTTTACGGCATCAAGTACACTGACGTAGAGCCGGGCGTAAAGGCGCTGATCGAGGCTGCGGTCAAGAAGTGAGCTGGTCGAAGCACACTGCCGAGACGATAATAAATTGTATAGACCCAAAACCCCATCCGATGCTTCCTAATTCCGTTTTTCCGCATACCCCGAATTTACCCCATTTTTGTTCTTTATCTTTCAGAGTAACTTCAATATACTCAAAATCTGTGAGTGATTTTGTGCTCGTCATGAGCATCCTCCCGCTGGTTCAATCATTCTGATTGAACCAAACAATTACCGTGTGGTTCAGGCTGCAAGCCTGAACCAGCGAAGCTTAATTCTTAAAGCCTGCTGACATGTTTTGACCCATCACCCTCTCCGTCTTCCCTTTGAAGAAGGAGAGGTTTATATATATTCCTCCCCTTCAAGGGGAGGATTGAGGAGGGGATGGGTTACTGATAATAATCTGACAAAGTGGAACTACTAACAGGACGGAATAGCCAATCATGTATGAGAACCTGATAGAGCGATACTTGACCGACATTGCGGCTGGTTCAATCATGCTGATTGAACCAAACAATTACCGTGTGGTTCAGACTGCAAGCCTGAACCAGAGAAAATGTCTTGTAAATTGAAAAATGGGTGACAGTTAAGCACTTCAGGCACAACGCATCGTAGGAAAAAGCTCAGCGATAGACTTGTTTCCGGTGCTGAACGCGGTGGATGGTTACGGTTTTAGCATGGTCGTCGATGTTGTAAAGAATCCGGTAATTCCCGACACGAAGGCGATAGCCCTCGCCGCCTTTGAGCTTTTCTGTTTTATGTTGGCGGGGCTGTTCGGCGAGTGTTTTGATTTTATCATTCACGACCGCGAAGTCGTCAGGATGAATGGCACGCAGGTCTTTTTCGACGGTCGGCTTGGCGAGCAGAGTATACATCAGCGGCGCTTGGATTTTTTCAAGCGGGATTCAATTTCACCGTAGGGAACGGATTTCTCCTGCACGACGGAGAGAAAGGCCTTCTTGTCCTCCAGGTCCTCAAGAGCGCGGAGGAGCTTCTCATATTCTTTGAGGTCAAGGATAACTGCTTTCTTCTTCCCTTGTTCATCGGTTATATATTGAGCGTGAGTTTTCATGCATGAATAGTACAGATTATTGACATTGATGTCAAGAGTCCGTATGGTTGGTTAAGCGTAGCGTAACCCTGCCGCTGGTTCAATAATGCTGATTGAACCACACGGAAAAATAGTGCTCATTCGTAAAAATTGAAAGAATAGCTAAGAATGCCTGTTTTTCCATCGGAGGCAGCGTGGCGCGTAAAGGATTGGAAACTGATTCATGCTGTGTCTGGGACGGCGAAACGCTGGTGCTGAATATTCTCGGCAAGCCGGGCGCAAAGCAGGACGCTATCGGCAAAATTAAAGGCAATCAACTCAAAGTCAGTGTTACTGCTAGGCCGGTGGCCGGCAGGGCGACCGATCACATGGTCCGCTTCCTGGCTAAAGAATTTGGCGTGACAACCAGTGACATTGAGGTTGTGTTCGGCCGGTTCAATGTCAACAAACAACTGCGCATTAAGTCTCCCCAGAGGCTACCGTCGGTGATCGACAAATATTTAAACGAGAAAGAAAGTATGCTGCCTCTCTGAAACAGAACGAAAGAGCAAAGGAAAGAGCATGACCGTACCAGAAATTCAGCGCAAGCTCCGCAGGCTCGCGAACAAGGAAAAAGCCGGGCTCCTGCAGGGATTCTTCAAGACCGGGCCGGGACAATACGGCGAGGGCGACGTCTTTCTCGGCATCACCGTTCCTTTGCTCAGAAAGCTGGCAAAGGAATGCCGGGGAACCTCGGTTGCTGATTCGCTGACGCTCCTGCGATCGGAAATTCACGAACAGCGATTGCTGGCGCTCTTTTTGCTTATCCATGCCTATGCGCGGGGCGACGAAGCGGTAAAAAAACGCATATACGGAGAGTATCTCAAGAACACCCGCTTTATCAACAACTGGGATCTGGTGGACCTTTCGGCGCCGAATATCGTGGGGGATTTTCTTGCAGGCAGGAACAGGAAGCCGCTTTATGCGCTGGCGAGGTCGCGCGACCTTTGGAAAAAACGGATCGCCATCCTTGCCACGTTCCGGTTCATCAAGGAAAATGATTTTGTGGATGCGCTGGCCATCGCCGGGATGCTGGTCAGGGACGAACACGACCTGATCCACAAAGCTGTTGGATGGATGCTGCGGGAAGTGGGAAAGCGCGATATGCAAGCGGAAGAAGGATTTTTACAGAATCACTACCGGTCCATGCCCAGGACCATGCTGCGCTATGCCATTGAGCGGTTCCCGGAAGCGAAAAGACAGCGGTATCTGAAGGGGAAGGTTTGAACGTATCAAAATAATAGGTACTGTCAGGTCACCCTGTAAAACCTATCCCCACCCCGCCCTCCCCTTGAAAGGGAGGGTGAAATCATAATTTCTCCCCCTTCAAGGGGGAGACTGAAGAGGGGGATGGGTAAAAGTTTTACTTCGCGGCCGAGTTGAAGTTCTTCAGCCTTTGCCGTTGTTTGTTCGTAGTCCGCAGGGCTTTCGTGACCGCCTTGTTCCCGGGGTCGAACGCGAGGACCTTGTTCCAGATCGAACATGCCCCTTCGAGATCATCCTCCCGATATTTTACCAGCCCGAGCTCCATAAGCGCTTTGGAACAGGAACCGATACGGCCGCGCAGATAGGCCGTATCAAAGGATAAGGGCTCCTGAAAACGCCTTCCGGTAATGCCGCTCTCCAGCAGAATATGGTAGATCCCTCCGGCTTGCGAGAAAACCCCCTGTTGAAAGGCCATGTCGGCTGCAGACCTGATCCGGTCGCCCGTCCTGACATAGTGCTGTTGCAGGGCCGGATCGTGACCGAATCTGTCGTCAGCAACGGCAAAGAGGGCGAGAGCTTTTTTGTAGTCGCCCAGCGCAACCTGCGATTGGGCCTGCTGCACGGTTTCCGCGATCGCGCGGGGCCTGCTTTGGAACGTAGCGCAGGACGAAAGGAGCGCGGCCAGCGACCAGCAGAGGATCATGAACAGGGTCGAGGGGAACATCCGCATGGATCAGGCTCTCCTTGCAAAAGGATCTGTCTGCAGGGGCTGCATGGCAAGCACCTTATGAAAGACCTCGACGACCTGGGGGTTGAACTGCGTTCCTGAACAGCGGGTCAGTTCATCGAGCGCGTCGGCTTGGGAACGGGGGTTCCTGTAGGGCCGGACCGAGGTCATGGCGTCGAAGGCATCTGCAACGGAGATAATGGCGGCGTGCAGCGGAATGTCCTCGCCGCGGAGACGGTCGGGATAGCCCTCGCCGTCGAACCATTCATGGTGGTGCCGGACCGCGGGGATGTACTTTTGCAAAGAAGGCGCGCGGCTCAGGATCGCTGCCCCGTGTTCGCTGTGATTGGCGACCTCGCGGTGTTCCATGGCGTCCAGCGGGCCGTCCTTGTGCAGCAGGGCGTCCGGCGTCTTGAGCTTGCCCACATCATGGAAAAGACTGGCGACCTCAAGGTCCTCCAGCTCTTCATGGGAGAACCCGAAGGCCTCGCCGATCTTGCGCGCGAACTTCGCGACCCGCGTGGAATGGCCGAGCGTGTAGGGGTCCCGCGCATCGATGGCCGCGGAGAGCACCTTGACCGTGGAGACATAGGAATCTTCCAGCTCCGCGGCAGTGGCGCCGAGCCTGTGCTGCTGGCGGGTGATCTTTTCGGTCATCTGGTTGAAGCTCACGGTCAGTTTGCCGAGCTCATCATGGGAATAGATCCGGAGCTTTCTTCTGCGGCCTGCCTTGAGCTCCTCAACGCCGAGCGACAGCTCCTTGATGGGCCGCGCCACCACGGACGACAGGATGACGATGCAACCCGCGCCCAGGAGCATGACGACCGCAAAGCCCATGAGGATCCTTCTGCGGGTCTCGGTCCGGGCTGACTGCAGCAGGGAATCGTTGATGCCGATGACGACGCCGCCCATGGGTATGTTCTTGTACACGACGGGCGTCATGATCTCAAGAAAAAGTCCGGAGGTATTTCTCACGAGATAGATCATGGTGCCGTCGCCGCCCTGGCTGATCAGCTCTCCCGGAGAGAGGGACAATTTTTTGTCCCGTTCCTTCACCCGGGTATGGGCCACGGCCTGCATGGCGGTGTTGGTCACGGCCACAAAATCAACGTCGGGATTGGCGCCTTTTACTTTGGCAACGATGTTGTCCAGTCCCAGCACGTCGCCGGCAAGCATGCTGTACGGCGCCAGCGCAGCCGTGCTTTTGCACAGCGCTTCTGCGCGTTTGGTGACCTCATCGGTAATGCGGCTGTTCATGGTCTGCACGGTGAGAAAGGAAAAAATTCCGGCAGTGACCAGCAGCAAAACGATGATGAACAGCGCGATCTTGGACCGTAGTGTGGTAAAGGGTGTTGTGGGCATGGGAGCTCCGCTCGTTCTTCTGAAACTCATCTTGATCCGGCATCTTAATTAACATAATTCAACAAGTGAGTCAATGAAACGTTCTGCAACGTTCAAGCACCTGGTCTTTGCGCACAATTAAAAAATTAGACACAGATAAAATCAGATAGATGCGGATTCGATATCGTTATGAGCCTCAATAAACAGCGGGGCCTGGTCAAGGAATTGCTTTGACCACCCCGAAGCAATTGCGCTATAATGTTATTTATCGTTGCAAGGAGGCAACAGTTCTGACGGCGCGGCACCGCAGGGAGAGTGATCCATACCGGAGGTGGGTGATGGGGACCGAAGAGCGGGTGGCGGCACGGTTCAACAACGGGAAGGTACTGAAGGGGTATGTAAAGGACTTTACCGCCGATTCCGAAATGGTCTTCCTGGACGAAGCGGAGAGCGGGATGAACCATATTATCCCGATCAACGAGCTCAAGGCACTGTTCTTTATCCGCACCTTTGAAGGCGACCGCGTCTATCGCGAGAAAAAAGCTTTCGGCGTCAGTCCTTCCAAGGGACGCAAGGTGTTTATAAAGTTCAAGGACAAGGAATCCCTCATCGGGTACATTGACGGCGAGGTCCCCTTTCAAAGAGGGTTCACCCTCACCAAACCGGACGGCACCGAGGACACCGGGTTTTTTCTGGCGCCCACGGACACAGACAGTAATAACATAAAGGTCTTTGTGGTCGGCAGCGCGATCGAGAATGTGACGATCATGGTGGTGTAGGGGTGGACCGAAAAGAACAGTGAGCCACAAAATGCACAAAAATCACATAAAAATCAAGTACGGTGTTTGAGAAAAACCTCACGGATTATTTGATAAGTCAGCCGGCTCAACTTCTTGTTTTATTTATGTGGCTTATGTGCTTTCTGCGGCTAACTGCCGTTTATAGGATAAAGTCAAGATTCAGGAACAAAAAAGCCGGGGCATGTAGCCTCGGCTTTTTTTCGTTGTGCGTCCGGAAGAACGCCGGTCACTGTAACTGCGGAGCAACGGGAACGGGAGCCGGCTCTGCTGCAGCCGGTTCGCTGGGCTTGATCTTTATGGGAGTAAAGCTGGGATCCAGTGCGTAGGCCTTGTCGAAATTCTCCATGGCTTTTGTCCTGTTCTCTCCATCGGTCTTTTTGCCCTTCATATAATAGGCATAACCGAGATAGTAGAACGCCGGCGCCTGCGGATCGATGCCGACCGA
>MHDY01000195.1 GCA_001803705.1 Nitrospirae bacterium GWC2_56_14 | reverse complement strand
GATCCCGGCCTGATCACGGTCAAGGGCCTGGAATGCGTGAAAAAGGCCGACGTGATCATCTATGATTACCTCGCCAACGAGCGGCTGCTCGACCACCGCAGGACCGATTCGGAGCTGGTCTACGTGGGAAAGCAGGGCGGAAAGCACACGCTCCCCCAGGAAGAGATCAACGACCTCATCGTTCGCAAGGCAAAAGAAGGCAAGATCGTGGCCCGCTTGAAGGGCGGAGACCCTTTCATCTTCGGCAGGGGCGGCGAGGAAGCCGAGGACCTCGTGGATGCGGGCATTCCCTTCGAGGTCGTGCCGGGCGTGACCGCAGCCACCGCAGTTCCCACCTATGCCGGCATTCCCCTTACCCATCGCGACCATACCGCAAGCGTGGCTTTTGTGACCGGACATGAGGATCCCACCAAGCCTGAATCCAAAGTGCATTGGGACAAGATAGCAACCGGTGTGGGCACGCTGGTCTTCTTCATGGGCATGAAGAACCTCCAGAGCATCGTGGACAACCTGGTGACGCACGGCAGAAAGAAAGAAACGCCCGTAGCCCTTATCCAATGGGGTACCCGCACGGACCAGCGCGTCGTGACCGGGACACTCGCCGATATCCTCCCTAAAGTCAAGGAAGCCAAACTCGGTCCGCCGGCGATCATTGTTGTGGGCGATGTGGTGAAGCTCCGGGATAAGCTCAACTGGTACGAATCCAAGCCCTTATTCGGCAAGCGGATAGTCGTGACACGCTCCCGTGACCAGGTCAGCATCTTTGCCGAACAGCTCATCGACCGGGGCGCTACCACCATTGAGTTTCCGACCATAGATGTGGTGCCGCCGTCGAGCTGGGATGAACTGGACAGCGCGATCCATGCCGTCGAATCCTATGCCTGGGTCATCTTCACCAGCGCCAATGCCGTCAAATACTTTATGGAGCGTCTCCGAAGCCTTGGCAAGGACCTGCGCATGCTGAAAGGCGTGAACATCTGCGTGGTCGGCCCGAAAACAGCGGAAGCACTGGAACAGTACGGGCTGAGGGCGGACCTGGTGCCAACGGAATTCAAGGCAGAAGGTGTGCTCGATGCGCTGGGCGGCAGCGCCCAGGTCAAGGGCCTGAAATTCCTGATCCCGCGCGCCAAAGTGGCCAGAGAGCTCATCCCGGACAAGCTTCGCGAAATGGGTGCGGACGTAACCGTGGCAACAGCTTATGAAAATGTGAAGCCGGCAGCTGATGTGGAGCGCGTGCGGAAGCTCTTTAGCGAGCATAAAATCTCGACCGTGACGTTCACGAGTTCCTCAACGGTCCATAATTTTGTTGAAATACTGGGCCAAAAAGAGTATATACCGTTAATGGCAGGCGTTCACGTGGCCTGTATCGGGCCGGTAACGGCAAAGACTGCGGAAGAGTACGGCATGCACGTCGATATCATGCCGAAGGATTATACGATCCCGGCTTTTGTCGAGTCCATTGTAGAATTCTATAAAAAATAACAGGTTTCTTTAAATTCCCGCAGAGGGGAATGAAGGGACAAAAAAGGAGAAGAGTATGAGCATGATCACGATCGCGGACCTGGCAGCAGACAAAATAAAAGAGATTCTTAAAGCGGAAGGGATGCCGAACCATGGTCTGCGCATAACAGCTGCAGCCGGCTGCGGCTGCGGCCCTTCCTATGAGATAATGATCGACGACAAGTCCGGTGACGGAGATACGGTCGTTGAAAAGAACGGCGCAAAGCTCTATGTGGATGAATCTACGTCAAAGACCCTTGCAGGTGCGGAGCTCGGATTTGTGAACGACGAGCGCGGTGAAGGTTTTGTCATAGGCTTTCCGAACGGCGCGCCGACAGGCGGCAGCTGCGGCTGCGGCGGGGAAGATTCCCAGCCGAGCAAGAAGAGCAGCGGCGGGTGCGGTTCCGGGGGATGCGGCTGCAGCTAAGATGCAAATGGCGAGAATCTTTTAGCCACGAAGGCACTAAGACACGAAGTAGATTAATGACAGATTAATCAGAATGAAACTGAGCTCTTGGATTTCTTTGTGACTTCGTGACTTCGTGGCATAATTTGGCTAGGCTTGTCCGGGTCAGGATCTAGTCATTCTTTCAGTACAGGAGATACCATGTTCCAACCCCTTTACCGGCCGAGAAGACTGCGGCTCAATGAAAACATCAGGCGCATGGTGCGGGAGACGAAGCTTTCTCCCGACGACTTTATTTACCCCATGTTCGTGTGCCATGGCAAGAGCGTAAAAAAAGAGATCAGTTCCATGCCCGGCAACTACCAGCAATCCATCGACAATCTGGTGAAGGACTGTGAAGAAGTGAAGGACCTCGGCATTCCCGCGGTCATCCTCTTCGGCATACCTGAGCATAAAGACGAGGTCGGCAGCGAAGGCTACTCCGACGAGGGGATCGTGCAGCATGCCATCAAGGCCATCAAGAACAAGATGCCGGACCTGACGGTCATCACCGACGTCTGCCTCTGCGAGTATACCAGCCACGGCCATTGCGGCGTGATCAAAAACGGCACGGTCGAGAATGATACAACGCTTGAACTGCTTGCCAAAGAAGCACTTTCCCATGCCAAGGCTGGGGCCGATATGGTCGCGCCATCGGACATGATGGACGGCCGGGTAGGGGCCATCCGCGAGACGCTCGATGAGCACGGCTATTTCGATGTCCCGATCATGGCCTATGCCGCGAAATACGCATCAGCCTTTTACGGTCCCTTCCGTGAAGCAGCCGAATCGACTCCCCAGTTCGGCGACCGTCGTTCCTACCAGATGGACCCACCCAACAGCCGCGAAGCCATGCGCGAGGTAGCCCTGGACATCGAAGAGGGCGCCGACATCGTCATGGTGAAGCCGGCGCTTGCCTATCTGGATATCATCTACCAGGTAAAGCAGCAGTTTAACCTGCCCGTTGCAGCCTACAATGTGAGCGGCGAGTACTCCATCATCAAAGCTGCGGCCAAAATGGGCTGGATCGACGGAGAACGCGCCATGATGGAATCGCTCGTCTCGATCAAGCGAGCAGGTGCGGACATGATCCTTACATACTTTGCCAAAGAGGCGGCAAAGGTCCTCCAGAAAACGTAAAACACTCTGTATAATATTTGAAAGCCGGTCACCGAATGGTGCCCGGCTTTTTTATGGCCGGCAACGTTCCGTATTCGGCATTTCGCAGTCCGAAATCGGTATTTCCATCCCCTGACGTTCATACCTCATTTCTATCCTTGCCCTTTGCAACCACTTGTAGTAAAGTTTTTGATGTAAGCAGCTGTTTCCGGCAGATTCATACTTGTATTTGATCCTATCTTAACGGGGGTGCCAAATGGCCAATACATCAGCAACGAGCCCATGTCCGGAATGCAGCGGTAAGGGGTCCATAACCTGTCCTGCATGCCATGGGCAGGGAAGACAGGCCAGCACGAATGCAACCGCACGTCCTTGTCCGAGCTGTCACGGTACGGGAAAAAGCGTCTGTCCCATCTGCCGGGGCGCTAAAAAAGTGACCAGCGTCAAATAAGGCTTCGATCGGCCGCTGCTAGAGAAGAAGGGTAATGCGAGGGTCCGAACCGAAAAATATACAATCTGCAAGGGGCATAGCTATGGGAATGGAGGATAGAGACTGGTACCGGGATAAGCAGATCGACTGGATTCGGGGTGGGTTACGAAAGAGAAACTCATCAAGACGTCGCTTTCCCAAGTACACCTGGTGGCTCCTGGTCACCATCCTTTTGTTGGTTGCCGCTGCCCTGTTCAGGTCGCTTTAGCGGGTGCAGGAGGAGGGGGTATGGAGAAAGCGGACATAATCGGCAGCGAAACACTTTTCGACTGTATTGTTGTCGGCGCGGGCCCGGGAGGCTTGCAGGCCTGTATTCACCTCGGCCGGTACAACTTTAAAGTCATGCTCTTCCACAGTCCCGGTGGGCGGACCTATCACGCGAAACACATTGAAAACTACCTCGGCCTTCCTCTCGTTTCAGGCCCTGATCTTCTGGAAACCGGCATCACCCAGGTTAAGAACTTCGGTGTGGCTGTGGAAAACGCCAAGGTTGAGCGCGTCACTGCCCGCGAGAGGCACTTCGAGGTGCTGGCCGGAGGGAAGACCTATCTCTCTCGTTTTGTCATTGCCGCCTCAGGTGCCAGGGAAACCCTCGCCCCCTTCAAGAACCTCCTGCGCTTTTTCAGTATCTCCTATTATACTTGCATGATCTGCGACGGCTACCGCACCACCGGCAAGAAACTGCTTGTCATTGACCGCACTGCAAACGGGGTGCGCATGAGCATCGGCATGAAGCAGATGTTCACCAAGGATGTGACCTTCCTTGCCCACGGCTTTTCCCTGGCGCCGGTGTACAGGACGCTCCTCGAGGACGAGGGGATCGGTTTGGTGGAGGGGCGGCCTGAAGAACTGCTCGGCGAGAAGACCCTCGAAGGCGTGAGGCTAAGCGACGGGCGCGTCATTCCTTGCGAGGTCATCCTGGGGTGGGGCAGTGTATCCCTGAATGACGATTACCTCGAGGGCCTTGCCCTGGAGCGCGACCCTGAGGGGTTCAAAATCGTGACCAAGGGCTCGGGCGAGTCGAGCCTCCCGGGCCTCTTTGTTCTGGGCGCTCTTCGCCACGGCCACTCCCAGGCGATCATCTCCGCTGGCCAGGGCGCCGAGGCAGCGATCGAGATAAGCACGAGGATCGTTGAGCTGTAGCAGGGGGCAAAATACTCTTTCAGCAGCCCGTAAATCCGGACAACTCGGTACACTGAAGGTCCTGAAAACAAGAAAGGGCACCTCTAAGGGTGCCTTTCTCTGGTTGCAGTGTTGCGGCTTATAAAAAAGATCATTTTTCCATTGCACTGTGCAGCGAGGCTGCCACAACCGCCTCACCTCGTTGGTGCACAATGCGCTGCTTCTTCCCGCGTCAGTTCTGGATCTAGCTGTGCGATGAAGCGGATGACGACTGCGACGGCCTTGCCGGCCTCGGCCCTGAACCTGAACCGGATGGCCGTGGTGCGCGTTTAAGGAGCTTCCGCCTTCGCTTCTCAGCCTCGACCCGCTTGGTCTTCTTTTTCACCGAGGGCTTTTCGTAATGGCGGCGCTTCTTCAGCTCTCCCATAAGGCCGTCCACCTGGATCTTCTTTTTTAGGTCCCGCAGGGCCTTTTCGATGTTCTGTGACTGGACTCTTATCTCCACGACTTTCCTCCTCCGCCGCCGTATCCGCCGCGATCACCTCTGCCGCCGCCAGAACCGGAGCGCTCGGTCTTGGGCTTGGCCTCGTTCACCGTGATGGTCCGGTCCATGAAAGATGTGCCGTTCAAGGTAGCGATCGCCTTGGCAGCATCCTCGTCCTGTGCCATCTCCACGAACCCGAACCCCTTGGACCTGCCGCTTGCCTGATCGATGATCAGTGTTGCCGACAGGACCTCGCCGATCTTCGAGAACTCCTGACGCAGATCCTCCTCTTGAGTGTTATACGACAGGTTTCCTACATACAGTTTCTTGGCCATGCTGCCTCCTGTGTGACTTCGGTTCACGCTGTGGGTCAATGCCGAGCAGCGCGTTGTGTCTTTTCCATAATTAATTATACCGCCACCCTCAAACAAAAGGAGCGGACCGTGTAAACATCCCAAGCCCCATCTTTCGCCAACCTGGCATGCTGTCGCTTTTTTAAAGAGAAAAGGTGATAGCAGGGAGAGTCAGTTACCGTAGATGAGTCGCGGACGGTTTATTTATTGTCAAAACAAGAGGGGCTTGCCCCGTTGCTCATAATATGTGGCTATTATACCGTTTTCCCTATAAAATGCAAGGGCCCTTTATGAGGAAATATTATGGGCGATCATTTACTGAAAACTGCCCATTTCCAACCAACAGGGCGGCCCTGCTTTAAGGAGAGGCTGAAAAAACAGCCGACGACGATGTGAACATGCGCCTGCAGTCCGCAGTCCATTGACAGGTATGTTCAGCAGCCTGCAAACGATACCTGAACGATCTTCAGGCCTCGTCCGACTCCCGGTTTTCTGATTTACTGCAGTCTTCCGGCATTTTTTTCTTGCATTCCCGGCGCTGGTATGTTAAAAAATACCATCACTCTGGGGAACATCCTGAAGGGTGGGCATTTCTTTTGCCCACTCTTTTTATTTGGGGGACACGATGGCTGACGTCGTTGACCATATACGACAACTCCTTGACCCGATCCTGGCCTCCCTGGGACTGACGCTCTGGGACCTGGAGTTTCAGCGGCAAGGTCCGCAGTGGCTCCTCCGGATCTATATCGACCGGGAGTCCGGGGTGACCTTGAATGACTGCGAGTCGGTGAGCCGCGATCTGAGCGCAGCCCTCGATGTGGAAGATATCATCGCCCATGCCTACTCCCTTGAAGTATCATCGCCCGGCCTGGACCGGACGCTTTCGAAACCGGATCACTTTACGCGATTTGCAGGAAGTACGGTCAAGATAAAGGTCTTTCAGCCCATTGACGGTCAAAAGGTCTTTCGGGGCAGGCTGTTGGGGATCTCCGAAGCGGGCAATGTCAGGGTCGAGATCGCAGCCGGGACGATCATGGAATTCGCACTGAATGCGATCACAAAAGCGGCTCTCGAAATAGAACTGTAGTACCACAGCAATACAGAGATCACATCTTTAGCATCCACCGGATGCACATAGAGCAGCCTTGGTTTGACAGTAGCCTGATAAGGTCTGCATATATATTCAGGAGGCAACGGAGTTATGAGTCAAGAACTGGTTCAAGTGATCGATCAGATCAGCAAGGAAAAGGGCATCTCCAAGGAAATGGTGATCGAGGCGGTCGAGTCCGCTCTCGTAAGCGCTGCCAAGAAGAAGCATGGCGCCCAGCGCATCGCCGTTCAGATCGACCCCAAGCGCGGCGACATCATCATGTATGCCTACAAAAAGGTCGTGGCAGAGGTGGTGAACCCTGATGAGGAGATCACGCTCGAAGATGCCCAGGCGCTCTTTCCCGATGCGCTTCTGGACGGCGAAGTGCCTCTGCAGATCGAGTTCCACGGTTTCGGCAGGATCGCGGCGCAGACGGCCCGTCAGGTCATTGTGCAGAAGGTGCGCGAGGCAGAGCGCGATGTGATACTGAAGGAATTCAACGACAAGATCGGCCAGCTGGTGAACGGGATCGTCCTTCGTCATGAAAAAGGCGCTTACTACATCGACCTGGGAAAGACCGAGGCGGTGCTCCCGGCTCGCGAGCAGGTGCCGCGCGAGAGCTATCGCAGGGGAGACCGCGTCAGGGCCTATGTCATGGAAGTGCGGGACACCTCCAAGGGTCCGCAGGTGGTGCTTTCAAGGGCCCATCCGGACTTCGTGTCGCGCCTCTTTGAGATGGAGGTCCCCGAGATCTACGAGAATATCGTTGAAGTTAAGGGTGTTGTGCGAGAAGCCGGGGACCGGACGAAGATAGCAGTTTCATCGAAAGAGTCCCAGGTAGATCCCGTCGGCGCCTGCGTCGGCATGAAGGGTTCGAGGGTCCAGGCGGTCGTTCGGGAGCTTCGCGGCGAGAAGATCGACATCATCCCCTGGTCGGCTGATCCGCGCATCTTTATCGCCAAGGCGCTGAGCCCTGCCGTGGTAGAAAAAGTGGGCGTCACCGAAGAGGACCGCTCCGCCCTTGCCGTGGTCGCTGATTCCCAGCTTTCGCTGGCCATCGGCAAAAAGGGACAGAATGTCCGGTTGGCTGCAAAACTGACCGGATGGAAGATCGACATCCTGAGCGAATCCGAGTATGACCAGGAGCGCCAGAAAGAACGCGAGCAGGAGATTGAAGCTGCTATCGTTGAAGAAACGCGCAAGATGGCGGAAGAGACCGAGGCCGCTGAGACACTGGAAGCTGAGGCAGCTGCGGCACCGTCTGCAGAATCGCCCTTGATGAGCATCGAAGGCGTCGGCAAAAAAACAGCTGAGCAGCTGGCGCAGGCCGGTTATGATACCGTGGCAAAGGTCGCCGCAATGACGGACGAGGATATTCTGGCAGTTCCCGGCATTGGTGAAAAAACAGCGCAAAAGATCCTGGTGGCTGCCCGGGCCATGCTCAAGAGCTGAAGGCCGGTAGAGCGGTGAAGGAAACGAAACGTCAGCCGGAACGGACCTGCATAGGTTGCCGGGGCGTGTTCAAAAAGGACGAGGTTGTCCGTATCGTGGCCGGCCCCGCGGGGTTCGTCATCGATTACCGCGAGAAGCTGCCTGGCCGTGCCGCCTATGTCTGTCCGCGCATTGACTGCATTCGCAAGGCGCTCGGCAAAGGGAACTTGTCACGGTCCCTGAACAGCAAGGTCAGCCCTCCGGGAGAGCAGGAGTTCATCTCCCGGCTCCTGGCCAGCAGCGCGGAAAAGATAAAGTCCCTGATCGTGATGGCGGCAAAAGCAGGCATGTTGTTGTCCGGGTATTCTGCAGTGCATGACGGCGTGGAGAAGGGCAGGGTCAAAGCGCTGATCTTTGCCGCCGACCTTTCCGACGGCACCCGCGAGAAGATCATGGCCCAGGAAGCCGCGCCAAAGCGGCAGGCTTCGTTCCTGACCAAGGATGAGATCGGCGCCTTGCTCAACAGGGAGTTGGTCGGGATCATCGGCATTACGGACAACGGTTTTGCAGATGCCATCTTCACTGAGACCGACAGATTAAAAAACTTGATAAGCGGCGCAAAATAGAGTAATATAACCACCTATTTTCAGGAAGTTTCGGGGGTATGTGAGTTTATGACAGTGATCAGGGTACATGAGTTGGCCAAAAAGATGGGTGTCGAAAGCAAGGACCTTATCCTCGTGCTCGAAAAAATGGGCATCACGGCAAAGACCCCGTCCAGCGGTCTCGATGATAAGGAGTCAAAATCCCTGATCGAGAAGCTCAAGGCCATACGCAAGGAAAAAGAAAAAGACAAGATAAAAAAAGAGACAGCGCCTGATCCCCTCGCTTCAGGAGAGGAACGGAGGAAAAAAGCTGCTGCTCTCATTGGCAAGTTCTCTTCTACCCTTGAAAAACCGGGCGCCAAACCGAAGCCGGCCCCCGTCATCCCTCCGCTTCCGAAGCCGGAGATGCCAGCTCCTCCTGTCATTCTGCCTCCCGGACAGGCGGTCAAGACTGTTGCCCCGGCTCCGGTAGAGGCCCCAACTCCAGCTGCAGCTGCGCCAGCTGCAGCACCAACACCGACACAGCCGGAAAAAGCCGCGACCATTCCTGCGGCAGCCCCCATAGCCCCGCAACGGCCTAATACCCCTTACCCTGCCGGAATGCGTCGTCCTTTCCCGGGCCCGGGACAGCCGCGGCCCACGGGCAGCGGCCCCCGGCCTTCGCGGCCCTCGGGCTTTAGTTCGCCTGTTCTGCAGCCCGCACAGGTTCCGCCTTCACTGATTCCGACGAAACCGTCCAAGAAGAAGTGGCAGAAGAAGGAGTTCGAGACCAAGACCGACCGCGAATTCCGAGAAAAGCCGTCATTCAAGAAGCTGCCCGACCTGAAAACGTTGCCTGCAGGCAAACGGCCGCACAAAAAAGACGACCGCTATGCTCCGCAGACCGACGTTGCCGAAATAACCAAACCGAGAAAAAAGGTCGTCAAGATCCAGGAAGGCTGCACCATAAAGGAGTTCGCCGAGGTCATTGGCCAGAAGGTGAGCGATGTCATCAAGAAGCTCATGGCCAACGGCATCATGGCGACGCAGAACCAGCAGATGGACACGGACGCCGCCATGATCCTTGCCGAAGGGTATGGCATCAAGGCCGAAATCATGAACATCGAAACAGCCGAGGATGTACTGGAAGAAACGGTTGATACCGCCGAATCCCAGGTGCTCCGGCCGCCGGTGGTCACGATCATGGGCCACGTGGACCATGGCAAGACCTCGCTCCTCGATGCTGTCCGCGAGACGAACGTCGTTTCTCGGGAAGCAGGAGGCATTACCCAGCATATCGGCGCCTACCAGGTGAGTCTGAACAACAGGGATATAACCTTCCTCGATACTCCGGGACATGCGGCGTTCACGGCAATGCGCGCGCGCGGCGCCCAGGTGACCGATATCGTGGTTCTCGTTGTTGCCGCTGATGACGGCGTGATGCCGCAGACGCGTGAGGCGGTCAATCATGCAAAAGCCGCCAATGTGCCGATCATCGTGGCGATCAATAAGATCGACAAGCCCGAATCCAAACCCGACCGCATCAAGCAGGAACTGGCCGAGTTCGAACTGACGCCGGAAGAATGGGGCGGCCAGACGATCTTCTGTGAAGTGTCGGCCAAGAAGAAGATTGGCCTCGAGCATCTGCTCGAGATGATCCTCATCCAGGCCGACGTGCTGGAACTGAAGGCCAACCCCGACAAGATGGCGCGTGGTACGGTCATCGAAGCCAAACTCGACAAGGGACGCGGTCCGGTGGCCACGGTGCTCGTCCAGTCCGGCACGCTCAAGGTCGGCGATTTCTTCGTGACCGGCTCCCAGTTCGGCAAGGTGCGTGCGCTGATCAACGACAAGGGTGAACGGATCGAGAGCGCCGGGCCGTCCATGCCGGCCGAGGTCATCGGTTTCTCCAATGTGCCGCTGGCAGGCGATCGTTTCGTCGTGCTGGAGGAGGAACGCAAGGCCCGTCAGATCGCGGAAAGCCGCCAGGCCAAGCAGCGTTCCACGGAGCTTGGCTTGATGAAAAAGGTCACGCTTGAGGACCTGCACACGCAGATCCAGGAGGGCGTGGTCAAGGAGCTGAATATCGTGATCAAGGCGGACGTGTCAGGTTCCGCCGGGGCCATCGTCGATTCGCTCGAAAAGCTTTCCACGTCAGCGGTCAAGCTCAAAGTGATCCATACCTCGGTGGGCGCCATCACCGAGACCGATGTCATGCTTGCCGCGGCCTCAAACGCCATCATCATCGGGTTCAGCGTCCGTCCTGAGCCGAAGGCAGCCGAGTTGGCGCAGCGCGAAGGCGTCGATATCAGGCTCTACAACATTATCTACAACGCTATTGACGACATCAAGGCGGCCATGGAAGGCCTGCTCGAACCGACACTCAAGGAGCGCATCCTGGGTCGGGCCGAAGTGCGCCAGACCTTCCATGTCTCCAAAGTCGGCACCATCGCCGGGTCCTACGTGGTGGAAGGCATGCTCAGCAGGCAGTGCGATGGCGTCCGGATCATCAGGGACAATGTGCTGGTCTATACCGGCAAGTTCCATTCGCTCAAGCGGTTCAAGGACGATGCCCGCGAGGTGCAGGCGGGATACGAATGCGGCATCGGCATCGAGAATTTCAATGATATCAAGGTAGGGGATTTCGTCGAATGCTTTGTCATCGATAAGGTGGCGGCAAAGCTGTAAGGTTCTTTTCTCCCGCGAGCCGGATCCCGGGTGTCTCTATGCCAATGTTCATCGGTGTTTGCACCTTTGAAGTGCACATCCCCGACAGCGGATCGCTGAAGACAAAACGTCAGTCGCTTCGCAGTCTCAAGGACAGGATCCGGAACAAGTTCAACGTATCGGTGGCGGAGATCGAGGACAACGACCTCTGGCAAAAGGCCACCATGGCTGTGGCCGCCGTCAGCAACGACAGGACCCATTTGAATCAGACCCTTGACCATGTGCTCGACGTGGTAAGGGCCGTTCCCGAACTGGACCTCATCGATCATCATATCGAGCTATTCTGAAAGGCAGAACACAGACTCCAGAAGCCAGAGCTTAGAAGACATCATCCTGAATACTGGCTCCTGACTCCTGTCTCCTGATTTTATCATGTCTAAACCAGCCTTTAAAAGATCGGATCGCGTAAGCGACCAGATGAAGCAGGAGATCGCCGAGATCCTCATGCGGAAGATCAAGGACCCGCGTATAGGATTTGTCACGGTCACTGATGTGGAAGTATCGCATGATCTGCGCAATGCCAAGGTCTTCGTGAGCATCTATGGGGACGAAAAGAGCAAAAAAGAAACGCTCAAAGGCTTGGAGAGCGCTATTCCCTTCATTCGGTCCGAATTGGCCGGACGCATGCGTTTGCGCATCGTCCCGGAACTGTTGATCCGCTTCGATCCGACCTTAGAACGGGGCGCGCATATCATGGATCTGCTGCATTCGATCGAAGAAAAGAAGGATCCGAACAAGCCGCACGATGAGTGACCCCCGCACGATCATAGCAGCCCTGCAATCCTGCAACACGATCCTTATTTCTGTGCATAAAAGTCCGGACGGTGACGCGCTGGGATCCCAGCTTGCGCTCATGCTTGCCCTTGAAAAGATGGGCAAGACCGTGACCGCCCACAACCTTGACCCGGTTCCTGAGATTTACCGGTTTCTTCCTCACCAGGCCCGGATAGCCTCCGGACCGGTCGTCACCGGGCGATTTGACGCGATGATCGTCCTTGATTCCGATCCTCCGCGCACAGGACTTTTCGCAGGCGATTATCCCGCCGCTAAGCTTATCAATATCGACCACCATATCACGAATCCGCGTTTATGGCCGCTCACGTGGCTTGACGCTGCCGCCTCTGCCACCGGAGAGATGATCTACAAGCTCCTCTTGGAGGCAGGCCTGCCCATTGACCGGGATATGGCGCTCTGTCTCTATACCTCCATTTTTACCGACACGGGCTCTTTTCGCTATTCCAACACATCACCTGAATGCATGCGGATATCTGCTACACTGCTCGAAGCCGGTGCCGACCCCTGGCTGGTCACTGAGAATGTGTACGAGTCCTATTCCTTTAATCGTTTAAAACTGCTCGGCACCGTTCTGGGAGATATGGAGCGTTCCCCGGACAAGAGAATGGCCTGGGTCGTGGTGACCGACGAGCTTTTTCATAAGACCGGCACCACTGCCGAAGATACCGATAATTTCGTCAATTATGTCAGGTCGGTGAGCGGTGTCGAGGTCGCCATCCTGTTCAGGCAAACTGCCCAAAAGCAGTACAAGATCAGTCTTCGCTCAAAGGGACGTGTAGATCTTTCGAGCCTGGCGCAGGCCCTGGGCGGCGGAGGCCATAAGAATGCCGCGGGAAGCACCCTGGATGGAACACTCGAGGATATTAAACGCAAGGTTCTCGGTGAAGTAGCGAAGGTCATTCTGTCGCAGATGGGAAACTGAATCTCCCATGGACGGAATTCTGAACATCCATAAACAGTCAGG
>MHDY01000194.1:4663-6744 GCA_001803705.1 Nitrospirae bacterium GWC2_56_14 | reverse complement strand
CACGAGCGCCACAATGAGCGCGATGGTGAGCCCCGCCTTTTTCCCTGTCGACTGCTTCATGTTCTCTCCCTGAGTACGCTCTTCCAGGCCGGTGCCATGACGCTAGGCCATTTCCCCGAAGATCTCCCGCATTTCCAGGTACCGGACCAGTTTGTCAACCTGCTCCTGGTTCAATATATGGACCTTGTCCTCACTGAGGTTCACGATCCGGACGCTGGCCAGTTTTTCCAGGATTGTCCTGGCCTGGGCGGCCTCAATGCCGGCCACCCCGGCAAGTTCATCGACGGTCATGACGAAAGCGCCGCCCTTCTTGTTGTCGCGCACGTGCTTCGCCAGGATGCTCACGAGCCGGCTCGTATTGTCCTTGATCATCAGGGATTCCATCTGGTCGTTGGTCTCGCGCAGCCGGTCGGCAAGCCTTTTGATGAACCGGACCGCGATCTCGGCGTTGCCCCGGATCAAAGCATCGAAGGTCTTGCGGTCGATCACGAGCATTTCACACTCTTCAATGGTCTCGGCCGAAGCAGAACGGGGTTTGTCGTTCAGAATGGCCATCTCGCCGAAGAACTCGCCCTTTTCGAGCGTCGCCAGGGTCTTTTCCACCCCACGGATCCGCTTGCTGATCTTCACCCTGCCGGACTGCAGGATGTACATTTCCTCGCCCCGCTCTCCTTCGTTAAAGAGCACCGTGCCGGGCGGGATCTTCTTGCCGAATCTTGTGTATAACTGAACCTGGACCTCGCTCATACGAACCCCCTTGGTAAGTGGTCAATGGTCGGAATTAAGTATTTTACTTCGTCTCATCTTGAATTTTGGATCAAGTTTTTGAATTGAACCAAACTAATAAATTTTCTCGCAAAGCTCGCAAAGAGCGCAAAGGAAACCTTGAGTCAAGCTCTTTTCTGTTTTAAAGCCAAAAAGCAAAGCAGTGCTTTAGGCTTTTCTTGGCGTCCTTTGCGAGCTTTGCGAGAAACGTTTTTGATTTTTATGTTACTTTATCGATCTGAGACATTGCCTCGTGAAAGTATTAGGATCACGGGTGTCATCACCCGCCCACGATCGTAATATCGCCTGCTTCGCATGCCCGGAGAAACGCATCGACGATCTCCGGGTCATAAAACGTGCCAGAGCAGCGTTTGATCTCCTCGGCTGCGGATTTCCAGTCAGCGGCCTTGCGATAGGGGCGGTCGGTCGTGATGGCGTCAAAGGTATCGGCGATCGCGATGATCCGCGCGTGGACCGGGATGCTTCCGCCTTTCAGACCGTCGGGGTAGCCGCTGCCGTCCCATTTTTCGTGATGGGCGCGCAGGATCTTTCGGACATCTTTCATCTGCTCAATATGGTCGAGAATGTCCTCGCCCACCAGCGGGTGCTCGCGCATATGGCAGATCTCTTCGTGGTTGAGCCCGCCCTCTTTTAACAGCACGCTGTCCCTGATCCCTATCTTGCCGATATCGTGCAGCACCGCAGCCAGACGGAGCGCCTCTACGTCGTTCAACGACAGGGACATGTGCCGCGCAATGGCCGCGCTGTACTCCACCACGCGCTTGATATGGCCGCCCGTATAGGGGTCTTTCTTCTCGACCGCAGCTGCAAGCGCCTCGGCCGTGTTCAGGAACGTTTCCTTGAGTTCGGCATAAAGATGTGCGTTCTCGAGCGCCACGGCCACCTGGTTGGCCAGGGTCCAGCAGACCTCAAGGTCGTCTTCGGTGAAGAGCCCTCCGTCCTTCTTGTTCACGGCCTGGAGCACGCCGATCACGCCGCCCCGGGAGCGCACCGGCACGCAGACCATGTTCCGGGTGATGAAATCCGTGATCGTCTGCGCGCGCCTGAAGTAGCGGGGGTCGTTCTGGACATCATTGATCAGCGCAGGCTGGTCGTTCGCCGCCACCCAGCCGGCAATGCCTTCGCCCATTTTGAGGCGCATCTGTTTGACCTGCAGTTCCTTTTCGCCGAGCGCCACCTCGAAGTAGAGGTCCTTGGTCCGCTCGTCCACAAGCAGCAGCGACCCCACTTCGGCGCCCAGCAAACTGGTCACCGCCTCGATGGCGCGCTGGCGCACCTCCCGCTGGTTAAGCGTG
>MHDY01000194.1:3363-4618 GCA_001803705.1 Nitrospirae bacterium GWC2_56_14 | reverse complement strand
GCCTCCAGCCTGCTTCCGGACAGGAGGACCGTGTACGCTACGTCCAAAGCAAGCTGCCCGGCGAGCGTATCGAGCATTTCTTTGTCTTCTTTGCCAAAGGGCCTGCCGATTTTTTTGTTGATGATCTCGACCACCCCGATCACGCCGCCCGAGGTCGTCAGCGGCGAAGCGAGGATATTGCGGGTAGGAAAGCGCATCTCAGCGCTGATCTTGCTGCTCCATTTCGTGTCCCTGGCCACATCGGAGCTCAGGTAGGTCTTGCCGGTCTTGAACACCCAGCCTGCGATGCCTTCTTCGGTGGACAATTGCCTGCCGATGAGCTTCTGCGAGCCCGGGCCGGCGCTGGCGCGGAACACCAGGCTCTCGCCGTCGTGCATGAGGATGGACCCGGCAGAGGTGTTGGTCAATTTGAGGATGACGGTGAGATAATTGGAGAGCAGGGTGTCCAGTTCGACGGAGCCGATGTTCTTGCTGGTGAGCAGCTCCTGCTTGACCTTCTGGAGCAGCACCATTTTCTTGAGCGCGCTCAGTTCGGCGCGGAGGGCCGTATTGTCTTTTCCGGAAACCGTCTTTTTTAAGACTGCCGGCTTCTTTGCTGCCGGAACAATGCGACGGGACTCCGTACCCGCCTTCCGGGCCTTGCTGACCACCTTGTTTTTTTTAGTCGCCATGTCCCGCCAGTACCCCTTGCTTGAGCGCCTTGACAAATGCTGCGGACTTCTCGACAAGCTCTGCAGAGCCGCTGTTCTCTTCGATCACCTTCACGAGAGCACTGCCCACGATCACACCGTCGGCGCCCCACTGCGAAACCTGCGCTGCCTGGTCCGGCGTTGAAATGCCGAACCCCACGGCAACGGGCTTGTCCGTCATGGTCTTGATCCGCGTAAGCGATTCCTGGATCGACTGCTGCAGCCCCGTCCTCGCCCCGGTCACGCCGGTGAGCGAGACATAGTAGACAAATCCCTGCGACAGGCGGGAGACCAGCTTGATACGCTCATCCGTGCTCGTCGGAGCCAGCAGGAAGATCATATCCAGTCCGGCCTTCTTCGAAAGCGCGACAAGGGTCCCCGCTTCCTCGGGGGGAAGATCGGGAAGAATGATGCCGTCCAGGCCTGCAGCCACTGCATCCCGGACAAAGCGTTCCTCTCCGTAGTGAAAAATAAGGTTGTAGTAGGTCATGAGAATGAACGGTATCCTGCTCTCTTTGCGCACGTCAGCCACGAGGCCCAGAACATCGGCGATGCTTGTATTATTC
>MHDY01000194.1:2842-3085 GCA_001803705.1 Nitrospirae bacterium GWC2_56_14 | reverse complement strand
CGCTACAGTTCCACACCCTTGATCTTCGCCACCTGCATCACGTCCTTGTCCCCGCGTCCGGAAAGGTTGCAGATGATGATCTTGTCCTTGCCGAGCGTTGGCGCTAATTTGAGGCAATAGGCAACGGCATGAGCGCTTTCAAGCGCCGGGATGATGCCTTCCAGGCGCGACAGGAGATCGAATGCTTCCATGGCCTCTTCGTCGATGGCGTAGGTATATTCAATGCGTCCGGCATCGCGATAG
>MHDY01000194.1:722-2833 GCA_001803705.1 Nitrospirae bacterium GWC2_56_14 | reverse complement strand
TCCGGTCCGACTGCCGCGTAATCGAGCCCTGCGGAAACAGAGTGCGTGAGCTCGATCTGCCCGTGTTCGTCCTGGAGCACGAAGGTCTTGGTCCCCTGCAGCACCCCGAGGGAACCGCCGGCAAAACGAGCCGCATGTTTGCCGCGTTCGATACCGAGCCCGCCGGCCTCTACGCCGTACATCTTTACCGCGGCGTCTTCGAGGAACTCGTAGAACAGGCCGATGGCGTTCGAACCGCCGCCCACGCAAGCGACAAGGGCGTCCGGCAGCCTATTCTCAAGCTTCATGATCTGTTTCTTTGCCTCCCGTCCAATGACGGACTGGAAATCCCGCACCATCATGGGGAAGGGATGCGGGCCGAAAGCCGTGCCGAGCACGTAATGCGTGTTCGAAACGTTGGTGATCCAGTCGCGCATGGCCTCGTTGATGGCGTCCTTCAGCGTCTTGCTGCCGAGATCCACGGGCCGCACGATCGTGCCCAGGAGCTTCATGCGGAACACGTTCAGCGACTGGCGCGCCACATCGTCGGTGCCCATATACACTTCGCAATCGAGTCCGAACATGGCGGCCGCCGTGGCCGTGGCGACGCCGTGCTGCCCTGCTCCGGTCTCGGCGATCACGCGGGTCTTGCCCATGCGCTTGGCAAGCAGCACCTGGGCAAGGGAATTGTTGATCTTATGCGCGCCGGTGTGGCAGAGGTCTTCGCGCTTGAGGTATATCTTCGCGCCGCCGAGATGGTCGCTCAGCCGTTTGGCGTAATAGAGTGGCGTGGCACGACCGACGAACTCTTTGGAATAATAATCGAGCTCAGCCTGGAACTCTTTGTCCTTCTTCGCCGCAAGATAGGCCGCTTCCAGTTCGGCCAGCGCAGGCATCAGCGTTTCAGGAGCGAACTTCCCGCCGTAGATGCCGAAATGTCCTTTTTTATCAGGAATACTCATGGCCGCGACGCCCTCCGGACCTCGGTGATGAATTTTTTGAGTTTGGCGTGGTCCTTGAGGCCCTTTTCCCGCTCAACGCCGCCGGCAACATCGACCCCATAGGGCTGGACAAGCTTCACGGCTTCGGCAACGTTCTCCGGCGTAAGGCCGCCTGCCAGGATTACTCTACCGAATGTCTTTGCCACGACAGCCAGATGCCAGTCAAAGATCGTGCCGGTACCGCCGCGCTCGCCGTCCTTGTAGCTGTCCAGGAGAAAGGCGCCGACATGGTAGTGCGCCATGTGCTTGATGCTCTCCTTGTCCTTGACCTGAAAGGCCTTGATCACGCGCGTGGCGAAGCGGTCGCAGAACTCCGGCCGCTCGTCGCCATGGAACTGCAGCACCTTGATGCCGGTCGTGAACTGGATGTCCCTGATCTTTTCCTCGCGTTCGTTCACAAAAACAGCGACGGGCGTAATAAAAGGCGGCAACTGACGAACGATCTCGGCCGCCTTCGAGGGTTCCACGTAGCGGGGGCTTTTCTTGTAAAAGATGAACCCCAGCGCATCCGCGCCGTCCTCGGCAGCCGCCATTGCATCTTCCAGATTTGTTATTCCGCAGATCTTGATCTTGATCATAATTTTACCTCAAAGACGAATTTCAAAATTCTAAATTCTAAAGTATATCAACACTCACTAAGGTGACCATATTGTAACTATTCAGCACGCCTGAACCCAGAGGGGAGTTACACCAGAGAAAACCCTTTTGTCCGCAGATTTCGCAGATGGGCGCAGATTTAAAAAAACATAATTCGGGTTTGCTTTAATCTGTGAAATCTGCGTAATCTGCGGATAAAATGTTGATCTCAGCAGTTACACAACTTTTTCATTTGATCATTCAATCCTTGCTGAACGTTTCGAAATCAGGATTAAGCGCTTGTCCCTAAAAGCTCCTTCACCTTTTTTCCAATATCCTTTTCCCGCATCAGGCTCTCGCCGACCAGAATGGCGTCCACACCCGCCTTCTGGAGCATCACCACATCGTCCCGCGTCCTGATCCCGCTTTCGCTCACCACCACGCGGTCATCGGGGATATCCTTCAACAGATCCAGGGTCGTTTGCAGGGTCACCTCGAAGGTCATGAGGTTCCGGTTGTTGATTCCCACGAGCATGGCCCCGGCCAGCAAAGACT
>MHDY01000194.1:309-451 GCA_001803705.1 Nitrospirae bacterium GWC2_56_14 | reverse complement strand
TCACCGGGTCGAAATCCTCGCGGATCACACCCTTGGATGGCGAAGCCTTTTTCACCTCGGCAATGAGCCTGATCCCCTCCCCTGTTGCGAGGACATTTCCAAATCCCCGCGTGGGACCTTCGTCAGTTATCCGTTGCTTTAG
>MHDY01000194.1:0-268 GCA_001803705.1 Nitrospirae bacterium GWC2_56_14 | reverse complement strand
CTTTTTTATACGCGATGATATCGTCTAAAATCATAATAGGGTTCAGGGTTCAGGGTTCAGGGTTCAGGTCAGAATGGTTTTCTGGACCCTGGACCCTTGCGCCTGGCCCCTGTTATTTATTCGTGAACGCCTTCAGTTCTTCCAGTTTTTTCATCGCAGCCCCGGAGTCGATGGACGCCGCTGCCATAGTGACGCCGTCCTTCAGATCCTTCACCTTTCCCGAGGCCGCGAGCGCTGCAGCGGCGTTCAGCAGAACGATATCGCGGCG
>MHDY01000193.1 GCA_001803705.1 Nitrospirae bacterium GWC2_56_14 | reverse complement strand
CATTGAACGTCCTCACGAGAAGCTGCGGGTCGTCGAGATCAGGGGACTTGTCACCCACCTGGCCGAAGACCTGCGCAAGGGCTGACCCGCCGAGCCTGTTCCGGCCGTTGCCGAGATCGATGAAAAGGATCTTGCTTTTACCCGGCATCTTGATGTCCGGCGTTATCGTTTTCGTGATATCCGGGCAGGTGACGTAGGCGGAGATCACGAGCGTGCCGGGTGACTTCACGGTCTCGTGAGTTCCGTCAGGGTTCGTCACTTTTGCGGCCATGGATAGACTGTCCTTGCCGCCGTCCACTGCCATGCCGAACTCGATCATCACATCGCGCATGGCGAGCGCTGCGTCATAAAGCCGCGAACCTTCGCCCGGAAGCTTGGGGGCCCACATCCAGTTGGCAGAACACCGGATATCACCCAGGCCGGAGACCTTTGCCCAGACAATGTTCGTGAGTGCTTCGCCCACGCTCATCCTGGCCATGGCAGCGGGATCGATAAGCTCTTTTACCGGCTGCTCGCCGATCGAGATGGCAGCGCCGGTCAAACCGAAATGTGACTGCGCGATCACCGCCACGTCTGAGACCGTGAGCTGGAGCGGGCCGCAGCACTGCTGGCGTGCGATCAGGCCGGTGACCGAACGATCGACCTTATTCGTAAGGAACCGCTTGGACCCGACCGAAACAAGCCGCAGCACTCGGTCCAGCGCCTGCCGTACGGTAAGATCCTTCGGAAGTTCGAGCGGTTTGAGCTCCGTCTTTTTCCGGTCGAGCGTGAACACCTTCTGCGGCATGTCGCCAAGCACCTTGGCAAGCTCCAGGTTCTCGGGTGTGGATTTGTCTGTCTCATCATATAAAACGATGTAGCCGTTGCCGGTGATCGTGCCGATGATGGCCACGGGGATCTTCTCGCGTTCGCAGAGCGAACGGAAGAGTTGCTCGTGCTCCGGTTTCAGGAGGAGCGCATTCTGCTCCTGATATTCGGCGCCCCAGATCTCGAGCACCGAGAGCGTTGCGTCGCCCACGATGATCTTCCGTATCTCGATCTTCGCGCCTGCCGGATGCACGATCTCCTTCACCACATTGCAGTTGCCGCCGGCGCCCTGGTCGTGGATGCTCTGGATAGGGTTCTTCTCCCCAAGCTCCACGCAGGCGCGGATCACGCGGTTCATCTTCTGTTCCATCTCAGCATCGCCGCGCTGTACTGCGTTGAAATCCAATTCGGCAACGTTCTCGCCCTGGATCATGGACGAGGCAGCTCCACCGCCCATGCCGATGCGGTAGGCCGGTCCGCCGACCTTGACCACGAGCATGCCCTTCTGTGCTTCCGTCTTTACTGTATGACGGGCGTCCATCTGGCCCACGCCAGCGGAAAACATGATCGGCTTGAGCCATTCCCTGCGCTCGCCGTCGGGAAGCCGGAGGCCGAAGGAACGGGTAAAGCCCTGGATCACCGGTTCGCCGAATTTGTTGCCGTAGTCCGATGCGCCGTTGCTTGCCTCGACCTCGATCTGGAGCGGCGAGGCAAGATTATTCGGATAAGAATATGAGGCGTCTTCCCAGGGAAGCTCGTACCCCGGGATGCGCAGGTTGCCCACGCAGTAGGCAGCCGTACCCGCCACCACGAGACCGCCGGTCCCGGTGGCCTGCACGTCGCGGATGCGCCCTCCCGTGCCGGTCTCGGCTCCGGGGAACGGCGCCACGCCCGACGGGAAGTTGTGTGTTTCCGCCGTCAGGATGACATGGTACTTCCGTTTTGTCGGGCGGAAGGGCGACGGCTTGCCGATGGTCTCGGGTACGATGGTGGTGATGTCGTAGCCCGTAATGGCGCTCGAGTTGTCGCTGAAGGCGATGACGCTGTTGTTCGGGTTCGCATCGTAGGTCGCCTTCACGATCTTCATCAGGTTCTCGGGAACTTCTTTGCCGTCAACAACGAGCTTGCCGCGGAAGAACCAGTGGCGCGAGTGTTCGCTGTTGGATTGCGAAAGGTCGAAGCATTCCACATTAGTCGGATTGCGCTTGATGTCTTTTACAAAAAGATGCGTGTAATAGTCCAGGTCCCAATCATCCAAGCCCAGACCCATCTCGCGGTTGATCTTTTCGAGCGCAGGTCTTCCCTCTTCCATGAGCGGAATGACGCGCACCGGTTCAGGCTTGATGCCGGTCTCGAAGGTTTCGAGCGGCTTTGGATAAGGGCACTCGGTCATGCGGTCGTGCACGAGGCTGAGGAAGGCCTTCTCCTGGTCTTTGGTGAGCGAAGCGTTCTGCGCAAAGTTGAGCCGGTAGCGCCGAGAGCGCTCGATGCGCGTGATCTTTTTTATGCCGCAGGCCTGGCATACAGAGACCGCGTTGGAGGACCAGGCAGTGGTGAAGTTCATGCGGGGACCAACTTCTAAGACCTGGGTCCGGGGTCCAGGGTTCAGGGTGAGAAAGCTCGTATCAGAAAAGTTCTTCGGCTCGAAGGTCTCGGTCAGGAGCCAGCGGAGCAGACGCATCTCGTCTGCTGAGAGCGGGCTTTCCGCCGCTGCGTTAAAGCAGAATTCCGTTTCGATCTTCTGAATAGCGGGAGAGACTTTCTGCTGAGCAGTTGTAAGAAGGCCGGAGGTCTGGTAAGCAGAGAGCGCCGGGGTACGAAAGAGATGCATTATGGTCATGTTCTGGTCCTTTGTTCTCTTTTTGTGCTAACCTTGTTCCCTACCGGTCCGTCATCGACACGACTTTCTGCTCAACCGCTTTCTTCTCGCCGGCCATCTCGCACTTGCCGTCAAAGGTCACGCCTTCCTCGATGATGAGCTTGGGCGTCCTGATGTTGCCCTGCACCACGCCCGGCGCGAGGATGTGCACCTTCTGGTTCGCGTTGATGTTGCCCACGATCTTGCCGCTGGAGATGATCGTGCCCACGGTGATCTCGCCCTGGAGGAATGCGCCGTCGCCGGCGATCAGCGTGTCCTTGGAAACGACCTCGCCTTCCACCTTGCCGTCAACGCGGATGGTGCCTTCGAAGCTGAGCACACCCTTGAACTCCGTGCCTTTGCCCAGGAATGCCGTGATCTCGCCCTGCTCTGTTGTGCCGGAACCTTTTTTTAACATGGACAATTTCCTCCTCAAATAAATTCAAAGTGTTTTTGCCACAAAGACTCTAAGACACGAAGGAGGCTTTAAACTTTAGTCTTTCTTAGTGCCTTAGTGCCTTCGTGGCAGAATGTGTTTTACCCGATCTTCTCCAGTATCCGGTCCAGCTCCTCGGCGGAGTAATAGTCGATCACGATCCTGCCGCCTTTGGCCTTGCCCGTGACGCTCACCTTGGTGCCGAGCGATTTCCTGAGCTTGTCTTCGACCGATTTGAGCTCGTGGCTGACCTTCGGTTTTTTCTCTTTTGCGGGATTCTTGAGGTTTGCGGCAAGCGCTTCGGCCTCGCGCACCGACAGCCCCTTCTTCACGATCATGAGCGCTGCCTGCTGCTGGTCGCGAACGCGCTCCATCGAGAGCAGCGCTTTGGCATGACCCATACTGAGGTTGCCTGCGGCGAGATCGTGCTTCACTTCCTTGGGAAGGCTGAGCAGCCGGAGAAAGTTCGTAACCGTTGAACGCTCTTTGCCCACGCGCTTCGCGAGGTCTTCCTGCGTCAGCTTGAACTCATCCTGCAGCCGCTTGTAAGCCTCGGCAGCTTCCAGCGGGTTCAGGTCCTCGCGCTGGATGTTCTCGATCAAGGCCTGCTCGATGAGTTCGCGCTTGGTTGCTTCTTTCACCAGGGCCGGGATGGTCTTGAGGCCTGCGAGCCGTGACGCGCGCCACCGGCGCTCGCCTGCGATCAGCCCGTAGTTCGTGCCGATGCGGTGCACGATGATCGGCTGGATCACGCCGTGTTCTTTGATCGACGCGGCAAGCTCCTTCATTGCGTCGTCCTGAAAGGTCTTGCGCGGCTGGAATTCGTTCGGCACGATCTTGTCCAGCTCGATCTCAGAAATGCCCAGCGCCTTCTTCTCTTTGTCGTTGAGCGAAGACAGGTCCGGGATGAGCGCGCCGAGGCCTTTACCGAGCGCCTGCTTTTGCATTGTGAATGACCTCCTTGGCAAGTTCGAGGTAGCTTTGCGCACCGCGGGAGCGGATGTCGTAGAGCAGCACGGGCTTGCCGTGGCTCGGCGCCTCGCTCAGGGCTACGTTTCGGTGAATGACGGTGTCATAGACCTTGTCGCCGAAGTACTTGCGCACTTCCTGTGATACCTGCGTGGCCAGGTTGTTCCTGCTGTCGTACATGGTGAGCAGCACGCCTTCGATGGCAAGCTCGGGGTTCAGGTCCTGTTTGATCAGCTTGATGGTGTTCATCAGCGCCGACAGACCTTCCAACGCATAGTACTCGGTCTGGACCGGGATCAGCACCCCGTCGGCAGCGGTCAGGGCGTTCACGGTCAGAAGCCCTAAGGACGGCGGGCAGTCGATGAAGATGTAATCGTAATTATCCCGGAACTGCGCGATGGCCTTCTTGAGTACGCGCTCCCGGGCGATGGTATGGATGAGCTCGATCTCGACGCCCACCAGGTCTATGCCTGCCGGCACGACGTCGAGCCAGGGGAAGTGAGTGTTCTTTTTTATCTCGTCAAAGGACTTCTTGCCCGTAAAGAGGTCGTAGGTGGTGCCGGTAAGGTCCTTGCGGTCTACACCCATGCCGCTGGTGGAGTTGCCCTGCGGATCGGCGTCGATGAGCAGCACTTTCTTCTCAGCCGCAGCGAGCGATGCCGCGATGTTGACCGTGGTGGTGGTCTTTCCCACGCCGCCCTTCTGATTGGCGATTGCGATTACTCTGCCCATGAGCTTCTGGATCCCTCCGCTCCTGCTGATTAAGAACTCGTAATTTACCATAGGAGCATGATAAAAGGAAGGAAAAACTCGGACGGTTGAGTCACACAGCGGAAGAGCTTTTACCGCGAAGGCGCGAGGGACGCGAGGACGTCAAAGGCAAAATGATTGGCTTTAAATATGATGGTCTCGTAAGAAGTCTCCTCTGCCGTCATTGCGAGGAGCGGAGCGACGCGGCAATCTCGTTTTTTCAGTCGGTTATGAACTGCGAGATTAATTCGCTTTGCTCGCAAGGACGGCTTAAAGGACTTTTTACGAACACATCAAATATAGGACCTTCAAGATTTCCTCGCGACCTTCGCGCCCTCGCGGTTCCAAGGTTTGGTTTTCTTTTCGTCCGGGTTGTGTTCTAACCGTTATTCCGCATTTGAAACGTTCACCGTGGAACATCCCTCTTAATGATAGAAAAGGCAGGACGAAGAAATTCGTCCTGCCTTGAACTTACATCTTAAATCGTATTAGACTGCTGCAGCTTCGGTGCACTCCGCCTTGGTCTTGTTCCAGCAAGGCCCGAGGATCGTTTCGAGGTCCTCTTCTGCCGTTGCCGCAATGGGCTTGATGTCGAAGTTCTTGACCAGCACATCGAGCACGTTGGGCGTGATGAATGCCGGAAGCGTCGGCCCAAGCCTGATGTCCTTGATACCCAGGGACAAAAGGGAGAGCAGGATGGCCACGGCCTTCTGCTCGTACCAGGAAAGGACCAAAGACAGCGGCAATTCGTTCACGCCGACGTTGAACGCCTTGGAAAGTGCTACTGCGATCTGGATCGCCGAGTAGGCGTCGTTGCACTGGCCGATGTCGAGCAGGCGCGGGATGCCGCCGATGTCTCCCAGGTTCTTGTCAAAGAAGCGAAATTTGCCGCAGGCCAGGGTCATGACGATGGTGTCCTTGGGCGCTTTTTCCACGAACTCCGTATAGTAGTTCCTGCCCGGCTTTGCTCCGTCGCATCCGCCCACGAGGAAGAAGTGTCGGATATTTCCTGCCTTTACCGCCTCGATCACCTTGTCCGCCACGCCGAGCACGGCGTTGCGTGCGAATCCGGATAAGACTTCCTTGCCCGGTGCGTCTGTGGGGAAGCCCGGAAGCGACTGGGCCTTTTCGATAACGGAGGAGAAGTTGCCGTCGGAAATGTGCTTCACGTCAGGCCAGCCCACCAGTCCGCAGGTGAAGAGATTCTCTTTATACGATGCCAGCGGTTTCTGGATGCAGTTCGTGGTCATCACGATGGCGCCCGGGAAATGAGCGAACTCTTTGTGCTGGTTCTGCCAGGCCGTTCCGTAGTGGCCGTAGAAGTGCGGATATTTCTTGAGGCTCGGGTAGCCATGAGCCGGCAGCATTTCGCCGTGGGTGTAGACATTGATCCCCTTGCCTTCGCTCTGCTTCAGGATCATGTCGAGATCCTTCAGGTCATGACCCGAAACAAGGATGGCCTTGCCTTTTTTCGCTCCCAGCGGAACCTTGGTCGGGACCGGGTGGCCGAACGTGCCGGTGTTGCCGCCATCGAGGATCTCCATGGCCTTGAGATTGACCTCGCCGCATTTCAGCACGAGTGCGACCCATTCGTTCAAACCGAGATCGGTGCTCGTCATGGCAGCCAAT
The DNA here is from genome assembly GCA_001803705.1 of Nitrospirae bacterium GWC2_56_14. Classification (GTDB taxonomy): domain Bacteria; phylum Nitrospirota; class UBA9217; order UBA9217; family UBA9217; genus GWC2-56-14. The sequence goes on along the minus strand of MHDY01000193.1, from coordinate 49 downwards.
GCTTCGGCCATGAAGGCATAGACCGTATCGTCGGTCTTCCCAAGGATCT
>MHDY01000192.1 GCA_001803705.1 Nitrospirae bacterium GWC2_56_14 | reverse complement strand
ATTGACCAACGAGCGCAGGCAGGCGGCGAACCTGAACACCGTCATGCAGCGGGAGATCACCTTTAACGGACTGATCGATATGATCTACGAGTTTGTTCCCGCCCACACCTATGCGCTGTACCTGAAGGAACGCGTTAACGAGGACCAGGTCTTTGTGCTCAGAGCCATCCGCAGCGCTTCGGGAAAGCAATATCTGTCCGTGGTCGGAGATACCTTGCCTCCGGGAAGCATCCTGGGCGCGTACCTGCACTGCACGCAGCCGCAAGATCTGGATCCGGTGTCCCAGAAACTGGGCTACTACACGACGCCTCTGCCGGTGCCGGTACGGACCGCACTTGCGATCCCCATCGTCCAGGATGCGGACCCCACCGGCTTGCTCGTTGTCGACAGTCTTGAGGAAGGCGCCTTCTCGTTTGAGACGAAGGACACGCTGTCCCGCTTCGCGCCGTTCTTCATCCAGATCATAGACAAGATCAGGGTCTCCCGTGAACTGAATCAGCGGGCAACGATCTTCGAGGCGCTGCACGAGATCAGCTCCGTCCTGAACAGCAGTCTTGAGCTCAGTGAGGTACTGGAGCGTCTGGCAGCCAAAATCAGGGTCCTCGTCTCGTACGACCTCTGCATCTTTGCCCACTATGACGACAAATACAGCGAGATGGTCCTGGTCCACCAGAGCGGCGCCGTGAGTCTCGCTCAGGAAAACCACTCGTTTGCCGCAATGATCAAGACGGCCATAACTCCGGAGAACAGCAGCAAGGGACCCGCAATGGAGCGCAGATTCCCCATCGAAAAAAGTGCAGTCCTCGGACAGATGCTGCGGCTCTGGGATGAGGGACAGGGCCGGGCTTCGCCCTATCACTTCCCGGACACCGGGGACAGGAGACAGGAGATCAGGCTTTTCGACGATTCGATCAAACTCACTCAGTCTCTCCGGTCGCTGTCCTGCTGGCCGCTCGTGGCCGGGAAAAAGTTCATCGGCGCTTTTTTCATCGGGTCGGTCAAGGCGAACGCCTTTTCAAACGATGACCGTGCGTTCCTCGATACGCTCATGAACCAGGTCGCGGTCGTTATGGACAATGCCATCCTGCACCGGCAGGTCAGGAACATGGCCCACACCGACGGACTGACCGGCCTCTTGAACCACCGGACGTTCATGGAAAAAATGGATGAAGAATTTAACCGCCTCGACCGGGCCGAACAGCAGCACTTCTCCCTTTTGCTCTTCGATATCGATCACTTCAAAAAGGTGAACGACGAGCATGGCCACCCGGTCGGGGATATCGCGCTGAAGGCCGTGGCCAACGTCATACGCCAGACGGCGCGCAGCATAGATTTTGTCGCGCGTTACGGCGGCGAGGAGTTTGCCATCGGCATGGTGGGCGCGGACACGGCAGGAGCACAGATGATGGCGGAACGCATCAGGAAGACCGTTGAAAGCACGGTGATCACGGCCGGAAAGATCACCCTGAAAAAAACAGTGAGCATCGGCGTGGCATCCTACTATCCGGGGTGCGGAAAAAAGGAAGTGCTCATTGCGCAGACCGACCAGGCGCTCTACCATGCCAAGCACACCGGCAGGAACAAGGTCTGCCTCTTTAGCGATATCCCGGGCGCCGATGCCGCCGTATCGTCAGGTGGATAGACTGTACGTCAGGTGGATAGGCTGAAGGACGAACCGTCAGGTGAATAGACTGAAGGCCGAAGACTGAAGGTAAGTGCACAGAATAAAATCAAAACCAGGACGGTAAAACATCCTGTTTCCCCTCCTTCAGCCTTCAGCCTTACAACCTTCAACCTGAATAGTTACCCGTATTTAACCTTTTACCCTCTGCAGTGTCTCAATAAGTGAATGGCTTCCTATGGACCAGGATAACGATCTGATCGACAGATATGCTGCAGGCGACCGGGAGGCGTTCAATGCGCTGGTGCAAAAACACCAGAAACCGCTTTACGCCCTGGTCTACCGGATGGTGAGCAACCACGAGGATGCGGCCGATCTTCTGCAGAAGACCTTTGTCAAGGCGTTCACCGGCTTGTCCGGATTCGAGCGACGGTCGAGTTTCAAGACCTGGCTCTACCAGATCGCGATCAACCTGGCCAAGAACACCTATCGTGACCGCGCGAAGGTCCAGTACGTTTCGCTCGATGATGTCGTACTCAGGAAGGACCCCAGGACGCTCGACGTCCTGATCCGCAAAGAGCACCATAACCTGCTCCTGGAGGCGGTCGGGTCGCTGCCGGAAAAACAGCGTATGACCCTCACGCTCAGGGTGCAGAACGGTCTGAAGTTCGAGGAGATCGCGAACATCATGCAGTGCTCTCTCGGCACCGCAAAGGCAAATTATCACCATGCCGTGCAGAAAATGAAAATTCTGCTGAAGGAAAAGGAAAACCGCCCGTAGCCAGGGCACCCACTGCCATGTGCAACGATACCAACATACAAGAGCTCCTCCCGGCGTATCTGGAGAAAACGCTCGATCCTGCCACCCGCACCCGCGTGGAGCACCACCTTGCCTCCTGCGGGGATTGCCGGGCGGAATTGGCGCTGCTGAGCATGCTCGCCGATGATCCCGTCCCGGTCCCGGACGAGGCCTTCTGGACAGGAATGCCTGAACGGATCTACCGGGAAATTGAGATTGGCAGGCAACAGGAAAAAAAGCAATTCGTGCTTTCGGACTTCCTGGGCTGGACGTTCATGCCCCGCTTTGCATGGGCAACGGCCGCGGTCATCGTCATTGCCGCGGTCTCGTGGTTCATGGTCCGCCCCATTCCGAAGGACGTTGCCCGCATGACCCCGCCCGCAACCGGAACTGCATTAGAGGATAGCGCCGCGGATCCGGTGAACCTTTCCGAGCTTTCATCCGAGGAGTTCGATGCCGCTGCGCAGTGGGCACAGAACGAGTTCACGCCCATAGAGGAAGCGATCACGAACGACGCTCAGGAGCCCACCTCACGGGACCTTTCTGAGGATCTTTCCGAACTGAGCGCCCGTGAACTTGACCGGATCTACGAAATGCTGAATAAGAAGGAACAGGATGCGCGGGAGAAGCTCAAGAAGAGACCCGTAAACGAAAAACGTATGGGATAGCCGCTCAGGATAGACGAATAAATCAATGATGCAGCAGGAGGCCTTGTATGAAGATACCACAAATACTGATACTGACGATCGCGCTGACCCTGACCGGCATGCCTGCCTTTGCCCAGCGGCAGCTGTCCGGACCAATGGCCGATGAGCCACAACGGGAAGCAGGTCCATTCTCCCCCGAGGGGCAGGGAGGACCGCCCTCTGAAGAACGGCGTGAAGAGGTCAGGAAGAAGATAGAAGCGGTGCGGATCTGGCGGCTCACCGAGGAACTGAAGCTCGACACCAATTCGAGCGCGAAGCTCTCATCCCTCCTGAGTTCGCTGGACCTGAAACGCCGTAATACCATGCGGGAGCAGATGGAGGCCATGAGAGACCTGCGGTCCTTGCTGAGAACCGCAAAACCGGATGAAGCAAAGATCATGTCCCTGCTCGAAAAACTCGAGAAAAACCGCCAAGAGATGCAGGGTCTGAAGGACCAGGAGCTGAAGGGGCTGAAGGACATCCTTACGATCGAACAGCAGGCCCGGTTTCTGATCTTCCAGCATGAGTTCCAGCGTGAGATGCGGGACATGATCTCCGGCGCCCGCGGCAAGGGTCCGGGAGGTCCAGGCAGGAGGGGCGGCCGATGAACGACTATCCCGAAAGGGACGTGCAGTCCCGCCCTCCCCGATAATCGCTCCACTCCCTTCCCTTTCACTCCCAGCCTGAGCCGGAACACCGCTCAGGCTTTTTTATTTCCTATACGAATAAAACTGATTAAACCTTTTTGACGTTCCACGGTCTAATCATGCAAGACACAGGAAACGTCATTTTAAAAAGGAGGCATTGCCATGTATCGCAAATATTGTTTGTGGATCGTCGCAGTAGTGTTCTTTAGCATCCAGGGATGCAGCGGGGGGAATAGCAGCACCACGGACGCGGGAAGCCTGAACAAGGGCATCGTGTCGGTGAGCCTCACGGATGCCCCTGCCTATGGGCTTGACCATGTTTGGGTAACTGTCCGGGACCTCTGGTTCCACACCAGCGACACGGCGGAAACCGAGCAGGCGGGATGGGTCAAGTTCCCCCTGTCCGCCCCCATAACCCTCGATCTCCTCGAACTCAGCAACGGCGCGATCAGCGCACCGGTCTGGGACAATATTGAACTGCCCGAGGGCGATTACACTCAGCTCAGGGTCTTCCTCGCAAGGACCGAGAATACGCTGACCGATTCCGCGTCCGCGGAAAACCTTGCGTACAATAATCAAGTGGACGTGACCGGTGACGCGACGGCCTATCCCCTGCGGGTGCCTGATGCTGGCCGCGGCATCAGCCTGACCGGCGAGTTCAGCGTCAAAAAGAACACAAAATTGAAAATTGCCATAGATTTCGACGCCGGCCATGACGTGGTCAAGATCGAACGCAACGGGAATACCGAGTATATTTTAAAGCCGCGCCTGGCACATTTTGACCTCGACAACGCCGGGGCCATCATCGGATCGATCGATTCAGCAGCGACCGGGAGCAATCCCTCCGCCCGGTTCGTGTTCAAGGCGGAACAGATGGCTCCGAACGGCCAGGTCCATGTGGTGCGGCGCGTCACCGCTCTGTCGGATCAAACCGGCAAATTCATCCTGTTCCCGCTCGCTCCCGGGATCTACGATCTCGTGATACGCGGGATCAACTACGAGACCGTCATCGTAAAAGGCATTCCGGTCGTGAAAGGCACGACACCGCAAAACAACCCGACCGTGGTGCCGGCCATCACCATGACCCGGGCTGCCACTCCGGACTATACGCTGGATGCGACCATAACCTCGCCGACCGGCGCCTGGGTGAATTTCATGCAGACCCTGCCGGGCATTGGCGAAGTACCGTACGACATCCGGTTCAGGCATTTCAATCCGCTCACCGGGCAGATCCTCGGATTTCCGCTGTCATCGGACCCGCTCCAGGTCGGAACCTATAACGCTTCGATCATCACCCTGTCCACGGTCACCCCTGTTGAAGGAACGGGCGGATACCAGGCAGTTGCAGGAGCCCCTCTCTATACTATTGACCTTGGCTCCGCGCCGGTTTCGTCCTCGACCGGCACGCTTTCGCTCGGCATGTTGAACGTGACGGCCCCGCTTGCTGCTCGCAGCGTTTCGGGCTCGATCATGGTGCCGGAGACCTTTGCCCCGGGAACAGGGTTTGACCGAGGCATCCTTTTCGCGGTCCATGGCGGCATGATCGTGAATGCGATGAACGTGAATGCCCAGATCGCATCGGGCGGGAGCTACACCATGACGAACCTCCCCGGCGGGACAGCACAGCTCCCCTTTCCCCGGGCATGCTACGCAATGGAGGTTGTCGGCTGGTCCTCGGAGAACCCCGCGACCAGGGGTGTAGCGGTTCCCCGATTTGTCAACCTGAGCACCAGTGATGCGGCCGGTATCGATCTGAACCTGATAATGCCATAGGTATTGAAGACCTTTTTCAGGAGGGAGCGGCCTTCCGTGCGCTTCCTCCTGAAACATTCCATTTCAACCGTGTCAATGCATAAGAAAATGACCGGGATTCTGGAATGGTCGGACTGGAACAGCATTGAGACACGCAAACCGTATCGGTTTCAAGCGGTGCAGTGACACTGACCCTCTACGAAAATCCCGTAATTGCGGAGATACTTCAATGAAGATGAAAATAACCACGGCTGCGCTCTTCCTCGGCGCCCTGTTTGCGTGCAGTAACAGCAATGACAGCGGCGCCGAAGTTTCTCTCTCCATCACCGCGGAATCGCCCTTTGCTCTCCACGAAGTGCATTTCAACCATCCGTCGGAAGCAGCAGCCGTGACCGATCTCGGCGCGAAAGCCGCACGGGTTGCGCCCTACGGATCGCTTGTCTGGGACCTGATCGAAAAGCAAAAAGGAGTTTACGACTGGTCGGCTTCGGATCTGGTCATGACAACGGGATACGGGACCGGCGCTCAACTGTTCGTGACCGCTTCAGCGCAAAACAGTCTTGAGGGCACGACCCCCGGCACGGGGCAACTTCCCAAGGACATGAGCTGGTACCTGGAATTTCTCAAGAAAGCAGCCGAGCGGTACGACGGGGACGGGCGGGACGATGCGCCGGGGTCTCCGAAGATAGACGTGATCCAGATCGGAAACGAGGTTGACGGCCCGGCATTCTGGCAGGATACGCCGGAGCATTATGCTCTCCTCTTGAAAGAATCGTACAAGGCGATCAAGAGCGTTGCTCCCGCTATCAAGGTCGCCATGGCGGGAACGGCCACGCCCTGGGGTTTTCATTCATTCTATAAGCCTGTACTGGCGGAGCTGAACAGGCTGAAAGACGCGCCAGGCGACCGGTATTTCGATATCTTCGATCTCCACTGGTCCGGTCAGTTCCCCGGCGATAATGACTACGCCGCCGTTACCCTGGACAAGACATACGAATTGGGCGCCTATATCGCCGACGTCCGCGGCTCGCTCGCGGCGATCGGGCATGACAACGTCCCGGTCTACATCACCGAAATGTCGGACTACAGCGACTCACCGGCGGGTTACCCGAACCATACCGAGAGCTACCATGCAGCGGCGGTGGTGAAGCGGTATCTGTATGCCCTGTCGCGCGGCGCTTCGAAGATCTTCTGGGCCGGGATCATCGAACAGCACAATTTCGGCGGAGAAGTGAACGGATACTTTGATAACGTGGGGTTGATCAATAATGCTTTGAACAGCGACGGTTTGTCACACAAAAAGCTCGCCTACTATACCTACAAGAAGATGGTTGAAATGCTCGAAGGCAGCGACTGGAAGAACATTCAGGTCATCAATGAATCCGGCGATCTGCGCGTCTACAAGCTCGACAAAAACAATAAGCCGGTATATGCGGCCTGGTGGGACGGATACACGCCCGGCGCGATCAAGCCGGTGGCTATCACAGGCCTGTCCGGCACTACCGCGCTCACTACCGGGAGCGTGCAGTACTTTGCCAGGGGGGCTGAGGTCGCGGATTATGCGGCTGCCTTCCGCACCGAGTCCCTGCCCATATCAAGCGGCACGGTAACGGTAAGCCTTGGCGAGGCCCCCGTATTCGTTGAGGTTCTGCAATGAACGTCAAGATGCTCATCATGGCGCCGCTGCAGTAACGGACTATTCAGCCGCATTTAATAAAAGCACGGCTGTCGTCTCCGGGGAAGCGCCCCCCTTACGATCGGCGACAGCCCGGTGTTCGTGGAGGTGCAGAAATGAACATTGTACAGAGCATTTTGCGCAGCGCAGTATGCGTCGTCCTCGCTGGTCTGATGTCAGGATGCGACGGCAACGGGTCCGCCGATCCGTCGGCTTCAGTGTCCCTCGATCTGGTCAAAACAGTCACGCTGACCACCGATGCCGAAGGCGGTTCTGCCCGGCCGGAGATTATCGCAACCGACAGCCGTGTCTTTGCGATCTATCTGGGACATATCGCCGGAGGATTTGACACGAGATCATTCGACGTCAAAATCTACGACGCCGACCTTGCGTCAGTAATGTCCACAACAACGATCGTGCCTCCCTCCGTAGCATACGGTGCCGCTACGGACATCAGGATCGCATCAGAGGGCCAGTACGTCTACTCCTTCTATGAAACTGCTACAACGACCACGACCTATCTCCACGGGGCGAAATATGCCTTGAACGATTCCTTTGATCTTGTCGCCCGGGCTCCTGAACCGATCGCAAGCTCCATGCCGGTGTTCGATGCCGTGGAAGGTGACGAGGTTCTGAACGATCCTGCGCCGCTGGTCGGGCCTGTTTCGGTTTTTGTGGCCACACGCCTCATGTCGTCGATCTCAATGAGCGGAAGCACCATCTACCGGGTCCGGGAGTTCAGCAAGGATACCCTTGCCCAGATCAGGCAGTTCGACCTTGACCTGTCCGGCGTTGCCGACGGCAGGGGCAGGGTGGCCAGCCTCATTTACTGGAACAACGCCATTTATATGGCGCTTGCTACGACGGTTTCCGACCTGGGAGTGAATGACCAGAACCTCATGTCCGATGACGGCGCTCAGTGTGACATCATCCTCGTCAAGATGACCACGAACTGGACCTTTGATCCCCAGATCGACGTTCGGACCATCTCTGACGAAGCCAATGACCGGGAGAACTATATAACCGGCCTCCGCACGGACGACAAGTACTTCTATATGACCTACAAACAGGCCGTGGGTGCTCCACCGACCGGCGAACAGCGGGCGGTGATCAAGATATTCGACAAGAACTTTGATCCGCTCAACAAGGAGATCGGGCGAAGCGTGGTATGGGGAGAGGGCGGCGGCGAGATGCGCCCATCTTTGGAAGTTCACGGCAGCACGGTTTATTCGGGCCAGAGCACCGGCGCAACCATGGGAACCGGCAATGCGGAGGTTATCGTGTATGAGCTGCGTTGAACAAGCGGAGGCGATTGAAACCCTTGAGGAGAAGGACATCGTGAAATTTTCGATGCGACCGGGGCCGGCAGGATTCGCTGAAAAGGAACACGAACCCCTCCATTTCGTGAACTTTCCCTAAAACACGCACACCCTAAACTACTTCAACTGCACCTCCCCTACCCTCACTAAACTCCATTTCTCATATCGCTTATTGACAAATAACCCTGCGAGCCCGTATAATCCCCTACTGTCTTCATGAAAGGTAACCCGCAAATGAACCGTATCATAAAGAAGTATTCAACCTTCCTGGAAAAGTCCAGTAGTACCTTCGGCGCGGCGACCAAAAAGAACGGCGTCAAGTGCAAGCGCGGCTGCAACGAGTGCTGTACCGTAGGGTTCTTCGACATCACCCTGCTCGATGCGATCCATCTGCGGTCGGCGCTGAAAAAGGTCCCGGCCGAGGTCCGTAAACGCGTGATCGCGCGGGCAAACGAGCAACTGGACATCCTGGAGAAGAAAAAAGCCTTTTCCCGCAAGGACCCGCTGCTCAAGACCCTGCCGTCCATCGATGCCATTTCACGCCGGTCCGCCAAGATGTCCTGCCCGGCGCTCGAGAACGGCATCTGCATGGTCTATGAGATGAGACCGCACATCTGCCGCATTTTCGGCCCCACCATCCGAGGTCCGCGCCGCTCGGTCCAGCTTGAAGGCTGCGGTTATTTCAAAAAGGATATCCCCGAGGCCGACTACCCGATCTTCGATCATTACACCGAGGAAAAGAAGCTCCAGAAGGCCATGTTCGTCAAAGCCGGGCGTAAACGTATCCGCGAAGTGGACACCATCATCCCGGCGGCCCTCACGCTGGATCTGAAGAAGTGGCTCTAAACTACATTTCGGATTGCGGATTGCGGATTTCGGAATGAACTTGCTCCTATGGAAATTCTCAGCAAAAAAGTGATGTGGAAGGGAAGTTTCATGAGCGCCGTGGAGATCACCTACCGCGACGCTCATGGCACGGTGCGCACCTGGGAAGCGCTTGAACGCGTGGGCATCAGCGGCATCGTGGTCATGGCAGCGATCACGCCTGCCGGATCGATCCTTTTGGAAAAACAGTTCAGGCCACCGCTGGGCCGCGACGTCATCGAACTCCCTGCCGGTCTCGTGGAACCCGGAGAGTCCATGGAAGCGGCCGCAAAACGGGAACTGATCGAAGAAACAGGCTGGGAAGCAGGCAGCATTGATTTTCTTACGGAGGGCCCGATCTCTACCGGCGCCTCGACGGAAATGCTCAGGGCCTATCTCTGCACCCGGCTCACCCACGTGGGCAGGAACGGCGGCGACGACAATGAGATCATCGAGGTGATCGACGTGCCGCTCCCGGGCGTGCAGGACTATTTGATGACCATGCAGAAGGCGGGAACGCTCATCGACTTGAAGGTTTTCGGCCTGATTGAACTGGCGAAGGCCAGATTAGGAAAATCATGAGGCTGAAACGGGTCCTTCGCTTTTTTTCCCGCTATCGCACTTCCTCCAGCAATTTTCCCGCGACGCATTCTGTTTCATCCTCCTGCCTAGCCGCCTGCCAGTTGAAATGTACCGCCGTTTCTGATATCTTTAACCGTGGGAATTGACCATAGCGTTTTCCCGCACCGAAGGAGCATTATGAACAATACCCTGCATGCATTCACCGCAGAGCCGATGATCGCCTATTTCTCCATGGAGATCGGCGTGAAGAACGATATTCCGACCTACAGCGGCGGCCTCGGCATCCTGGCCGGCGATACGATCAAGTCTGCAGCGGACCTCAACCTGCCGATGGTTGCCGTAACGCTCATCACGAGGAAGGGCTACTTTACCCAGGAACTCGACAATTCCGGCTGGCAGCATGAAAAACCCGTGGTCTGGGACCCTGCCACGCACATGACGCTCCTGAAAGAAACGGTCAAAGTGCAGATCGAGGGGCGCGATGTCCATATCCAGGCCTGGCTCTATCAGGTCATCAGCCCCACCGGCGGACGGGTGCCCATGCTGTTCCTGGACACGGACGTTCCGGAGAATACGCCCGAGGACCGTTGCATCACCGATTATCTCTATGGCGGCGACAGCGCCTACCGCATCAAGCAGGAAGTCGTGCTGGGTATGGGCGGTGTGCGTATGCTCCATGCTCTTGAGTTTCACATCAAAAAATATCATATGAACGAGGGGCATGCGAGCTTTCTGGCGCTGGAGCTGCTTCTGCGGTTCAAGCGCGATATCGAGACCGTGTGGGACGAACGTTCGGTCTGGGACGTCGGCCGGGTGCGGGACCTCTGCGTATTCACGACCCATACCCCGGTTGAGGCCGGGCATGACAAGTTCTCCTATCCCCTGGTCAGCAAAGTGCTCGGCGAGATCATTCCCTTCGACGTGCTCAAGGACCTGGCAGGCAAGGACAACCTGAACATGACGATGCTGGCGCTCAATCTCAGCAAGTACATCAACGGCGTCGCGAAAAAGCACGGGGAGGTATCGCAGCATATGTTTCCCGGCTACCACATCCATGCCATCACGAACGGCGTGCATACCTTCACCTGGACGTGCTCGGAAATGGCCAAGCTCTTCGATAAATACATTCCCGGTTGGGCCAATGAGCCGGAGCTGTTCGTTCGTTCGGGCAACATTCCGGAACTCGAACTGTGGGAAGCGCACCGCGAGGCGAAACGAAAGCTGCTGGCCTATGTGAGCAACACAACCGGCGTGGAAATGGACCCCAATGTCCTTACCCTGGGATTCGCGCGGCGTGCCACAGCTTATAAACGGCCGCATCTCCTCTTCTCCGACATCGAACGGCTGCTGAAGATCAATGAAAAAGGCAGGATCCAGATCATCTATGCCGGCAAAGCCCATCCGCACGATGATAACGGCAAACGCCTTATCCAGGGGATCTACGGGTATCGCGACAAGCTCAAAGGAAAGATCGCCATCGCTTTCCTGCCGGGCTACAATATGGACATAGCCCTCAAGCTCGTCTCGGGCGTCGATATCTGGCTCAACACGCCGCTCAGGCCGCTCGAAGCATCGGGAACCAGCGGGATGAAAGCCGCGCACAACGGTGTGGTCAATTTCAGCGTGCTCGACGGCTGGTGGATCGAGGGTCATATCGAGGGCTTTACCGGCTGGTCTATCGGCGCCAAACCTACGGAAACATCGGAACCCGGAGCTTCAGATGCCGAGGACGTCGCCGACCTCTACGACAAGCTCGAGAACCTCATCATCCCGAAATACTATAACCCCAATAAGAGCAACTGGAGCCGCATGATGAAGAACGCCATCAGCAAGAATGCCTACTATTTCAACAGTCACCGTATGATGCGGCGTTATGTGACCGAGGCGTATATACGATAGGCCCGGCGCTCACCGTGCACGATCGTCACACTACCCGACCACTGTGAAAACAGGTTTTATTTGGCCGTGTCCCGCGGCAATGTTATACTAAACTCGTTTGCTGCAGCATGCCGGAATGAGGGCCGCAACCGGAGGTTTCCTGTCTCTGGCCAAGGATGCAGGCACGATGGAGCGGTACTCTCGCAAGATCGGCGGAGGAAGCAGAACCATGAACCAGAAAGACCAGGAATCACTGCTTGTTGTTGATGACGATCCCTACGTCCTCGAATCAATAGCCTCGTTGCTGCAGGAATATGGCTATCAGGTCACGACCTGTCGCGGTGGATCAGAGGCGTTGGAGAAGCTAAAAAAAACGCATTTCGACGTCATCCTGACCGACATCAAGATGCCCGAGATCACGGGCATTGAACTGCTTCAACGCATTCATACCAACAACAGCATGGTCCCCGTCATCCTGATGACCGCATTCGCAGAGCTTGACGTTGCCGTTGATGCGCTGAAACGCGGTGCCTTTGATTTCATTACGAAACCTTACAATCCGGAATACCTTCTCTATGCCGTTGAAAAGGCCGTCAAATACACCCGGCTGGTTCAGATGGAGAAGAACTACAAGGAAATGCTGGAGGAGACTGTTCGGAAAAGAACGCAGGAGCTGGCCAATGCGCTTGAACAGGTCCAGAACATTGCCAGGGAAATTACGGCTCGCCTGACTACCGTGGCCGAATACCGCGATACCGATACGGGGGCTCACATTTCCCGGATCAGCCTCTATACGCATAAAATGGCCGAAGCACTCGGCCTGTCGCCGGACTTCGTTGATATCGTGACCTTTGCCAGTTCCATGCATGACATCGGCAAGATCGGTATCCCGGACCATATTTTGCTCAAACCCGGTCCGCTCACCCGCAAAGAGTTCGATATCATGAAGACCCATACCTCCATGGGAGCGAAGATCCTGGACGGCTCGGACTATCCTACGATCCAGATGGCAGCATCCATCGCGCTTCATCACCATGAGCGATGGGATGGAAAGGGCTACCCGCTCGGCCTGAAGGGAGAGGCGATCCCCATCGAGGGTCGGATCGTCATGCTGGTCGATCAATATGACGCCCTGCGCAGTGCCCGGCCCTACAAACCAGCCTTCGACCATCAAATGACCTTTGACATCATCACTAAAGGCGATGAGCGCACGATGCCTAAGCATTTTGACCCTCAAGTGTTCGACGCCTTCATCAGGATCGCACCCGAGTTTGACAATATCTTCACCACCTGCCAGGATGAATAGGCACCTCTCCCCGGTTTATCCCTGCATAAACAAAAGGTCTAACAAGTTTAGACCCCATGCGGTCAGAAGTTGTCTCAGCTTGCTTTCCCTGCAATGTTGTAGTATATTTCTGCATGCTCGCAAAAATTAAAACAATCGCTGAATTGGCTCCCCTCCTTTCGCTGCTCAGGGCGACAGGCCAAACAATCGTTTTCACCAACGGCTGCTTTGACCTTATCCATCCCGGCCACACACGGTATCTGGCAGCAGCTCGTTCCCTTGGAGACATCCTCGTCGTCGCCATCAACAGCGATGCCTCCGTGCGCCTGATCAAAGGAGACAAACGGCCGATCACGATGCAGAGCGACCGAGCGGAAACACTGGCAGCGCTCGAATCGGTCAGCTTTGTAACGATCTTCGATGAACCCGACCCCTACAAGGTCATAACGGCCTTGCAGCCCGATGTGCTGGTCAAAGGCGGCGACTGGCCGGTCGAGAAGATTATCGGGCGTGATGTCGTGGAGGCGCGGGGCGGGCGGGTCGTGAATGTCAAGTTTGTTGAGGGTGCGTCGACAACGGGGATCATTGAGAGAATTTTGAAAATCTATAGATAATCAGGAACACTGCGACAGCTGCAGAGACTAACCAGCGTCCTTCTTTCTTTTTTCTTTCTCTATTCGATACAACTCATCATCATCAAACCCGAAATAATGTCCGATCTCATGTATTACTGTTTCGAGAACGATTTCCTCGATCTCTTCGGGCGACTGCGCAGTCTGCTCGATGGGACGCTGGTAGATAACAATGCGGTCCGGCAGCACATTGCCGTAGTTCCACTCCCGTGCGGTCAAAGGCACTCCCTGATACAGACCGAGCAGGGTCCCGTGCTCGATCCCCATGTCCTCAAGAGTCTCCCGTGAAGGGTGGTCCTCGACCTCAATGGAAATATTCTTTACCTTGTTTTTGAATCGTCGAGGAAGACGAGTAAGTGACTTTTGAACGATTTTTTCAAAGGAAATACGGTCCATGGAACTCCGTTCGGCTCTGTCGACAGTATGGAGTTTATCTGACCCGGACGTCACTTCATAAAAAAAGCCGGAGATCTTAACCCTAAAGACCTCCGGCTTTGGTTGGTATCTGCGTTTTACTTTATACTATAGAACACTTCCCTGCCCCGAAACACGGCTGCATCCCCAAGTTCTTCCTCAATGCGAATAAGCTGATTATACTTTGCAACCCGGTCCGTGCGCGAAAGCGAGCCCGTCTTGATCTGGCCGACGTTGGTAGCAACAGCTAGATCGGCGATGGTAGCATCTTCGCTCTCACCCGAGCGGTGCGATATGACCGATGTATACCGCGCCCGCTTCGCCATTTCGATGGCATCGAGCGTCTCGGTCAGCGTCCCGATCTGGTTCAGCTTGATCAGGATCGAGTTGGCGATGCCCTGTTCGATCCCCTGCTTGAAGATCTTCGTATTGGTCACGAAGATATCGTCGCCCACGAGCTGCACCTTGCCGCCCATCTGGTCCGTCAGGAGCTTCCACCCCTTCCAGTCCTTCTCGGACATGCCGTCTTCGATGGAGATGATCGGGTATTGCTTGACCCAGCTCTCGTAGAACTTGATCATTTTGTCCGAGGTCATCTTCTTGCCCTCGCCCTTCATGTTATACACGCCCTTCTCATAGAACTCGCTGGAAGCGACGTCGAGGCCGAGGAACACTTCCTTGCCTGCCTTATACCCTGCTTTCTGGATGGCTTCGAGAATGACCTGACAGGCCTCCTCGTTGGACCGGAGGTTCGGAGCGAAACCGCCCTCGTCGCCCACAGCGGTATTATATCCTTTTTTCTTCAGCACCGATTTCAGGCTGTGAAAGACCTCCGCGCCCATCCGTATCGCGTCCGTGCAGGTCTCCGCGCCGGCCGGAATGATCATGAACTCCTGGAAGTCCACGTTGTTGTCTGCGTGGGCCCCCCCGTTCAGGACGTTCATCATGGGCACCGGAAGCTCCTTCGCATTCGGCCCGCCGAGGTAATGGTACAGGGGAAGACCGGAGTCCTCAGCCGCTGCCTTGGCAACTGCCAGAGAGACCGCAAGCATCGCGTTGGCGCCGAGCTTCTTCTTGGTCTCGGTGCCGTCCAGTTCGATCATGGTGCGGTCGATCACGGCCTGTTCCGTGGCATCCATTCCGGAGATCACCGGACCGATGATCTCGATAACATTGTAGACCGCCTTCTGAACGCCTTTCCCCATGTAGCGTTTGCCGCCGTCACGGAGTTCCAAAGCCTCGCGTTCGCCTGTTGACGCGCCGCTCGGAACGATCGCCCGTCCCATAACGCCGCTTTCGAGAATGACATCGGCCTCGACCGTCGGATTCCCCCGAGAGTCCAGCACCTCGCGCGCAAATACATCAATGATTTCGCTCATGAATCCCCCCTGTGTAATTTCGGATTGCGGATTGTCGATTGCGGATTATAAAGATTTAAATTCGGAAATCCGCAATCCGAAATCCGCAATGATCTTATTGTCCCAGAATGAACTTCTTGCCTGCTTCAATGAGGTTCTGGATCTTTGTCTCGGACTCGGCCTCAACGTAGATGCGCACGACCGGTTCAGTGCCGGAAGCACGCATAAGCACCCAGCTGTCGTCCTCAAGCATATACTTGGTCCCGTCGGCCGTTGTCTTCTTTCCCTTGACCCGCAGACCGCCAAGTTCGGTCAGCGGCTGTGCCAGCCGTTCTGCAACCTGTTTTTGGTTACCCTCGGTCAGCCGGATGTTCACTCGGTCGTTGAGGATCGTGCCTACTTCCTTGTACAGCCGCTTCAGCAGGTCTCTGATGGGGCGCTTCTCTTGCGAGACCATCTCCGCCACCAGCATGCAGGCAATGATACCGTCCTTTTCGGGGACGTGATCCTTAATCGTCATCCCGGCGCTTTCTTCTCCTCCGAAGATGATCTTGCCCTGGACCAGCAGGTCGCCGATATATTTGAACCCCACGCCGGTTTCATAGACCTCGATACCGTGTTTTTTTGCCACGGCATCGACCAGGTGGGATGTCGCAATGGACCGGGCTGCGCCGCCTT